>NZ_CP029684.2:998636-1331515 GCF_004102045.2 Oenococcus sicerae | reverse complement strand
CTTAGGCAAACCAGAAATAGCTTCGCGTACAGTCGGATAATGATCTTTGTCAAACAGAGGCGCTTCCAACTGAATTGTTCCGAACTTAGAAGCCAGTAGAAGAAGTCGATGTCGACTTTGTGGCACACCATAAGTTGGAGCATAAACGACACGCCAATCTACTTGATATCCTTCGTTTTTAAGCAGCTCAACAAATCGATCGAAAACATCTTCATTAGCTATTTGTGGCACATTTTCCATAGATACGATATCCGGATGGACTTCTTGAACCTGCTTGCCAAAATAATCTAACAAATCCATTTTCGTAATGCGATTCGGGCTATCTTTATATCGATGACTGTAAGTTGAAAACGGCTGGCAAGGCGCGCAACCCATTAATACTTTAATATCGGTGTCTTTGGGATATAGTTTGTCTATTTCTCCTGGCTTTATTTTCTTAACATCTTTGAGAATGAACTTAGCCGAATTATTGTATTCATAAGGAAAGCGACAACTTTGTAAGATATCAAATCCCGCAACGACGTTAATCCCAGAACGTTGGACACCATTTGTTAATCCTCCCACCCCACAAAAGAGATCAACGGCGTTTATTTTTAACTTTTTCGATGACATATTTGCTTTCATTATCCACCTTTTTTTATCAAGTGATACCTAAAAAAATATATTTGCAAAGACTTAAAAATAAAAAAACACCCACCAGAAATAAATCCGATGGGCTTTAATTGCTTATTCAATTATTTAGCAGCTTGCAATTCTTGCAAGCGAGCTTGTGCATTAGCCGGTGTCACCATTTTTCATTACCATCTTTTTTATGTTTTTATTTCGAAAGCTTCATTTGCGCAATATATAAGCCCACAAAAATTCCCAAAAAGGATATCAATGGACTTAATAAAGGGTCAATTTTAGACAAGTTTTTGGCCGACATAAAAAAATGAGATAGGAACATTCCTCCTATTAAGAGAACATAAAGACTAATAACAATCGCTGGAAACAAAAGCGGATCTTTACTTTTCTTGACTGGTTCTTTTTTGTTTTTAATGCCACCGAAGAAAATAAATTGGCTATAAACAATAATAATGCAAGAAATAGGAAAAACTAAAAACACTCTAAGATACTCCCAAAATATCGGAATAGAATTTTTAGTAGTGTTCAAATCAGTCAAAAAAGTATTATGCCAAGAAAAAAATGCCAGCGCCATCCCGGCTATTAAGAAAAATATTCCAAGAAAACGTGAGGAGACGAAAGGTTTGTACAAAATTTCTTTAATTTTCTTAATGTTATCTGATGGCATTTTTTCTCCCCTGGCTTTGCCTACCAAGATTATTACACAAAAAATACTCACCAGCAGTTAAACCAGTGGGTATTTTTAATCTTTATTTACTTAATTCAGCAACTTTTGCTTGTGCGTCTGTCACTGCTTTTTGTGCAGCAGCCAGTGCGTCAGCCTTCGCTTTTTCGTCAGCTGCTTGTTGTGCAGCTTTAAAATGTTAAATCCTGTTCCAAAACGTGATCGTTTTCTTTGCCATCCGTATAGGCAATTTTGTATTCATACCATGAACGTGAATACTTGGTTGGATATTTAACCACACTTGCCACCTTACCAACTTTTAAACGGCGTGGTGTCAAATCATAGCCGTTACGCTCTTTAAGCGCTTTTGGACTTATTTGTATTTGATCGCCAACTTTGAACAAAGGTGCTGGCGCTTGCTCCCATTTTGTGATGTTGGCAGCTAACAAATCATTGAATGGATTGTTGCCGACTTTGCCATCATAAAGCCAATGGTCACCTGATTGCCTGATATTGACAATCTCAATCTTTTGCCCGACCCAACCTTTAATATCATAGCCGACAGCATTTTTAGTTTGACCGTCTTTGACGGTGACAAAATCGCCTTTTTTATAAACAGGTGCAGGAATAGATTTAGCTCCAGCATATTTATCCCAAGTGGACTTATCACCATAAAAGACATCTAAATCAAGGTTGCCAGACCAACCAGCTAATTTGCCAGATGAACTGTACTGAAACGCTACAGCTGTTCCAAAAGCACCTAGTTTAGCGTTATCTGTCCAAGGGTCATTCTGATAGCCAGTGCGATTGTAATTAGCATACTGAGCAAAGAATAAGCCATAATCTTTGGCTACGCTTGACCAGTTGTACTGATTGACAATGGACTTACTCATGTAAATAATCGGGCGAACATTTGTTTTAGCATAGACACGGTCGAGCCACGCTTTAGCCCAAGCAACGCCTTGATTCAAAACGGGCGCCGTTTCCCAGTCAAGCATGAGAATACCTTTGCCGATGTAATTCTTGATGTTATTAACAAAATAATCAGCTTGAGCCACGGCATTGCCAACTGAAGCAAAGTGATACCAGCCGACCTTTTTGCCAGCCGATAAAGCACTAGTTGTCTGCGCATTGCAAGAAGGGCTGACATAAGACGTGCCTTCGGTAGCCTTAATCAAAACAAAGTCAGCAGGAACAAGTTTAAGATTAATTCCCGCTTGATAATTACTAATATCACAGCCGTTTAAGACCATTACTTAGCCTCGCTGACTTCCGCCTTTGGTGCGTGAATTTCCAGTCCTTTTGATTTAAGGACGTCCACGCCAGCTTTGATATACCCTTCAATCTGATCTGGTGTGAAGTTGCCAGCTAAACCATTGTCTTGTAAACGCTTGTTTAACAAATCAGTGGCATACTTCTCTTTTTCGCCGCCTGTACCAAGCGTTTTTTCAGCTAGACTGACAACCTGGTCAGCAAAGGCTAAAGCAGTTTGAATGTGCTCGTTTCTCAATTTTGCTTTCTCAGTTTGTGCACTAGCTAATGCTTGAGCGTTTTTAGCTTCGGCCACTGATATCAGGGCATGAAGTCCTAAGAATAGCGCGCCAATGCCAAAAGCTCCTAGTAAAACATAAAGTGTATTAAATATTACTTGCATAATTCCTCCTAATAAAAAGCACTGGATAATTAGACCAGTGCAAACATATTTTCCAAACTATTTAATTGTTTATTTTCCATTTGTAAATTCTTTCCAGTCTTCCAATGTATGAATGCGTTTTTCGTGATCAGACTCTTTTTCATCTATTTCTTGAATTTTTTTGAAATCATGATCTAACATTTCGGACTGTTTTTTAACACTTTCATTGAGTAAATGGACTGTTTCGTTTAAGGACTCAGTGGACTCTTTAAAGTTGTCTGTGAAGAATTTATTTAATGTTTTTCTGAATATGGCATAAATGGATCCCAGCAGACCAATACCTGTTGCGATCAACATTAGCCAAGACCTAATGCCGTCAGGATTCATGTATTAACTCGCTGGCGTGGCGTCTTGTGATACTGCTTCATCAAAAACAGTCTTTTCAAAGTCGGCAAAATCTGCTTCAATTTGAGCACGGTTGGCTTTAAAGCCTTGAACATTAATTGGGTTGACCGAGAGACTGACATTACTACTGTTTACCGAACCATTGAAATAGGCTATCTGATTTCCGTTAGTATCTTTGCTTTGAGCATTGAAGCTCTGAGATTTATTAATTTCCATGATTATTTTTCCTCCTTCCTTGATACTGATTTTTGTTTTGTTTCTTCCAATATCGTTTGCAAAATCGAATTTTGCGCTTCCGAATTTGCTAATTTCGTTGCTAGGCTTGTCGCAACTTGCCGCCAATTTATTTTTTCTTGTTCCATATTTTCTCCTAAATAAAAAAGCCTATGTGGCTTTCAAAGTTTTTATTTCGTTTTCTAATTCGGTAATGCGGCTCTCATGGTCAGCCAGAGTCAGATCATTTTCTTTGACGGACAAAGCAATTAATGATGCAAATGAATAAATATCAACACCCTCGTGGCCAGTCATAATTTCGGGAATATAGTATTTTTTAACCTGATTCACATCATCGATGATTGCCGTCAAAATCGGTTTGGTGCCTTCGGTATCATCTTTATAGTTCACCATCTTAATATCCATTTTGTCAAGTTCTTCATGAGCAACAAACGGATAATCACCTAAAATGTTCTTCTTGGAAAGCAATGAATTTTGTTGAATTGGCTTATTGAACCAGAAATGATCAACCGCATTAAAATCTAAAGAATTACCCCCTGCATCGGCAACAATATTATAGGATCCCGTTGAAGGAGATGTTGTGAACCTCAAAAACCTACTGTTGGTTACAACGAAGTCGGTAAAGACATTCCAAGCATCATTAGTAATAATATTTGTTCCATGCTCCATGGTCGCGCCAGCGTACATCATGATAGCAGAACCGTTATAACGACCGAATGACATATACGAATTTGTAGTATCGCCCAACACAGAAAAGTTAAGGCCCTTAGCTGTAGTAGTAGTCCCATTTATATCAACCCAATTTTGAGTAGACATATTTATAACTAGGCTGTCGGTACTAGAAGTAAATTGTAATTTTCTGGCTTGTATATCAAGATTTGAGCCGGTTGTTGACGTTAATACTATATCTGAAGCATTAATCGCAATACGATTTCCATAATTATTCTGCCATTGAGTCTGGAAAAATGTGGCTGCGTTAGCTGTGATTTGATTAGCGTCAATGTTGACAACGTGAGCCACACTGGCATCGATCGTGCCTATCTGGGCCGTACCAATTGATGCATTCTTAATCACAGCCCCATCAAGCCAAGAAGTTCCACTAATCACTGTCGTCGCAGCATTGATAATGAATTTTCCTGTCTGCAGCAGCGTTGTACCAGCCTCTAAATTAAGCTGCGTGATTAAATCTCCTTTTTGTACACGAAGATTAATGTCGTCTTTCATGACCGTAACTTCGGCTTCGGTTGCTAGGTCTTCTGGGGCTGCTGACCAATCCGTTTTAGTGTTGCCAGATTCAATTTTGACTTTACTTGCCGTTGGATATGAAACCCTTAAATAAGCAGATCCGTCTGGGACATTAGAAATAAATGAATTGGTTTGATTAGAGGCACGTACTATAAGCTTTTTATTCGTGTCATAGTAGGCATATCTAAAATAAGAATCAGTCTCTGTCCCACTTGGAATTTTAGAAAAAACAAAGTTTTTTTGTCCTGTGACGGAAATATAATCAGCAGTCAAACTTACGCCATTCCATGCCTGAACCGTGCCATCCATCCCAACCATCATATTAGACACTTCGTTATGCCTAATAACTAAATTCGTGCCACCAACCTTCAAATTATCAAAATCTTGTTGACTGACTTTTGCCTGAATAGCAGTATTCTGCACAGAGAATTGGGCTGTCGTGTAAGTGGCTAATGAACTAACAGCGCTCGACGCTTGACTTGCTTGGCTCATGGCCGTTGCTGCGCTAGATTGAGCAATCGCAGCACTTGAATTTGCAGCTGCTGCCGAACTCATAGCCGTTGCTGCAGAAGAATTTGCACCACCAGCTAACGAATTTGCTGCACTGGCCTGACTATAAGCCAAAGCGGCACTTGATTGGGCCGCAGCTGCAGATGAGTTAGCTGCCGAAGCACTAGACACAGCCAAAGCAGCGGAATTCTTAGCAACAGTTGCATTGCTTGCAGCAGTGGAAGCGACAGTTTCGGTTGCCTTCACAGCAAATTGATTAGGCAGTTGAGCCACCATCGTTTGATAAGTCGAGCTCTCAACTTTATTAGCCAACAGATCAGCTTGCTGCGTTTGATAACTAGAAAACGAGTCATTAGTTACTCGTTGGCTAATTTCAGTCGCTGTTTGAGATTTATCAGTTTGGTAAGTTTGGTTATCTACTTTTTGGCCAACAGATGTCTGTAAACCTGTAATATCTTGATGAACAGATGAGAATTGAGAATCAATATCCTCTGGGGCAACAGAATATGCAGTATCTACGTTTCCATTTTCAAGCTCGAGAAGTTGTGTATCAAGCGTATCGCCTTGGACCGGGTTAATTAACTGGAAACTGAAATAGTAACCTGTTGCATTCGCTGGGATAGTGAATGTGTGTTTAAAATAAGCCCAATCACTAGCATCAGACAAATTTGTATGAGTATCACTACTCCAAGTTGTTCCATTCGTCCCTACCTGTTCACGGATATATAATCCATGTGAAGACGCTTTATAGTAGCCGTGAAAGGTATAAGTGTTACCTGGTATCAGACCATTTAGCCGTGCGAACGAAGGCCCTCCTGTATAACGCACGTATCTTTCATTTGTTGATGCATCAGCTACATAATGTTCACCATCGGAGTCCCTCGTCCTAATAAATCCTGATGTCGGTTGACTAGTTCCAACCAGAAAAGCTGTATTATTAACGGCACTAAGTGCAGTGTTTACCATTCTGTTGACACCACCGACTTGCAAGTTATTAACTTTCGTCACAGTGGCATCAAATCCATCTGCACGCAATTTCAAATCAGCCAAACTTCCATTGGCATTCTGGAACTCACCATCAAAACCGTCAGCTCTGCTTTTCAGTGATGAGATGTCGCCTTTGGCGTTTGCCATGTCGATACTTGCTTGGGAAGCTGTATTTTGCAGGCTCGAAATGTCGCCCTTAGCATTCGCAATATCTAAAGACGTTTGCGAAGCATTTATTTGCAAATCAGCAACCGCACCAGAAGTTGTAGCAAAAGAACCGCGTAAACCAGAGACATCTGTCTTGATTGAAGCAATATCAGAGCCATTTTTTGCTGCCATAGAAGCAGTAGCTGCCAAACTTGACTGTGTGTTCGCTAGGCTGCTTTTAGTCGTTGCTAAGTCACTGGCTGCAGATGAGGCCGTAGCATAAGCACTTGAAGCCTGATTTGCAACTTGAGCGTAACTTGAGATAGCTTGTGAGGCTTTATCAAAAGCACTGTCTGCTTGACTGCCAATAGTAGCTATTTGCGGAGCAAGAGAATCATTCAAGTCATCGGTGTAGGATTTGGCGTCCGAAACAGCAGTGTCAACCTGATCGGTTACCTTTTGTGAAAATGCCTGATAAACATCCAGCACCCATTTCCCAGTACCGTCTGACTGTTTTTGATATATCCATAATTCAACATCATTGCCATTTTTTTTGTACCAAATATCGCCAAATTTAGCATCAGTGGGTTCAGAAATTGTATCGGGCCCATAAATAAAATTGCCGGTCGGGCTTCTCAAACCGAATAAGCTATCCACCTTTTGCTGCAGATTGCCTGTATAGGAATATACATCTTGTGAGGTGGAAGTTTGTTCAGCCGAAGAAACAGAAGATAGGCTACCGTCAAAAGTCATCGTATAAGCATTATTAGGAACGTTAAAACTATTGCCCTGTGTGTCTTTAAGCGCTAGCCAGTCCCCTGCTTCAATAGCTGGATTACCAAACCAATTTAAACTGAATGGATAAAAATTCAAATCCTTAATTGAATCCCAAATCTGATTTAAACGGTTTTGATCCATTAAATCATTCGTGATTTCAATTTGTGAGCCAGAACTGCTACCGGCTTGTAAAGTCACAGTATTGTCTGTAGAATCGCCTGCCGAATCAGTCGTTGTGGTTGTTACCTGACATTGAATGCCGCCAATCACATAAGGTGCTTCATTCTTTGTTAATCCGCCTTGCTCATATTGACTTGGGTCAAGCGTGTAATCAACATCCGTGGCTTGTCTAATCGTGAGTTTTCCGTCACGGTCAAACAATGCAAATCCAGCATAGAATTGCGCTATCCAGCCAATGGCATTTCGATAGGTTTGCCCTGTAATTGCTTTAGGCACATCAATCAAAACCGGAAGTCTAGCAATGTCGTCAATGTTCAAAGGCACGCCAGACAAATTAGCAATTTCAGCAATGACATCAACTACTTTGGCTGGATAAGTCAATTTAGAGACATAATTGCCTTCTAGCAAAGCCATCCTGTCATAGGCCTTAATGGTTGTCGCGTCGTTATTTCTATCCATTTCAATATCGTCAGAAATAACAAATACACCAAGCGGGCTATATTCGAATGTGCTGTCCGGCAGCTTAATGCCAATCTTGGTCGTCACGGTTTGACCCTGTTTTAGGCCTTCCACCAAGTGAATGAATGTGATTGTCACGTTGTTTTCATAAGTGGATCCGATTGCAAAAGTATCACCCGTGAAAGCGCCTGAATCATAAGCAATTGAAGCAATATCAGTGGTGTGATAATCAATGCCGTTAATATTGACAATAGCGTCTAAAGTTCTTTCGGTTGCTTGCCAAGCTGTTTTAGCTTGATCGCTTTGTATAATCAAGTGTTACCTCCTTTCTACTGCTCAATAAAGTCGGCTTCCAAATCAGTCCACACATATTGAGACAGTTGTTCGTTAAACGTGTATACAGGAGCTGTCCGATCACCTACATAAAATTGTTTGGTAACCATTCCGCCGGCCTGTGCATCTAAATAAGTGCAAGAAAAAAACTGCCCGGAAATGGCAGTTAAGATCGCTTTGCATTCCGTAACAGTGAGTGGACCCCACTTAACGGTCAGCTTAATTTTGGAAGCAATCCGGTCACGATGCATGGTGCCATTAGAATCCCTGCTTGCTTTAGCATCGATATCTTGTATGACCCACGTTAAAGTCTGTGGCGATTTAACCTGTGTCCCGCCAATTGCCAAATAATATAGTGTCAATCGCTATCATCTCCTTATAGTTTCAGCATGTTTCTTCCGTTTCTTTGATTAATCGTATTGATACCAGCGATAGCTGCATTGCCAATTGTTTCATTCCCTATCTGAATGGTTAAATGCAGATCGGTTGGTTGATTGTTACTCAAACCATTACTAGACATCTGCAGCCCCTGGACAAGTGCATTAACAATCGTAGAACCTAACTCATTGATACCACCACCACGCACATTGCTAGATTGACCAGCTTGTGTATTTGCCACATCTCCAAAACTAGTTGATTGTGATAAGGCAGTTGGTATTTGCAGGCCAGCACTGAATGTTTCACCCATAAAGGACAAAGCCTGTTGAATGAGCTCAAGTGCCCGAGGTTTATTCGTAAGTGGCAACACAATTTCTGGCTTATCACCTTCCCCGACACGATACAGGCCGTCTTGATCGATAAGACCACCATTTTCATAGCCATGGCCTTGACCTAGATAGCTCAATGAAGAACCATAACGGTTTTTAGCATAAGCAAGAGCTGCCAACAAATTGTCATAGCCATTGAAGATATTTCCGTGACCAGGGAATTTATAGTGATTAAAGGTAGTAGAGATGGTCTGCATCAACCCTTTAGCTAAATCACCTGATAGCGTGTTGACATCGGTATAGCCACCTTGCACGGCTTTTTCGTTGCCACCGGATTCCGTTTGAATCTGGCGCAAAACTTTATTAATCATCGAAGCACTTGTAGATAACCCGTTTTTACGCAAGGCTTTTTCAACATCGTCACGCCAACGGGCAACACCGTGACCTGCAGGTGTACTATTATCTTCATCGTTCTTTTTCTTAAAAGAACTTAGCAAGGATTTGAATGGCGCTGAGATACCTTGAATTAATCCGTTCCCAAGTGCTGGCGCAATGTTACTAATTAAGTCACCTTTGCCACCAGACAGACTCTTTATCGTATCGCCTGCGATACTCTGTAAGGCTTTAACCGGATTGGCAATAAATTTCGTGATTGATTCCCATTTGTCTTTTATCCAGTTACCAAATCCGGAAAGCCAGCCAAAAGTTCCACTAGCAAAATGGTTAATTCCCTTACCTAACAAGGACTTTGACGCTTGATAAGGAATAACCGTCTCCCCGCCTTCGAAATTAACCAGCTGATTTTTTCCATCCAAGACGTGAACGTTTTGTTGATTGTCGATAATGGCCTCTTGCCCGCCACCATCATTAACCATTGCCAAGCCTTTTGGAGCTCCGGGCGTTCCTTTGGCAAATTTAGGAATTAATCCAATGGCTGTTTTAGAACCGCCAAAAGCATGAATGACCGAATCAATCCCTTTAATACCGCTATTGATAAAACCAATTACACCATTCATGGCACTCTTAACGGTACTTTTAATACCGTCCCAGATACTGCCAAAGAAGCTGGCCATACCTTTCCACATCTTGCGCCAACCAGAATCAATACCATTCAAAACGTTTCCGATACTCTTAGAAACCCAATTCCAAGCGCTTGATCCAGTAGATTTGATACCGTTCCAGATATTCCCCCAGAATTTAGATAATCCATTCCAAATGTTCTTGAAGAATGAACCGATTCCGTTGAACACATTCTTAAACGTATCTGAAATCCAGTTCCATGCTTTGGAGCCGCCCGTCTTCATATCTGTCCAGGTATCGATAAAGAATTTAGCAATTGTATTCCATAAATCAATAAAGAATTTCTGAATATCTGTCCAAGCATTCTTCAGCCATTTCATGAAGTCAGACCAGATTTTTTGTCCTGTTTTCGTTTGTGTAAAGAACCAAACCAAAGCAGCTACTAAGGCCGTAATGGCAATAATGACTAAAACAATCGGGTTAGCACTCATTGCCGCATTCCATAGCCACTGAGCGGCAGCGGCCAATTTTGAAGCCTTGATAAAATCATAAATAACCAATCCGGCTTTAAGCAATGCTTCAACACCAATTTTGAAAGTGTAATAAGTCAAGAAAATCTTCATGAACGCTTCAACTACTTTTTGATGTTTATTGATCCAATCAGATATACCAAGTAAAGCTTTTTCTAGTAGACCTAAAGCACCAATAATGACACCACCAGTCCATTTAGCCAACGGCTTCAAGAATGTATCCCATAGCCAAGTAAAAGCCGGCTTAGAAGCATTTATGAAACTTGTCAATACTTTAATTGCCGCACTTAAAACGTCCAGAAATGCGGGCAATAACTTTGAAATTGTCCATCAGGCCAACGGCATTAAGATATTGTCATAGCCCCATTTAAGCCCGTCCCAAATGTCTTTATTCAGTGGCTTTAAAGTAGTCATCAAGCCATCAATTGACTTGTGCAGTGGTGCAAAATCAATCGAAGCAAAAGCTTTTTTCAAAGCCTCAACGGCCTTGATCGCACCATTCGATTGTTGAACCGGTGTATCAAAGTTCAGACTTGGCGTGCTGGCACTAGAATCAGAACTATCAGCTGTTTCCTTGTCTTGAGGCGTAAACGTCTGCAAGGCTTGTTTTGTTGGTGCGTTTAATGAGTCATTGCCATAGCTTGAATCAAGCACATTGATCTCATCAAAGCCCATCAAGGATTCAGCTAATTCCTGATTGGCTTTTTTAGTCTTTTCAAAGGCGTCTTGAGCTTCTTTGTTGGAAGCCGTGATCTGCTTATTGGCTTCCTTGACTTGTGCTGCACCCTCTTTATTGGACTTAGCAATCTGTTCGTTGGCTTTTTTGATGGCGGCTGCTGACGCTTTAGAAGCCGAACCTGTATCGTTCATGGCTTGAACTTGCGTATACAGTCCTTTAGCACCACTTCTGGCAGTTGCTTGGTTCATCCCCGTCAAAGCCGAGACAAAAGAAGCAATCCAGCCCGTTGCTTTGGAAATAGCTGACATCATCGCATTGATGGCCGGTAAGATAGCTGTGTATATCGGATAAAAGGCCGTTAAAAGGTTGACCTGGATTTGATTCATGCTGTTTGAGAACTGTTTATTGGTCATCAAAGCCGAACCAAAGCCTGAAGCAAGATTCATGATGCCTTGATAAAGCAGTCCATAAACAACCAGCATGGCCGGTAAGAATTGGATCTGTCTGATTAATTCAGTCATGGCCGAACGTGAACGCTGTGTTCCTGATGCCATTTTGCGCATCGAACTATCACCATCGTTACCGGCCTTTTTCATGCGTGAACTCATCGAGTTCATCGAATTACCCATCTCACGCATGGAAGAAGACGACTTCATGGCCATATTGGACGAATCGCCCAACTCGGTATTTAACTGACCGACAACCCCTTTCAAAGCCTCGCCACGATCTGAAACATAGGCATAGGACTTGTTTAGGCCGTCGTTAGAGCTTACGAGCTTGGCAATTCGATTCTGAACCGTGGCCAAGCTGCTTTCTAATTTGGCACTCTGTTTGTCCAAGGCTGTCGAATGGCCCATATCGTCAATCGCAATCCCGACTTCCCGATACCTTGTTTTCAAAGAACTTAACGTCCGCTCTAATCCATTGATTTGAGCTTCGTTTCGATCCATTGCTGTCGAGATTTGATTTAATGATTCGGGAACTGCACTAAACTCGCTTCGCATTGATTGCGCAAGAGCTTTTGCCTGTGTTTGATAACGGATCATTTGAGCGTTTGCACTGGCAACTTGGCTGTCAATTTTAATGCCTTGACTACCGGATTGCTGTGCCATGCTTAATGAACTCTTTTGATTCATCAAATCGTGCATTTTAGCTTGAGCGGCTTTGGCTTGGCTCATCTTGGCATTGATCGTTTGAACAACGCCATCTAAGTCTTTAGATACTTGCGTTTTGGTACCCGTAAACATCTTGCCGGTCGCCTGTCCGATTTTGTCCGAACCTTGACTGGCTGTATCTGACATACGACTGAAATATCCGCCCAGTTTCTCGTTCATTTGAGAAAGCTGTGTTGAGACCTTATCAATACCTTTTGAAATATTCAGGGCATTTTCAGTCTTCTCCATGCCGGACTTGGCTGTATCAGCTGTTTTGCCTAAAGCCTGCTGAAAAGAACTCTGCAATTTATCCAGCATCGGCTGTATTTGAGCTGTATTGACTTTAAATAAGACTTCCAGTTCTTCTAATTCCATGTTCAACCTCCTTTCATCTTTTTATCTGATAATCACTTTTTGAACTTGTTAACCTGCTTGACACGCTGGCTTTGCTGCATGAGTAGCAGTTGGTCTTTTTTCCAATCAGGGATTGTCTCTGCTGCTTTCGGCTGTTCTTTTAAGAATGGATAGGATTCTTCAGCGGTCGGCATTTTAGACGGATCATTTAAAGCAAAAGCCATTAATTCAGCCTGCTTATGATCCATCAAAGCCCTTGATTTCATATCCTGCAGCCTGTTTTTGTTATTAGCTAACGCCTGCACCATGATCTCTTCAAAATTCATTTCCCAAAACTGTTCGGCATCGATACCGGATTGAACAGCAATCGGATAAATAGCCCTTAAAAGTTCGGAAACCGTGTCATATTGCTCTTTTACAGTAGGCTGTCCGGTTGTGTCGGAACTGCTTCTAGGGTCGGCTGAGATTCCGAAACTGTCTGTAAATCCGCCTTCTTGCCTCCGAAAAAACCTGATTCCTGAAAAAGATCAGTTAAAACGGAGAATAGGTCCATTGGCGAATGGCCTTCTGCATAATATTTATCGAAAGCTTTAAAGATCGCTTCGTCAGAAATACCGTGTGTCTGGTTAGCGCCTTGTAAGACAATCAGCATTTCGTTAAGTGGCGGCAATTTCATTGAGCCATCACCCGACATAAACAGACTCATCATGGATTTTCCCAAACGCTTTTCAATATTTAAAATGTCTCGGCCTGTTAATTTGAGTTCAAGTGTCAAGCCGCCGAAATCGATTGTATTTGTTGCTTTTTTAACCATGTATTTCTCCTAATTTTTTGTATAAAAAACAGGCTTCTCAACCTGTCAGGGCGTGTATAAGCCGCCTTCGCTTCAATTTTTTAATTAAGCACCTGTTGGCGCAGGTGTAAAGTCTGGACCATCTGAAACAACGATCGAGATCGTGAAGGTAATGGCGCCATTGACGGCTGCATTTTGAACAGTCAGCGTAAATGATCCCGTAAAGGTAGCTTTCATGCCATCAGGATAGGTAATCTGCCATTTGTACTGAACACCATCCCCATCTTTTGGAATCAAAGCACTAAAGTTAACGCCTTTATAAATCACGTTAAAGGCTAAGGTTGCCGCTGCAGCCAGTCCAGATACGCTTTTGCGTTTAGTGTCCGCAAGCGAGGTCACATCAATCGAATCAGGTGCAGCACCGATGTCGGGTGTTGTTTGAATACCGGCCACATCAGTGAATGTTGTGCCATCAACTGACCAGCCTAGTATCGTACCAGTAGCAGCCAAACCAGCACTGGCATCGACTGTCGCAAAACGCTGTAAATTAATTTTTCTCATAAATCATCCTTTTTGGTAAACACGAAATTGACTGTTATCAACTGTGCCAGTGAAACGAATCACTGTTCGGTTGGCACCGTTCAAATCTTGTGTACCGGTTGTATTTAAAAAGCCCATCGCACCAAATAGTGAGATGAGCTTATTAGTTAGAGCAGTTAAACTGCCATAGTTTGTAAATAAATCAATCGTGATCGTCCAATCTGTCTGAATTTCCTGCATATCGCTATCTACAAAAGCTGATGTATGCGAAGTTTGATAGACAGCCGTTGGATATACAGCAAACGTATCGGGATAATTAGTCGTAACGGCTTTAATATCAGGTACAGACATCAATGTTTGATAAGTGATAGCCGCCATGTTGATAATTGTCATGAACTGCCTCCTAACTTTTCGTGCAAATCTTGCTGAACACGATTTTTAATGATCGTTTCCGATTCATCTTTCACTTTGTGAATGGCAGGTACCATAAACTGCCGAGCCGGCTGACCATTTGTCCGGTAATACTCTTTATCACCAAATTTCATTTTCGGCATGCCATAAAGGGCTGTTAAATCGCCCTCCACTTCATCGACCGGTATAAACCAAGGTGTCTGGCGGTAAGCAATGCTTTGTCCAAGTGGCAAGTCCTTATAAGATTCCTGCCCATGAATTCCAGTTCCGAGTTCTCGGTAAGCGCTAATGGGGCTGTCAGACCATAAACGACCTACAACATTGCCATCTTTATCGACGACTTCATATTTCAAGCTGCGGGCCAATTCGCCAGTGCCATGTTTCACACTTGATTGCAATTCACGCACGGCATAGCCTTCGGCTTTTTCTACAATGTCATAATTGGCATTTTTGATTGAATCATGCAAAATGCCGGGCAATCGTTGCAGCTTAGCACGCAGTCTATCCAATCCTTTAATCTCAATATCAGCCATTAGTACCACCTTGATCACGTTTTTCTAGCGTGATGTTTTTGTGTGTGCTAAATGTCTGAATGGCGTTGATTAAATAATCTGGATCGCTATCTTTTGAAACATTCAGACAAACGCCCCAGTTTTCATTGACGCCTTCCGTAATCAGGTTCCCTTGATACTTACCAGCCTTAATGTACTTAAGCTGCTTACCCCAGATTTGTGCATTGACAGCACCGCCTGCTGCTTGAACAGTCATTTTAATAGCAACCGGAGTACCCCAGCCAGGTGGCAAATTATGGCCTTCATCATCTTGGCCTATGATTGGTTCACGTAAGTAAACAATCTGCTGACCATTTTCACGAAGTCTCATAAAGTTCCCCTGTGTTGGCTATCCGGTATTTAGCTAAGCTATGCCTGATTTCAAGTGGGATTCCTGCTTCAAAATCTTCCGTGACACCACCTTCGATACGTGCGGTACTTCCTTCTGTGCCATTCCGGTTATAAGCAATAATGGCTAATTTTTTAGCATAGACAGCCATATTGCCAATTGGCTTATCTCGGTTAGTGTAGTCAAGAACCTGAGCTAAGCCATCTATGAAATAGTCAGTCGCTTGATCGGCAGTGATGCCTAAACGGCTGACTAGTGATTGAATTTGTGCTGAATTGTCCATGACTACCTCCTGATTAAGCGATTACCTGTGCTTGGAAGACCTCGTCACGTGCAGCAAAGCTTGGCAAAGCAGTTGCAGCAGCCAAAGAGAATGTGCCTACAGGATCATCGCTTGACTTATAAACTTTTGCAAAGACGTTTCCAACATCACTAGCACTAATGTCAGTACCAGCAATGGCAGAGACTTCGTCAGGTGTTGGGCCAAATACCTTTTCACCGATTGGGTCATCATTCATCAAGACAATACGATTTTCTGGGAAGTAGCGTGTAGCAGTTTTTTTACCGTTAGCTCCTTCCTTGTCATACTTGTTGTCATAAGTACGGATAATAGGCAAATTGTGCATCTGCATAAAGGCATCAAAATCATTTGAGCTAAGTGCACGAGTCGTTGTCCCATAAACAGCTTGCAGAACCTTAGCGTTAGTCGTGATCAGACGATAAATCTTAGTTGAAGTCAAGGCACGAGTTGCTGGAATATCCAAAAGATCAGACCACGCTTCCAAAGCGCCCAAAATATCCAAGCTAGTGTTGTCACTATCCCAAGTGATATTGTTTGTACCTGATTTAGTCATATCAGCTTGGTGTGCAGCTGGAACATGATAGTCAGCACTGTAAACATGGTCTTCATCGATTACTTTCCCAGTGGCTAAAACGTCCATAGACATCTTTTCAACACGAGACAGGATGCTTTGAACCAGTTTCTCAATGTCGTTATAAACATGTTGCGTTAAGGAATTTTGTTCGGCTTGATCACGAGGATTAGCCAGAGCGATCAATTCTTTCTCACCAATTCGCAACTTACGCTTGATATAAGCCAGCTCTAGTGAGAGCTTGCTTGCTGAACGACTGCCAATCTCGGCTTCTGCGTCAAACGCTGAAAACGAAGCAATCGTTGGAATCGGTGTGTCTCTGAGCAATTCATCAAGTTCAAGTGATTCAACTCGACGTGATGGGAACAAGCTATCGCCTAAGTAGGGCTTGTAAGTTCTATTAGACGTGTAATCCAAGACCTCTTTTTGTGAAAATAGGTCTGCAATATCTGCAAACCTTTGTAAATTAATATTCTTCATGAATCCTCCTATTATCCTTGTGGTTGTGCTGCTGCTACATCGGCTGCATCTTTAAAGTGGATCGTTGTCAAAGCTGTGACAGCTGCTGTCGTTGGTAACACTGGCAATCTCAAACCAAATACCCAGCCTTCTCTTACGATTGGCACAAGTTGAGTGCCATTGGACACATCAACTTCGTTCAAAGTGATACCTTGAGCGCTTGCATCGTTAGTTGGAAATACTGTGCCGGCTGGGATCACTTTGTGACCGAGTTCGTCAGTTTGCACAGCATAACTTGTTGCGTCTACTTTGTCGGTAAACGAAATAAAGTGTTCGGAAGCCAAGAAATTAACTTGGTTAGCATCCACATCTTGTGAAATATACATAAACTTCTCCTTTTATTTAATCGTCCAAATAGAATCTTTGACGACTGCTTTTTTGTTTGCTTTTTCAGCTAAGATCTGACCGACTGACTTTTGTGCGCCACTGCCTGATCCGCTAGGAACATTGGATGAACCAGCTAAAGCCTTGTCAACACCGACTTTTAACGCTTCACGAAAGCCTTCAGTTACCGTCTTGTAAGTAGCGTCCAGATTATCTGTATCAGCAAATGCCGGTGAGAATGCTTTGGCCAAGCTAACAGGTAAACCATCTTCAGCTAACTTGTTCGTGATATTGGCACGATTTTCCTTGATCGTGACTTCCTTTTCACGTTCATCTAGCTTCGCTTGACTTTGCTTGAGGTTATAAGCAGCCTTTTCAGCGTCGGTCATCTTGTCATAAGACTTTTGATCATTCTGTTCTGACTGCCACTTGGCTTTTAAGCCGTCAATTGACTTGGCAAAGCGCTTGTCATAAGCAGAATCCAAGAAATGAGTTAAATCATCTTCGGTCTTAAATGACTTAAACGGCTTATCTTCTTCATGAACCGGTGGCGTAACAACTGGTACTGGTTTACCAGCTGGGTCGCCACCCCCAGCATCTGGATCCTCTTCGGCAAATCTTTGCAAATTTAACAAAACATGTTTCATAAAATTTCCTCCTAGCTCGCATACATCTAATTCACTCCACAAAAAAAGCACCTCATACAGGCTGACCCGCATACGATGCTTGATTATTAGTTGGAGTAGTTAAACCCACGCACGCTATTTATTTGCCCAGTTTATGACGGCATATGACAGGCCGTGTCATCATTTATGATTATTGATAATTTCTTCCCAGTCCTGGTAAGTTTTGCCTTGCTGCAGTTGGAAAGTTTCACCGGTATTCGGATTATTTGCTGTGCGTGTGCCAGTGTATGGACTGCCAGCATAGTAAGCAATGGCTGTCGTTCGACAATTTGGATGCATGGGCGCCAAATTGACACCTACTTTTGCCTCACTAACTTTAAACACACGACCGTCAATGTTTCGACATATAGTCGAGGTTCGGTTATCCAAAACAGCCACTAACTGATATTCCTTAACGTTGTGTGCTTTCCACCCATCTAGCTTAGTCTGATTGTGAAAGTAATTCGCCTCAGTTCTAATCAAGCGCTTGGCATTAAATATGCCCGTATTAAACTCTTTTTCAATTGCCAATGACATATCATGTTCAGTCATGCCGGACATCGCCTGTGCCGTAAATAATTCGTCCAAACGAGTGGCCAATTGATCTGTGTTATGCCAAATACGCTGTGAATAGTTCTTGCCTAAATAGTGCTGGTCCAAAGCCTGCTTTACATAATCGCCAGACAATTGCTTAAAAGATGTGATCGCTTTATCAGGCAGGGCTTTGACTGTCGTGATCGTCTTGCCAGTCTCTGGATTGACAATCTTAATCGTCTTATCGGCCTTGTTTAATTCGGGTACATAACCTTTTTCATACAAGTGAACATCTTGAGTGACATCCCCGATAATTCCTTCGGCATTGGCCTGATTCCATGCGTCTTGAATAACTTTCGTGTATAAGTCAGTCGATTGGCCGATTTCAACACTGGCTGCCTGTTTGACCGATATATAAGCCTTGGCTTTCAACTCTTCAAGTTGTGTGATCCGACCCTTTGCAGCCATTGCAGACAAATAATCTTTGACCTGCTTTTTTGATTGAGCATCGGTCATGTTTTTTGTCAAAGCGTTTAACGTCACCAATTCACTCGGGCTGATTGTTGTATTTAAGATATCGGCGATTTGATCGGCTGTGTACTGGCCATTGCCAAAATAGCGCTGATAAATGCCATTAACCTGATCAGTCAGATAATTCTGCGAACGGACATAAGCTCGTGTGATCGTATCAACTTTGCGATTGGCCTGATCGTGACTTTTCTGTTCATTTCTGACTGCCCTCAATTGCCAATAGGTCAGTTTGTCTTTATCGGACACGCTGCACTCGTTCTAACATCACAGTCAAGTTCTTCGGATAGCTGCCGGCAATTAAAGTCAATGTCTCGATTAAGCTATCAATAAAACGCTGATCGCCAACGTTTTGAATATCAGCTGTTAAGTCATATTGACTGCCATCGTCAATCACATTTGCTTTGGTCAAGCCACGAGCCGTGTGGTCCAATAAAACTGAGACAGCACTGCAAACAATATCTTGACCATAATCAGCAAAACCCGCATGACCAGTGGCAATTAAGCGAATTTGTTGCTTATTTTTTAGTATTTTGATTTGGATCATTGGCTTTGTCCTCGCTATTCGATGATTTATCCGTGTTATAAGGCGGTTGATCAATATTTGCACCAGTGTCATCCGTTAAGGCTGCTTGGTTGGTTTTAATGTTATCAACCGTCTGCTGCTTCATCTGATCGATGACTTCTTGAGGACTATCAGCACTCGGCAGCCAGCTATAAGTAATCGTGCGTGGAATCACACCATCAGCGTTTTTAATGTTGGCCACAATGTCGGTTAAATTAACCGGAATGTTCGGCGTAAAAGTGATCTGGCAATCGGAAATATCAACCTTTTGCCCTTTGATTGTCAATACATGCTGCATTAAAGACAATCGTTTTCTCAGACCTTTAGCCATGTAGCTGGATTTGATCGAGAGCAAGTTGCCCATCGCAAACAACTTGTATTTCATGGCTTCTCCGCTGACGTTGCCCATAAAGTTCTCATCGTTCATATTCGGAATGTAGGAAATCTTATGGATATCATTTTCAACGGATTTAGAAAGAATTTCGATTTGTGTTTCATCAAAATTCTTTGTCAGCCATTCCACAGAAGCACCATCTTCACCTTTGCCAGGTGCGCCATTGATCATGCCGTTTTTAATACTTGAACCCGTGTCCTTATCTGAATCAAGCGTAAAACCGTAAACGACCAGCAAGGCATCAATAAAATCCTGCTTATCGGTAATGCGGTCTGACTGCAGGGTATTGTAGTCATCGATTGAGGGAATAACCTGTTCAAAATCCCCTTGTCGCTCTTCATTATTGCGATATTCAACAACCGGTACATCCCCAAAATAGTGTTTCTCGACTGTTTTATCGGCATTGTTATCAAGTTCATCCCCCATTGAGGTTCGATACTGAATCACGTTCTGACGTGTATAAACAGTTATCAGACAGCCATTTTCATAGCCTTGCAAGTTCCTTTTCTTCTGCACGTAAATGGCAAACAAAGGATTGTGCTCAACTGTATCATCGGTCACCATGACAATGGCACGCGGGTCGATCTTCTCAATTCTGATCTGGGTATCCGGTGCTTGATCTGTGCCGATATTCTTCAAATAAATCAGCTCATCACCAGCGCCAAAAACGGATAGATCCTTCTCTAATTCCGTATCATGCGACTGAATATCAATCGCCTTTAAAGCATCAATAATCGGCTGAATCAAGCCTTTTTTAGACGCGTAGGCAATCGGATTGCCAACTGTAAAACCCGTGGCCATGTCCGTAATGTATTTGGCATGGTTCACAACAGTCCGATTGTTGGATGAATGCTGATTATTAGTCATCGTATGCTTTAAGATAGCTTGCTTGCCATCATAATAATCAAATAATTTCTTCAGTCGACGGATCGCTTTTTTGTGTGTTGAAATCGCATAATTCAGCACATCTAAGCTTGGATCGTTGACATTTGCTAGTAAACTTTCGTCAATTGCTAAACCCATTTAATCATCTCCTTTCCGTTAGTTGTTGTATAGATTAATTCGCTTCGTAATTGAAACGATTTGCTTTTTAAAGATAATCATGTAGACAAAATATCTCATGGCATCACATGCATGATCGTGTTGTTTAACCGGTTTATCCTCACCACGTTCGGAAGCTTTATCATCCCAAATGTAAGAAGCCAATTCTTTGAACAGATTCTTGCATTTCCTTGTAAAAAGTATCTGTCCGGTATTCATAGCTGTTTGTGTCGCACGTATACCGTCCAACACGTCATTTTTAGCTTTGATAACTGTCCGGCCACGCTTTTTGAGCAGTGTAATAAAAGAGGCAGCACTCGGATCGACAATAATTGTTGCCTTGATACTGCCTAAGAATTTGTCTAAATCATTTGCATACTGCTCATCTGTACGCTGATGCTGGGTGGTACGGCCTGAATAGTAATACTCGTCCAAACAGTACCAGACGCCGTTAAAAAGACCCCACAGCAAGAAAACTGTAGGGTTTAAAGTCCCGTAGTCGCAAGACACATAGTATTTTTCATAAACTGCGTCATCAGGTGGATCAACTACCATGGTGTTCTCATCGAAGTTATCGTAAATAATACCTTCGGACATGACCCACAAACCCAAGATATAACGCTGATAAAAGACGCCTGAATACATCCGCTCAAAGCGTTCTCTGATTGCTTGTGACAGTGATGGATTATCCGACATCGTAAAGTGAATACGAATAGCCTTGTGCTTATCTAGCTGATCAAGGTACTCGACTTTAAACCAGTGGTATGGACCAGCCGGGTTGCAATTAAACCATAACTTAGAACCATCAACAGAACATCTAGCAGTTGCCTGGTTGACAAACGATTCAGGCATCAAAGCCACTTCATCAAAAAAGAACCCAGCCAAAGTTATACCTTGTACCAAGTCCTGACTCGATTCATCTTTGCCGCCAAAGAGAAAGTAGTAGTTTGTCTTGCTGCCTTTTGTGATCACTAATAAATTTTCTGTACGTGAGTCGTGTACGGTGTAACCACGGCTTTCAAGCATGGATTTGAGTGGTCTTACAACGTTTCGCCTGAGTGATCCAATCGTCTTACCGGCAATACCAAACTGCTGGTTGCTAAAAGTATGCATCGACCACAGCACATAAGATAAAGACATGATGACCGTCTTGCCAGCACGCACAGAACCATCTGCGATGATCGCTTCTTTATCTTTGGTGCCAGCATAACGCCACCAGGTCAACACTTTTAACTGCTTAATAGAAAAAGGATCGAAGTGAAATTTAGTGCGATGCAAACGAAAATCAAGTTTCATCTTCATCACCATCTTTCCAAATATCGCCCATCTTTTTATCGATTGCTGTTATAAAACCATCATCGCTATCATCTTTGACTTCTGGTTCAGGTAGGCGGTCAAGCAGCTCTTTCATGGCTTTTTGCTTGTCATACAGCTCGACTACAACGCCATCTTTGCCAATGTGTACCGACTTGATCAAACTGGTGTCAAGGCCGTTTTTATCCTTTAACTGCACCCATGAATTACGGTATTTAACCGGATTATCATCAGTATCTAACTTGACGTTACCTGCTTCATCTTCGGCTAAAACATCGTATTTACCAAAGTCTAGGTAATCGCCGAGATTAGCCGTAGCTTGTTTAGCGAACTCTTTTAGAATGTCATTAGCCGTCAAATATAAGTCGGCTGACTGCTGCTGTTTGAGTTCGGTTAAAAGAGATTTAACGTTAGCATTCGCAAGCATTCTAGATCCGTTTGTGTGTGCCGTATCATAATCGACTTCATAAGCTTTTCGATATGCCCATGTAGCGTTATAGCGTTGCAAATAGTACAAACAAAAAAGCCGTTGCTTTTCAGTTAATCCAGGGCTTTCATCTATTTTCTGTGCAACGCTTTTTGCAACAACTTTGCGTTGCGTTGCAACACTTTTAGGCCATCCGTTGCGCGCCTTCCATGATCTAACAGTGGAGAGCGATACCGCGTACTTTTCAGCAATGTCTTTATACTTCATGCCAGCTAAATAATCTTGTTTAGCTTCTTCTTGCTTTGTCACATCTATCGCTCACCCCCTTTCAAATAAAAAAAGAGCCCTTAGACTCTTAATTCTCTTCTAGCTCTTTCTGTCCTAGCCTCTTTGGCAGCTTTTCGATTAGCTAGCCTTGATAAGACGATCAGAATATCTTGATAATTGTTGACATCTACGAATAGCCCAACCCCTTCTAATTTTAAGAAGTCTTTGACGATTTCCCTTTCAGTCTCACCGTACTTTGATAAGTCCATTTCCATGAATGGCTCAAGCTTGCCGTCATACGCTTCATAGATTTCATATTTATCAGTTTCTCTTACGTAGAATGCCATTTTATCTTTTGTCATTTTCTTATCTCCTTGTGGCTGATCGCTGTATCAACCTTACAAGAATAAGTATAAGGGAGTGTTTATATATATACAACCCCTTATATGAATTTGTCATACAATTGTAATAAACAACCCCTTATAATTAAATTAAGGAGGAAACATGACAGAATCAATTAATAAAACACCTGAGAGTGTTAGAAAAGCTGTAGAAAGGTATCGTGCAAAAATGACACCAGAAGAACGCTATGCCAAAAAATTAAAGTACAGTGCCAATACATATATTAAAAAGCATGCAACAGTTGAAGATCTTAAAAAGATTCAGATTCTTGTCACTGATCGACTGAATGAACTAAGCAAGCATTAATTATCCGCACGCAATTCATACTTCCACGTTGCCATGTTGTGCAGCTCCATAAAAAAATCAACCTCAGCTAAGTGAAGAAAGTGCTTAGCTTGGTTGATTGATGGTGTGCGTTTGATGTGGCATTTAAAAGCTGATTGCACATAACAATTATTTGCTGTGTCATATAAGACTAATAAGCCTTTTACATCACCGTGATCTTTGCCGTATCTATCTGCGTAAATCATGGCACGCCACCTATCTTAAATTGTGATAATTGATTTTTCATTTATGTATTTTTGTAATCTAATTGTAACCTTATAAGGTTGTATACATCCTTTAAAGGATGTATACTATTCTTTGTTGATAAGGAGATAAGGAAATGACAGAAATTGATTTTACAAAAGCAGAAGCACAAGGATGGGTTCGCTGGACGAAAGGCGATAAAGACCGTTTATACTTTAATATAGATAAGAATGGTGCCCTTGATCTTGGGTACTACAAAAGCGGAAACATCAACTTTTCTGAGTTACAAGGCGAAAAGATCAGCCATGCAGAAGCATATAAGCTTCTTAGCGAAAAAGTTTATTTCGACTTAAATACCGGGAAAATGGTTGCCGACGATTCTACTGAAGCCGACACTATCAAAGAAATTGCCGAAAATTCTTTAAAAGAAATTAAAGTTGAAGAAGTTAAGCCTGAAGCTAAAGAAGTTGAAGTTGAAGTTGAAGTTGCTGAAACAATCGAAGGTATCACAGGAACTACGCTTAGCATGGATCTAACCGGAAAAAACGGAAAAGATGTTGATAGGCTCTCTGATTTATTTAGTGACGCTGTTATGAGCCAAGCTGACTATGACAAACTGGTCGATATCTGGAACTTGCCTGCAAGTGATACAGTCGAGCATATCTTAAAAGGTCTTAAGTCGGCCGGGCTGATTGAAGGTTACAGTATGAAGGATTCCTTGTGATTATCGATACAGACAAAATTGCAGAACTTCTTAAGTCACATATAAGCCAGTATAAAATTCACAAAGATACTGGCTTTAGCCAAGGAAGCTTAAGCGATCTGCGACATGGCAAAACAAAAATTGAAGATTTGACAGTTAAAAATGCCACTAAGTTGGCGAAATATTACGATGAAATTCATCATGCCTAACCGACATCAAAACTTAGTTGGTCGTGTCTACCATCACTTGACCGTGATTAAAGATGACGGTGCCCGTGGAAAATCCAATGCAGTCATGTGGCTATGTCTATGCGATTGCGGTCGATATACCCATGTCAGCACAGCCATGCTTAACTCCGGTGAGATTCAAAGCTGTGGACATACCCATCTAAAAAACATACAGCCATCAGAAAAGCGCCACTTATCCCAGCTGAGTGACCGACTACCAAAAAATAATCATACTGGCGAAAAAAACATCTCAGTTGCTTATCGATATGGCAAGCAAGTCTATCGTGTTGCGATCATGTATCAACGGCACCAACACAGTGGCTTTCGTCATACGCTGCCCGAAGCCATCAAGCTAAGAGAAAAGTTAAGACATCAGTTTTGGCCTGGATATTAAGCTCATAGTTTATAGACATAGTAGCTTTGGTCATAACGCCAAGGGTATGAATTGAACATACGACACCGAGTGCTTCAAACTCGTGCTCTCCCAACTGAACTACCACGGCATGCATACTAGCCATCATTGACTGCCGAACTATTGGCTGTGCAGACTGCACTCTGATTAAGCATTTACGTGCACCAGTTTTGAAACGAGTGTGCTCTCGTATTGGCGTTCGTGTAACCTACGTTTAACTGACAGCAATTAAGCACAGTACCAACTATGTATGCTGCGTTTACCGACATGACAGCTTTCGTCTGGTTTGATTAAATGGTTTTCCTTCCATGCGTATATACGTTGTATATACATTGTGTTGTTAGATGTAATGAATATCCTTTAAGTCCGTATCACTAAATTCAATCACTTCCATTTTTCGTGTGTTGCCAACAAAACCATTTTTGTATTCGTACTGGTCTTTAGGCTTAAACGTGCTTACCTGGTTGACTAGCACACCTATTTGGTCAGCCTGCTCAATTGTGTGCCGATGACCTAACAAAGCCATTCTAAACGTTGATTTAGCCCAGATTAAGGGGTATTCTTGTGCGAACAATTCAGATGTTTTCGGCTTAGCATAATTTCCGTGCATGGCAAATATTCCTACTGACTTACCCACAAGAAACGCATTCCTAAAATCAACGTGATCGGGTATATCCATATCAGGATATTTAAAACGAAGCATTTCATTAAAACCGATTGATGAATCTTCATCGTGGTTACCTAGAAAAGCCCGATAATGAAATTCTTTAGAACGCTGGTAACCAGCTTCCAAAATCGGAAACATAAACTTTTCAGCATCAAAAATAGACTGCCGATAGTCAACGTGATCAATCAATGTACCAGCAGTTGTTTTTGATGTTTCAAAATCGTCTGAATGGATTAAGTCATTGAGTTGAACAATCCATATCTGTTTCCAGCCACGATGAATTAGTTCCAATAATTCTTGCTGCTGCTTAATCACGTCTTCATAGTGTGTCCAGCCAAAATGGAAGTCTGAACAAACAATGACTAAATTTCTATCCGACGAAATGGGACTTTTGATTAACTTGATCGGATCAATTTTTTCATTGAATAGTTTGATTAAGTCATCGGTCGATAAGTCTGCAGACGTTTTTGGCTTAGCTGAAAACTTAATCTGGTGATTCCACATCGTCAGGCCATCGGAATTAGTCACTGACCAATCGTTATTAGTCACATTTGACAGCGTCCATTCAGACGGTTTATAGCCACCAAACTTTAAAATATCTTTCGGCGTTTTCTTGGAACGGTGTTGAAAATCAGCGAACTTCAAACTGAAATTAAGATTATCGATATTGCCGTTTTCGTCATAATCTGCTTTTGACTGAAAGTCTTCTTTTCCGTCTGGCGACTTATCAAACTTGTACTTGCCACGCTCGAAGTCATTTAAAGCATGATTAACAGAGCTCGCAGAAATATATGTATTAATCTGCTTACCGATTTTTTTAGCAATGGCTGGATATGCTAGGCCAGACGAACGTAAGGATTTTGCTTGGTTTAATAATTCTGGTGTCCACTTCATGAAATAAGCCACCCGAAGATAAATGAAAGCAACCAGCCAATGAACAAGCCAGTCCAGAAACGGCTATGTAGTTTTGTTTTCAGGCGCAGGTTTTCAAAGCGCAGATCTGAATTTTCATTTTCTAGTTTGTTCATAAAATCTCCATAAAAAAAGAGCTGATTATTTAATCAACTCTTGTAGTAAATCTGGTCTAAATCCTGACCAATTATCTGTGCCTGTATCAACATGCGTGTTTTTTACTTCACATAGACAAAAGATTGTGGAGCATTTTTTATGTTCTTATTGATGTCTTTCAATGTTTTAGGGGAACTGTATTTGATTGCCTGAGATATTTTGATCGCATAAGCATTTTTCTTCTCAAGAAAATAGTTGAAAAAATTCTTTTGAGATATTCCAGCAGATTCTTTGGTTGTGTCCCAAATCTCTGAAGGTGATCCTTTTAAAACATTTTCTATTTTAAACTCTCCAATAACCAGTCCCTCTGGCATCGTTGAGTAGACAATGACAGAATCAACATCCATTCTAGAAAAAATAACTTTTCGATATTCAAATTTTTTTGTACCGTTAAATATCTTATTTGCATATTCTGGTTTAATTGACAAAATAATTTTCACTAACATCACCTAATTCGAGTATCCTATCAAATTGTGTATCTGATAAGCGATCTATCCCTATTCTTCTTTCTGTATCAATCACATTATTGTCAATTAGCATCTGTCTTGTAGGATATTTTTTGAAAGAGAAATTATAAAGGAAACGAATTACCCAAGGATATCTTTGAGAATGCCAAAGATTCTCCAATTCCGAATCCGCAAAAATAGATTGTCCTTTTAAGTAACTGACAAACATATCATAATTATCAAAATCTGATATGTTTGTTATTTCTTCAACCGTTCCAACTGTAGAAACAACCGATCTAAAATATGCAGATCCTTGGATATCAGTCATTCTATAGACAACCACTAAATCGTTTCTGTGAAGATTTATTGCATTAGAATTTCCAGACAAATAAATCTTTTCGACATTGTTGAAAGGGGTATTGTCCGCAGGAGTCAAAGACCTTTCCGTCGCCAGCCTGGATTCACTAAACATTCTTTTATGATATTCGGGAGCAATTGGTAGTAAATACTTAGATGCTAAATCAGTTTTAACAAATGGGAATCCACTCACAATATCGTACTTCCCATTGTCTGGCTTAAATTTTTCCAGCACTACTTCGTTTCCCTTATTGCCTGCTTTGAAAAAACCAAATCTTAGAAGCGTTTTTTCAAGATCGTCGATATCTCGAGCAACTCGCTCATAAAGTGTAACGTAAATAAATCCAAGATTCTCACTATCTTCCACAAAGCGTCTCAACGCAATTGCTAAAAGCCTTTTCCCTAAACCGGTCCCTCTGTGAGAGGGATCGACCTTAAACGTGCCAATTTTTATTCTTCGTCCCGCTAAGAAAGGGTCAAAGCTAGTATCTAAGTCATCTTCTAATTTTAAATATAAAAAAGCCGTTACTCGGCCATTGTTGTCACGTGCTATATAGGCAGAAGCTCCACTCTCCTGCTTTCTGCCAAACCAATCTCTAAAATCGTCATAATTATCTTTCAAACTATCAAAAAAATGATCATTCAAATCTATCTCGGAAAAATTTTGGACTCTTAAAATGTCATTTGTTCTCATAACAACAACAGCTTTCAACTATAAAATTATTTCTATGCTTCAATCATATATTTTTTAGTCAAAAAAGATACATAAATCACTTTTAATATTACCGCCGTCTCAATCAAAATAAAAACCAGCACACGGCTGGCCTTATCTTTAATCCTTCGACTCTATCAATATACAAAATATTTGACCTACATAAGTTCTGCGTTTGTACTATGTTTGTAAGCTTTTTTAGAATAGACATGGAAATCATCGTCCCCAAGATAGCCATCTGCAAAGTAATATAGTGCCTTATTCATATGCTCATTAGCTTCCGTCCGGCTTAAGTGGTGCATCTCAGCAATATCACTCCACAAGCGCTCATGATAAATATTATCAATGTAGTAGCTGATAAACAGACGCCGATATTTCAATGGCATGGCTCTAATCGCATTCACACAGGCATCAAGTTTGCTTTGTGCTTCCAAACGCCTGGCCAGCTTGTTTTCTTGTGAATTACCAGCTGATGGCGACTTAGGCATGTCCGACCAAACGGAAGACTTGAGATCATCGGTTGAAGAGCCTGCCTGAGTGACCAGACGCTCGAACTTGCTGGGACGATTATGCACGGCTTTAAAGAAAGAACGAACATTTTCAATCGTGGCTTTCTCATCTAGTTCGGCGAGCAAACTTGTCTGTTCCATCGGTACTCCTTTCATTTGA
The DNA here is from genome assembly GCF_004102045.2 of Oenococcus sicerae. GTDB lineage: Bacteria > Bacillota > Bacilli > Lactobacillales > Lactobacillaceae > Oenococcus > Oenococcus sicerae. The sequence continues at coordinate 1,302,588 of NZ_CP029684.2, read as the reverse complement.
TTTTGTTGATAACGATTCTGACTTGTTCTTTGCCTGAATTGAAATGCTTTGTAATCGTCGACTTGGTAATTAAATTATCATCAGGAACGACTTTTGCTTTGACCAGCGTATCTGTTAAAGCTTTAAAGACATTGTCGATATCTGCTTTAGGGTGCAATTTGAACCAGGCTTCATAACTGAACTCATACTCCCTGGCATCCTTGGTCTCAGCATAAATAGCTTGCCAATCTGAATGCGTATATATGGCCCAATCTTGACGAAATTTTGCGTATGTCTTAGGATACATGACACGCTTGCCAACTCTAGGTCTGGCAGCAGGAACAGCTTTAATGTCATAAGTCTTTTGAAACAATATCCGCTCCTTTCATAAATACTAGCCAATGTGTCTGACTACGTTTTTGGCCAAACAATGGTTGGTATGGAATTTGCTTTAATAAATCTGGTAAAGGAATCTGACTATCGTTCCATTTGAATATCAACGTGCCATATGGCTTTAGCACTCTCATCGCCTCATCAAATCCCTCTCTAATAATTTCTGGCCAATTATCTGCATCGAGTGTTCCGTACTTTTTAGCAAGCCAACTATTTTTGCCTGCATGAATTAAATGCGGTGGGTCGAAAACTGCTAGATAAAATGTATTTTCATGGAATGGCAAGCCCTTAGTAAAATCTGCTTGTACGTCTGGATCAACATTAATCACATGACCTGTTGGCAACTTTTCAAAGTCAATACGCTTATCAACGAAAGTGGCGATAGAATTTTGTTTATCAAACCAGAACATTCGTGATCCACAACATATATCAACTATTGGTGTCATTTTCTCTGCCTTCCTTTTAGCTGTTCAACCTTAGCTTCCGTACTACTAATCAGACTTTCGATATACTTGTGCCGCTGATAGCTCATCTCAAACTGCAGATCAAACTTGTAGCCATTTACTAGTGTTTGAAGTTCAGCTATTTGTTTTTCCAACCTCATGCAGTTCGCTCCAAAAAGCGCTGCTTTTCTTTGCTAAAGATGAGATAAACTGTTCCACGCTCGCCATTTCTGTTTTTGGCGATAATGAATTCGGTTGTGACTTCTTTGGGATCTTGCTCGTTGGGCTGATTTTTGTAGTAATCATCTCGGTATAAAAACGCCACCATATCAGCATCTTGCTCGATTGACCCTGAATCACGTAAATCAGACAGCATCGGACGTTTATCACTTCTGGATTCAACTGACCTGCTTAATTGACTTAAGGCAACCACAGGCGCTTTTAGGTCTCCTGCCATGACTTTTAAGCCACGACTAATTTTTGAAACTTCGTTGACACGATTGGAATTCTTGTTCTCTTTTGTGTCTATGAGTCCGAGGTAATCAACCATCACTAAACCAATTTGCCCGTGCTTTCTTTGAAAACTGAAGACTTTGGCTTGGATATCATCAATTGACTGTAGCGATTCATCATCAAGATAAATATTTCGCTTAGCTAAAATATCTCTTGCAACTAGCACATTTTTCAGTTCATCTTTGGTCATATGACCTGTTTTGATTTTCCAAAGGTCAACATTTGAGACAGATGCCAGTAAACGCAAGTTTAAGGAATCATCACTCATTTCAAGACTGAACAATAAAATTGGTAAGTCAGTGGACTTAGAAGCACCTCGCAGCATGTTTAAAGCCAACGCTGTTTTTCCAACTGATGGTCTGGCTGCAATAATCGTCAGTTCGCCAGGCTGTAAACCCAAAATCATTTTGTCGATTGTCTTAAATCCTGTAGACAAGCCAATTTGTTTGCCTGGATTATTGAAACGATCTTGTATTTGACTTAGTGTACTGTCCAAAGCCGTGTGCAAAGATTTAATGCTGGATTCAGATTCGTTATAAGTTGCCATAATCTGATTCAAGTTCTGCATGACTGATTTTGAATCAGCGCCATTTTCTAAAGCGCTTTTAGCAACATTAATGCCCTGTTCTAAGCGTCTTGCAAACGCCTGTTTTTTAACTGATTTTAAATAATCAGAGACACGTTTTGGGTTAACTGGCAAATCAGTCAAATGATTAATCAAGTCAACATCTTTGGTTGTCTGCAAAATAGAAACGCCGTCAATGCCAAGGCTTAAATCAAAATTATGCTTGATGATCTTGAAAGCCTTAATAGCTTGATCATCGACTAAATCGCCATGTTTGAGTCCTGACTGGATCTGTAGATATATATCTTCTGGGTCAGAACTCATTAGTACGGATGCCGCTAATAACTGTTCAGGATTTTCTGTCATATTTCGCTCCTTTCATATCTTTTCTGTTCATAAATGCGATAAAGTCGCTTTCTGAAATTTGATCATCCAGATACGCCCTATACGCACGCTGGGCTAATAAATCTTTATTCACTGGTTCTCTTCCAAACGGTACTTGCACAAGTTCATCAAAGTTTGGGACAAGTTTTCGATAATCACCTAATTGGTCTTTAGGGTGAACCAATATATGCGTCATCAAGTCAACAATTGAACTGATAATCTGTTTGGCTTGTTCGTCAGAGCGATTAATCTTTGAGCGGCTCATCATAATCTTTAAACGCCGATCAGAACTTAACTCATTCGCTTCTTGAAACTTCTTTAGTAGTTTTATCTTGGCAATCACATTTCTTGTGAATAGTCGTTCTGGATCATAAATGGCAGCTAAGGCTGTTGTTAAGTCATAAATGCGATCTTGATACGCTGTCCACGAACAATACAGCTGATTAAAATTTTTTGGTGTTAATCCTTCGATTAAGCCGCTCTCTTCTCTAGCGGAATTCTCTTCTCTCATGCCCACTGTCCTTTACCCTTAAGTTCTTCAGCAGTTGGTATATGGTTTAAGTTCAAAACATGTCCTTGAGGAATCTTATTAATATATTCTTCAAAATGTGTTTTATTAAATAAAGTGCTAGGTCTTAAATACTCATTCATTTTTGTATCTTCCAACCAATCACTAACTTTTAAATCAATCACTTTCTTAAAGTCCTTTAATTGATATCCTTCTTTAAACAAAGACTTAATTAATGAAATATTCTTACTGCTTGAACTCTTAAATTTCTTACCAGTCTTCTCATTTAAATAAGTAAGAACATTCTCAATATCAATCTCATTCTTCGTACTAACTCCACTAACATCTTCTTGACTATCCTTACCTAACCTAACCTTACCTACGTCGACAGGTTGTATACATTCTGTATACATACCAGAATCGTCAGTCGATAATTTATTAAATTCCCCTTGATGAAGTGTTTTGTGATAACGATCTTTGGCAATGTAGTTGTGAATTTTCCAATCCCTTATGAGAACGACTCCGCTTTGGAATCTGAACACAAATTGTTTAGCGATTAATATTTTTAAGTCATCATCATTTGCGCCAATCATTCTTTGAATTGAAAGTACGCTATCAACGAATCCGTCATCATCAGCATGCATGTTCATATGGAAGTAAAGAGCTTGAGTTGAAAGCGGCATAGACAAGAAAACATCCGTATCAGTAATTTTCTTGCTAAACATTCTTCTTTCTGCCATTCAGTCTCCTTTCTAAAATGGCAAATCTGAATCATCAATCTCAACATTTGGTTTTTGATTCCTCACACTGTTATTGACATTCGTGCCAGTTCCGTGGTTGTCAACTGGTTGTTGGCTGCTGCCATTGCTAGTTCTTCTTGCTTCACTTTCAGCCCGCGTTTCCAACAACTGAAAGTTATCAACCACGATTTCGGTCACATAAACTTTCAGTTGTTGGTCGTTGTCATAAGTGCGCGTTTGCAGTCTACCTTCAATGCCCAGCATGGCGCCTTTGCCAGTGAAATTGGCTAGGTTTTCGGCTGGTTTTCTCCAGATAACGCAAGAAACAAAATCTGTTTCACGATCACCTGCTTTGTTCTTGAAATTTCGTTCAACTGCTAATGTGAATGAGCCAACGGCATCACCTGAACCCGTGTAGCGCAGTTCGATATCTTTAGTTACTCTGCCAACTAGTACAACTCGATTAATCATTTCTTGTCTCCTTTCTTTTCTTGAGCTTTCTTTTTCAACTCATTAATCATTTCCAAAGCCGAACCAAAATTATTGCTATCAATTTGAGACAAGTCTTTAATTGCTAACCGCTTAAAGACAAATTGTTTAATGACTTCTTCGTTAGTGGCTGACAATTCAGAAACTTCTTTTAACAAACGACCGATGGTATCAAGCTGATTTTCAGTTGCTAGCTCTGGTTCGATAGTTGGCAAGTCTTCGCCGGCATAGATATAAATGCCAAGTCCGAACATCGCAATATTTTTGACCAAGCAGCGCATAATTGCTTTATTGATATCGAACATCGTGGCTGATGCAACAGTAATTGATTTCCCAGACTTAAACTTGATTTGATATTCGTGGTCAAGCATGGCTCGATTATTTCCGTCCATGACTGGTAGCCACATTTCATGAGTCAAATCATTAATCGTGATTGACGTAAAAACCATATATCCAGTTTTGTTGTCATAAACATAAGGCAGTTTGTTCTCGAATTTTTCAATCGTATAAGTAGCGCTTGGAAAATATTTTTGAAGTTCTGACCAAGCCCATGTCCAAGACAAGTAGGATAAAGTGACTTTACCTGTGTCCTTTTTCTCGACACGTCCGTTGACATCTATCTCGCTCAATTGCTTAAAAATGCTTTTATCAGTCATGATTTGTTCTTCCATGATTCTTTTTCTTTGATACCGAACAGCTTTATTTGGTTAATCATTAAGAAGTTATCCAACTTTTCTTTCTGGTCTTTAGTCAAGATCAGACCGTAGTACCAGAACACAGGTTTTTCAACTTTTTTGATACGTTCGCCTGTGTCTGTATCAACTACGACATCGTTGATAACTTGCTGGTGAGACGCTTCTTCTTCAGCCTTTAATTCGGCATCTAGTTTGGCTTGTTCGGCTTGTTTCTTGGCGTTGTCGATGTCCAAATTAATAGCTCGAATAATATCAGCTGGCTGATAATCCATTGCTGTCAGCATTCTCAAATACGGATCTGGATTGACTTGCTTAGCATCTGCATAGGCTCGAACAGTCTCAAGATTTGATTCCTCGGTAGCTTTCTGCCTTTCTAAACTGCGGAAAGTTTCGGCAACGGTTCTTGTGAGGCTCACGGCTAATCCGGACGATTTGGTGAAATTCGTTTTGTTCGTCCAATCTTCCGGAATTGAGAAATCGGTCAGAACTAAGTGCGGGTAGCCTTGGATAACATCTTGCAGATAATTTTCTAAGACTGTTTCCCTTTCAGTACGTTGCCGGTCTTCTAAGCCCTTTACTCCCTGGTCAATTGAACTTGAAGCCTGTTTCGTCTTGTTTTCTAAATCTTTTAGGAGGCTTTCTACTTCCGCAAACGGTTTTAAAATTTCCTTTTTGATTGAAGTCCGCTGTGCTGCTAAAGCCTTATTTAATTTATTTAGATCGGCTCGGCTCTTTTTGGCTTCTGTCAATGATTCATCAGTAATCAATAAGTCCTGATATTTGGTAATCTGCTTATCGACATAAGATGTCAACAGTTCGCTATTTTTGAGTTCGATTACAGCCGGCTTATAATCCAAAACCGGCTCGATACTTGCGGATATTTGCATTTCTGTCATATACTTAATTTGTCCTTTCTAGTTGATTTGGATTTCCTTGCTCTCAGCGGACACTGAGAGCTTTTTTAATAGTCTTTCCTGAATACCGGCAATATCGGCGTGCTCTTTTGTGTTGTGTGCTTTAGCACTTAACTGCCGTGCAGCAGATGTGAAATTGTCAGGATTCAGTGAATAGATATATCCACGCTGTCCACTTGTAATGAAGTTATGCGGGTCTTTTCGAATCAGATAAATCGCATATTTTCGTAACTTACGCCGATAATCTTTGCCAAGATTTAAAATGTTATCCAGTTCATTAGCAGTAAACCAGATTTCCGGATTATTCTTGAGAAAATACAAGAGTTTTTCTGCACTTTGGATATCTGGTAGCTCTAATCGTTCATAAGGGCTGATTGTTTCTGTCATGCTGTCCTTTCCACATGGACTTTTCTGCCATAGATAACGGCATATTGAAAGTTTCTGCTGTTTTGTTCTTTTGCTTCGATTTTTTCGATCATTTCAGTCGGTGTAATTGCCACACAGTAGCCGTGATTTTTAATCAGATCAGCTGATAGCTTTTCAGCTGTTGCTAAATCGAACTCAGCATGTTCTGACCAATCGGACCACTCGTGTTTGACATTGAGATAAAGATGAAAATGTGCTTGTCTGATGATGAATGTCATATATCAGTACCCGTTCCAAAAACTTTTAAGTCCTTTCCAAATTGATCCTTTGCCATTTCGGCGCATGAGTTCAGCAAATATAATTAGTCCACCAGCTGCGCATGTGAAGCTGAAACCGACCATGAATTCTAATAAAAGTGTCATTCTTCTTTGTTCCCTTCACTTCATTTCGATTGAATATTTTTTTAGCAATTCTGTTGAGAATTGACCACCTTGTTTTTCAATGCCCATATTGAGAAATACTCTTGAATATCTGATGTTCTTGTTAAAGTAATCAGGATTTCTATTTAACAGTCCTGCTGCTTCAATGACACCAACAAGGTACTTTTCATTAGGCGGAAGTTTTAATCGTGCTACCATGTGAGTCCTTTCTATGATTTATTCATAGTATTTGTCCAAAATAAAATAGAATTAATAGAAATTCCGGTCGCTTTTGCAAAACGCTCTCCAACATCAAATCTCATCGGAACAGCGTAGCTTTCATAGCTATCGTAGGTCGGACGGCTAATCCCCAGCTCTTTAGATATTTCAGATTTAGTCTTCCCGGCCCTTGATCTAGCACCTTTTATGGTGAATAAAGCTGTGTTTGAAATCATAATCATCTCCTTCCTTACTATGATTAAATCATAGTTTAAATATGATGTAAATGCAATTTTACTAATTCTAAAAAATATAAACGTAAGAAAATCTTTACTTTTAAATCATAAGAGCCTATGATTTGTCTATGAACAAAATGGCGTTAAACATAAGAAAGCTACGTGATAGTAAGCATCTAACTCAAGCCCAATTTGGGAAATTAATCAATCAAGCCGGCCCCACAGTGGCGTCTTGGGAACAAGGCAGATCTAAACCTCGTATGGATGCTGCAATCAGAATATCTAATATATTCAATATCAAATTATCTGAATTAAATGGCGATGATGAAATTGAAAATTCCGTTCAAATTGAAAATGCATCTCAAAATTTACCGGTCCTTGGAAGAATTTTTGCCGGAGCCCCAGATGGTGTTGAACAGGATATTGATGGAAAAGTTGCCATTGATCCTCAGATTATAAGTCGCTATGGAATTGATAATCTCATGGCCTTAAGGATTGACGGAGAATCTATGAATAAAGTTGTTCATAATGGCGCTATCGCTATTATCAATAAAACCGATGAGTATGTTAACGGCGATATTCTGGCAGTTATTATTAATGGCTACAAGGGAACCCTAAAACACGTTTTTAAATATGACGACCATATTCGGTTTGAGCCGGATAGTTATTTACGTGATTTTCAGCCGTTCGAGTATTCAATGGATCAAATTGAAGATGATGATCCTACCGTAATCATTGTTGGTAAATACTTATACAGTATTGATGGACTTTAATTAATAATGTGCAACGCCACGTTAATCCGGGGAGAAAAATAATGGCAAAGAACTGTGCTATTTGTGGTAATGCAATAGGATTAATCGATTCTCGTTTTAAGCTTACAGATGGTTTAATGTGTTCACATTGTGGTAAAAAACTTGGCTTGAGTACATTCTCGATATCTGCCGTCGAGCAAGCCTCGAAAATGTCATCAGCAGATGTGAAAGAACAAATTAACACCGTTGGATTAAGTTTTTTTCAAAATATCAAAGATGAGAAAAAGAAAGATAAGGAAGCTGATCTGATTCGCTACGAATCAATCTTAAAAGAGTTTAACAACAATAGTTCTGTTGTGGCTGGAAACTTGATTTTTAGCGATTCGCAAAAAGAAATATTACTCAAAAAAAGTTTATTTAATCGAGTCTATAAGATTTATCAATACACTGATTTAACAGGTTGCAAACCGATTGTTCATGGGTCAGAACAGAAAAAGCATCATGGTATCACAAGAGCGTTAGTTGGCGGAGCTTTGCTTGGTGGAGCGGGTGCTATTGTCGGCGCAGTAACAGGTGGAAAGAAATTCAGCGTGATCAATGAACTATCATTGGATATTTTTTTCAGAGATAATTCAACTCAGCATATCTCATATATTTCAACTGAAACAAAAACAGATTCATTTACATATAGAGAATCAGAAAAACAACTTAATTTCTTGGTAAACAAAATTAATAGTATTGTGTCTGATTCAACGGTTGAGAAAACTGTGCAGCCTAATAATCAAGTAGATAATCTAAGAGAATTAAAAATGCTTTTGGACGACGGCATTATTACTCAAGCCGATTTTGATACAAAAAAGAAACAGTTGCTTGGGTTATAGTCATCGGTTGTTTTATGTAGTAAGTATACACAGCACGTGCAGCGCCACGTTAATCCGCCAAAGAAAATGAAAACGAAACTCTTAAATATCTTTTTATATTTGCTTGCTGCTGTCTCTATTCCGCTTGCCTTCATGGACACATCCAAAGCACCACTTATGTTCGTCGACTGGGGTATTTGGATCATTTTTGTTTTTGACTATTTCTTTGAATTCAAACTAGCCAAAAATAAAAAAAGCTATGTCAAGCACCATATCATCGAACTGATCTCAATCATTCCGTTTAATGCATTCCCAGCATTCAGAATTTTACGAATAGTCCGGGTGTTCGCCTTTTCAGGACGTTTTCTACATAAAACCAAAGATTTTCTCATCGAAACAAAAGTCTATATTGCCTTTATTATCACTGGCATTATTCTAATTATTTCAGGTTTGCTCTTCGCTTTTTATCAAAGAGATAACTTCCTAGACGGTTTGTTATGGGCTTTAGGCGTTGCAACGACCAGCGGATCACCTTTTACAGCCACGAAAATGGTGACTAAAATTGTCAATATTATTCTAATGTTTACCGGGATTGGCTTAGTTGGCTACTTCACTGGGGCATTGGCCAGCTGGCTCACTAAAGATGATATTTCGAATGCCGATATTGACAAAAAGCTAAACAAGGTACTAGATGAAATCAATCAAATAAAAACGTCAAAGAAAGAAGAATAATATGGCAGCATTCATTATCATTTCAATATTTTTAATATGGTCAGCCTTTAAGTGGTTTAACAAAGCTCTTCCATTTATTCTAGTTGGATTAATTTTATTATTTGCAATTTTGTTCTTAATCAAATTCTGGTGGCTTTTTGCAATTATTGCTTTAGGTGTTTGGTATTACTTTTACAACAAGAAAAAGAAGACGAATAAAATCAGCAAATCAGATTCAGATCATTTAGTCGATCCAGACAATAAAATTCTGAAATAGCTATATTAGCCACCCTACCGTGGCGTACATAAGGAGCCAATATGAACGACAACCAAAGAGTAAAACATTTCACCTCTCAATTAAACAAGGCCTTGCAGGAATCAGATCTTAAGATGGCTGACATTATTAAAAAAATCGGCATTGTTCCCGCAACATTTTATGCCTGGCGAAAAGGCAAAATACTTCCAAGACTGTCAAGTCTGAAAAAACTAGCCCAAGTATTTGGAAAAGATGTTGCTTGGTTTATCGGGTCATGGTTATTTTTAATACAGCTGGATTAATCATAAGGAGCAAATATGACGAGTTTTTATCAGCGTGGTAAAACCTGGACTGCTAATGTTTCGTTTTATCAAGATGGTCTGCGTAAGCGTAAAACAAAATCAGGCTTTGCACTAAAAAAAGATGCCAAAAAATGGGCATCTGAAATTGAAAATACTAGCCTATCAGCGACTGCGTCAAGCGATCGTTTATTGTCGGATTACTTTGAAAGCTGGTTTAAAACATATAAGGCTGATAAAGCCAATAAAACCATTTTGCAGTATCAAAATACGTTAAATGACATTAAGAAATTTATGCCAGCAGCAACACTTGTCGATTTCACTAGAAAAGATTTTCAAACATTTTTAAATAAGTTCGGTCAAAATCGATCAAAGGAAACGGTGGCGAAACGAAAAGTACAAATTGCAGGTGCATTGCGTGATGCCTATGCCGATCATTTAATCAAAGAAGATCCAACGCAACGACTGAATATTTTTTACACTAGGCCATCCAAAGATCCTGACTTAAAGTTTTTAGAAAAGGCCAGCATCATCAAAATACTGTCAGAAACGTCAAAAAGGTTGTCCCTAACGAATTTTCTTATTACAACCGCCCTATTGAGTGGAGGACGTTTTAGCGAGCTGAGAGCTTTGATTGATAGCGACATCGACCCTGTAAAGCGAACAATTTCAATTAACAAATCAGTAGATGAAATTACCGGCCAAGATAAAGAAACAAAAAACAAAAGTTCAATACGAACTATCTCAATGCCAGACAGCTGGTGGGAGCAATATCGAAGTTATCAGCACGATGGCGAGCGTTTATTTGAAATTAGTAACAATGCAGCAAACAAAGCGTTAAGACTATTACTGCAGCGATTAAAAATCAAACAGGTCACTTTCCATGCCTTGCGTCATAGCCATGCAAGTCTATTATTGGCCGATGATATCTCGATTCAATATGTAAGTGAACGCTTAGGCCATGCTAATGTGGCAATTACTGAATCTGTTTATGCACATTTGTTAGCAAATAAACGATTGTCTGAAGAAAGCAAGGCTATGAAAAAACTAAACAATTTGTAGCCGCTTTGTAGCCCAAAAAATAGAAACATGTGTAATAAGGCGGAATAAATAAATTTTTGTAGAACACTTAAAGCCTTGTGAGAGTAAGAAAAAACCGGTATATCAACGTTTCTGATATACCGGGTAAATCATACTATTATGCCCCGAACAGGAGTCGAACCTGCACGAGATTGCTCTCACAGCGACCTGAACGCTGCGCGTCTGCCAATTCCGCCATCGGGGCAAAAGATGATGCTGTTTTTGGCAACCTCTATATTATCGCAAAAAAAAGACTAAATATGACATTTTTTTGATATGATTTTCAAGAAAGTTTTAAATTAGGGGTAAAAAGAATGTTAAATGAGTTCAAACAGTTTATTATGCGGGGAAACGCAATTGATTTGGCAGTTGGTGTCGTGATGGGAGCTGCTTTCACTGGCATCGTGAAAGCGATCGTCACCTATTTGATCGGGCCGATCATCAGTTTGCTTGCTGGCGCCGTCGATTTATCATCGCTTAAGTTTTCGATCGGTCCTGCTGTTTTCAAATACGGTATTGTTTTGAATGAAATTATTAACTTTGTCATGGTCGGTTTTGTTATATTCTTGATCATTAAAGCGATTAATAAGTTCTTTAAAAAGAATGAAAAAAAAGAAGAGGTCGAATCTGGTCAGGAAATTCAATTGCTGACTGAAATTCGTAATGAACTTAAAAAAACAAATCAGTCTACGAACAAAGCTTAACGATCATTAAAATTTTGTAATATTTTTTAAGCGCTGAGAATGCGCTTTTTGTATATAACAATTCTTATTTTTTTAAAAATCCACAGACTTATCCACCCTTTTCTGTTCCCCTTGATGATAAGTTATTTAAAGATAAAGATTGAAAGCGGGGAGATATGGTGATAATAACAGCGGGAATGATTGGCGTCGGCAAAACAACTTTAACTAAGCTGATTTCTGAGCACTTAGGAACAGAACCTTTTTATGAACCAGTAACAGATAATCCAGTTCTCCCCCTGTATTATTCTGATCCAAAGCAATATGGTTTCCTATTGCAAATATTTTTCTTAAATCGTCGCTTTAGCATGATTAAATCAGCATTAGCTGACAATAATAACGTTTTGGACCGCTCAATCTATGAAGATGCTCTTTTTACTGAACAAAATCATTTAGATGGCAACATTTCGGATCAGGAAATGACCGTTTATAATGAGCTTTTAAACAATATGATGTCGGAATTGCAGGGCTTAAATAAAAAAGCACCAGATTTAATGGTTTACGCCGATACAGACTTTGAAACGATTCTTTATCGTATTAAAAAACGTGCCCGTCCCTACGAACAATTTGACAACAATCCCTCTCTACGAGACTATTACCATAAAATGTGGGCTGCTTATAAACAATGGTTTGAAAATTATGATGAATCTCCCAAAATGAGAATCGATTTGCAGCGTTGGAATTTGGAAGATGCTGAAAATCAAAAAGTCGTTTTATCAATGGTTGATGACAAACTTGCAGAATTGCGCGGCCATGGTAGCTCATCGAATATGCGTATTGCCTAATTAAAATACCCGAAAAGGTATTTTTTTAACCGCTGCATTTGTTTGTATAATACAACTACCTTACCAAAATAAAAAACCCAAACACTACAAATTCTTTCAATGAAGATAATTTGTAAAAATTGGACTTAAAATTATTTAATGACTCCTAGAGCACCCATCAAAATAACTAATGCTCCGAGAATAATACGATACCAGCCAAAAGCCTTAAAATCATGTGTTTCAATAAATTTCAGCAGCCACTTAATAACCACATAAGCAACCAAAAACGAAACTAACATACCAACCAGCAAGATCACAATTTGTTCAAAGCTAAACATACCGTAATTGTGCAAATAAGCGCCAATTTTCAAAACCGAAACACCTAGCATTGTTGGAATCGACAAGAAAAATGAAAATTCCGCAGCAGCTTCACGGCTAACACCAATCGTGAGGCCGCCAAGAATCGTCGCACCAGAGCGAGACGTGCCAGGAACAATACTAAGCACCTGAAAGAAACCAATTTTCAAAACATCAGCTAAAGTTAAATGACTAACCGAACGAACACGCGGTTTTCTGTTTTTCTGATAATTTTCGATGAAAATAAATGCAATACCATAAACGATCAAAGCAATTGACACAACTAAATAGTTAGTCAAATGCTGATCCATCCAATTATTCAGCAGGAAACCAATAACAACTGACGGAATCACACCAACAACAACTTTTACCCAAGTTGACCAAATGTTAAAACGCTGTTTCTCCGTTTTGTCGTTACCAAAGGGCCACAAACGCCGCCAATATAGCAAGACGACCGCAATAATCGCGCCAAGCTGAATAACATATTCAAAGGTAGTTGTAAAAGCATGACTGGGCGAAATTTTGACGAATTGGTCGATAATAATCAAATGCCCAGTCGATGAGATCGGCAAAAATTCCGTAATTCCCTCGACAATGCCTAAGATAACTGCTTTTAAAATTCCAAAAATCATGTGCTGCTCCTTAATCTAAATTAGCTATTTCGTAAATGGCCTGAGCATAAATCGAAGTTGCTTTGGTCAGATCCGCTAGTCGAAAATTTTCGTTGGCTTGATGCATTGTCGCCTCTGCATCAGGAAATAAGGCGCCATAACCGACACCTCGAGTCATTAAGCGGCCAAAAGTTCCACCACCAATCACTTTACCATGTGCCGGTGCGCCTGTCTGCTCATGATAAATAGTCAATAATGTTTCAACTAATGGATCACTTGGTGAGACATAGTGCGGTGCTTGAGAGAATCCCTTATTGACAAATTTTGAGTCGATACCTGATGGCTTACTCAGATTTAATTGCTTTAAAATTTGGTCATCACTAGTACTTTTTGGAAAACGTGTGTTGATATCAATGAAGCTATCTTGATTCTCAGTGAAATTCATGATACCAACATTCATCGAAAGGTCCCCCATGACATCATCGTGAGAACTCAAACCCAGTTTTACCCCTTTTGGATCTTGATGGGCAATGCCGCCTAAGTAGGTCAGAAAACTGGCAGCATTCCCCGAGAAGGGAAAGACACTTAAAAAATTTGCTAGATAAGTACCGGCATTCTCGCCTTGTTCCGGCCATGCGCCATGTGCCTGCTTACCGTTAAAAGTAATCGTTAATCGTTCTTGATCAAGCGTGATCGTGGCAGAAATAGCAGCATTAGCAGCTAAATAATCGGACAGTTTGTGATGAACTTCCGTGACATCGCTGCCCTGAATCACAGCAACTGCCTTACCTGGCACCATGTTCGTCCGATAGCCTGATTGAAAATTTATTAATTTGAGCTTGCTATTATTTTTACCAGTGAAATGAATTTGATATTGAGAAAGACCCTTTTCGCCGTTGATAATTGGAAAATCAGCATCTGGAGAAAAACCAAGCAAAGGCGTTGGCTGATTTTTGAAGTAGTAATTCATACCAGTCCAATCATTCTCTTCGTCACTCCCCAAAATAAAGCGCACTTTGTGTTTTAATGGCAACGCTAGATCACGTACGATCTTCAAGCCGTAATAGCCAGCCAAAGCAGGACCCTTATCATCGGAACTGCCGCGACCAAAGATTTTACCATCCTTGATGACAGCCGTAAAAGGGTCTGTTTGCCATCCGTCACCAGCTGGCATCACATCAACATGAGCCAAAATACCCACATATTGGTCATCCGCCGACGCTGGTGCATATTCCAAGTAACCAACGATATTTTTTAAATTAACAAACTTAAATTGATCACGCTTTGCCAAATCAGCAAATTTTAACAAACCATCACGTGGACCAGGACCTAATGGTGTCTCTGAGCTAGCCTGGCTGTCATCGCGCACTGAGTTGACTGAAATTAGTGCTTTCAAATCGGCTACTATGCCAGGTTCATTTTTTTTTGCCTCTTTTTGCCAATCAATCATTTTTCGCTCCTTTTAAAAATCGTGCCGGTATAAAACGTCTTAACAAATCATTGGCAACATTGAACTTCATCAAAAGAATAATACCGACGAAGGCACCTACGATAACTGCTACCAATAAAACAAAGATCTGAGCAAGACGTGTTAAAGGCACAAAATTTTCTAATATCTGTGTCGTAGCCCAAGCAGATAGCAGCACTGCGATCGCAGTTAAATTTGTTTTCAAAAGATCATTTTTTGTATCAGAAACAGCAACCTGGTAGTCTTGACTAATGTCATGAGCTAAATACCAGCAACTAAACAAAAAGCCAACCAAAGTGCTCAGCATAGCACCCTCAGCCTGCAGCAAAAAAATCATCGGCACTTGGAAAACGATTTTCAGCAGCATGCCGTAACCCAGCGATCTTAGGGCAATTCTAGCATTTCCGAGTCCTTGAACGATAAAAGATAATACTGTAAAGAAACCATAGAAAATTGCGACAATAGCACTTATTTGAAGCAATTGAACACCAGCAGTTAGATTAGGATCGCTAGTACCATAAAAAACCGTATACATTGGTAAAGCAACAGCGTATAAACCAAAAGCGCTGACAAACATCGCAACAAAAAAAAGACGATAAATATTCTTGATCTGTTTTCTAATACTTGGCCAATCATGATTCGCATAAGCATTAGACAGCATCGGCAAACTTGTCTCAGCGATCGCGATCGCGATCGGCACAATGATCATAACTAATTTATTTGCATTAGCATTAAAGCGGGCAAACTGAACGATCAGCTGCTGATCAGAGAAGGCAAAGAAGCGATCCATCGCCAAGAAAAAACTATATTGGTCAATTAATTGATAAAAAGTCACTGCCGAGGCAACGATAACAAAAGGCACAGCTTTTTTTAAAATCCCATAGACCAGTTCTTTAGCATTGGCATGAACTTTGTGTTGAGATTTTTTAGCATTCGTCATAAAACGACTGCGATTAACAGAAAAAGCGTAAAGCAGATAAGCCAACCCTAGGATAGCGCCAATAAAAGCGGCAAAGGTCGATTGAATAACTGCACCATGCCAATTGACCGAATTAGCTTTTAAAACAATATAAGTGCCGGCCAGCATATAAACGATTCTTGCGACCTGCTCGATAATCTGACTGATCGCTGACTCTTTCATCATCTGATTGCCTTGAAAGAAGCCGCGAAACATCGATAAAATAGGAAAAATAAAGACAGACGGTACCAAAGACCAAAGCACCGGCGTTAAGGACGCATGACCAGCAGCCAGTAAAGGCGCGAAAACAGCTAAGATCACGGCCGATGCTAATCCGGTCAGCAAGCCAACTTTAAGCCCCTGCCATAATAGTTTCATCGAAATTTGGGCTTCATGAATGGCATTATAATGGGCGATCAAGCTACTAATTGCTGTCGGAATCCCAGCAGTTGCTACCATTAAAAACATGGCATAAATCGTATAGCCCATATTAAAAAGGCCGTTGGCCTCAGTGGAATATTTACCCACGATAATCGTCCAAGGGATGATATATAAAGCGCCGAGCACGCGCGAGAATAAATTGCCAAAAGTTAGCCAAGCAGACCCTTTGACTAATTGTTTTTCAATACTCTCTGAACCCGTATCCCTAGCCGCTGATTGTTGATTAATATTTATCAAAAGAATCGCTGTTTACATTCTACTAAAAAAGCGCAATAAAAAAAGCAGTTAACCCTTCATGAATTCCGCTGCTTCTTCATCGGTAGAAAGAACTAAATGACCAGGCTGGATCTCGTGCATTGTGCGTTTTTGGCCATCTGTCTCGATCGAAGGATCATAGTCGATCGGCTGACGTGCCAATTCTGCTTCTGGGTCTGGAATCGGAATAGCGCTTAAAAGACTTTTGGTATATGGATGAATCGGATGTCCATAAACCTCATCAGAAGTGCCGATCTCCAAAATTTTGCCCCAATGCATCACGCCGATACGGTCAGAGATATATTTGACCATAGATAGATCATGTGCAATAAACAAGTAAGTCAGCTTTTCCTGCTTTTGTAGTTTTTTCATCAAATTAACAACTTGAGCTTGAATCGAAACATCCAAAGCCGAGATAGGTTCATCAGCAACGATAAACTTTGGTCGGACAGCTAGTGCTCGGGCAATACCAATGCGTTGTCTTTGGCCACCAGAAAACTCATATGGATAACGGCTAGAATGATCTTTATTCAAACCAACTAATTCCAATAAACGTTCAACCTGCACATCACGATCGTTCTTATCTGCGGCTAAATGATGAATATCGATTCCTTCAGCGATAATATCCTTGATCTTCATACGACCATTTAAACTCGCCTGAGGATCTTGAAAAATCATCTGAGCATCTTTACGAAAAGTTTTTAATTCAGAGGCACTCATCTTTAAAACGTTATGGTCTTCAAACGTGATCTCGCCTGATTGAGGTGTATATAGTTTTAAAATCGTACGGCCGATCGTTGTTTTGCCTGAACCAGATTCACCTACTAGGCCGAAAACCTCTCCTTCATATATATCAAAACTCACATTGCTGATGGCTTTGACTTCATTGGCTTTGCCAGCATTAAAAGCGAGATTTAGGTTCTTAACTTCAAGTATTTTCTTTGCAGTCATAGATCCCCCTTTTCAGCCGACTTAGCGTCAGTGCGTAAGGATGCCGTATCCTTAGCCGTTTTGTTCTGTCCAGCTACACCATATTTGGAAATCTTTGGCAAACCGCCTTGACTAGCCAGCTGTTTCCAACGATGCCAACGTTTCAATATTGATGCAGGCGGTGTCACTTTAGGTGCACGTTTATCCAAAAGCCAAGTAGCGGCAAAATGAGTCGCACTAAGCTGAAAAAATGGTGGTTGTTCCTCATAATCAATATCCAAAGCATACTGATTTCTCGGCGCAAACGGATCACCCTTCGGTAAATTCAATAAATCCGGCGGTGTACCAGGGATCGAAGCCAATTCAGTTGTCGCTAAATCAGTTGTCGGCATAGAATTCAACAGGCCCCAAGTATAAGGATGTTGCGGATTATAGAAAATTTCTTCAGTTGACCCATATTCCACAATTTGGCCCGCATACATGACAGCGACTTTGTCAGCCATGCCAGCCACTACACCAAGGTCATGTGTAATGAAAATAATCGAAGAATCAATTTCAGTCTGAATCTTTTTCATCAGATGCAGAATCTGGGCTTGGATCGTAACATCTAAAGCCGTAGTTGGTTCATCAGCGATTAAAATATCCGGATTGCCAGCCAAGGCAATTGCAATAACCGCACGTTGACGCATGCCGCCAGACCATTCATGCGGATAATCATCAAAATGTTCTTCGGCTTGTGGAATGCCAACTTGTTTCATCAATTCCAGAGCTCGGCTAGCCGCTGACTTATCATCAGCGTCATCATCATGCAGTAAAATCACTTCCATGATTTGTTTGCCGATCTTCATTGTGGGATCAAGACTAGTCATCGGATCTTGAAAAATCATGGCCACTTCGCCACCGCGGAGTTCCTCAAATTCCTCCTCGCTGAACTTCAATAAATCCTTGCCTTTATAAAATATATGGCCAGTTGAAATTGAAGCATTGCTGGCATTCAAACCCATCAAAGTATGCGTCGTCACTGATTTGCCAGAGCCTGACTCACCAACGATTGCCAACGTTTCACCTTGATTTAAATCAAAAGAGACGTCGCGAATCGCTTTGATCGTGCCAGCATAAGTATGAAATTCCACTGATAAATTTTGAACTTGTAATATTGGTTTTTCAGACATCTTAATCTCCTTGACCACTGCTCTTTGGATCAAATGCATCCCGTAAACCATCACCAAAAAGATAAAATGCTAACGAAATCAAAACAAGTACCGTTCCGGGAATGAAGATCAAATAAGGATAATACTGCAATTCATTGCGGGCATCATTGATCATCGAACCAAGGGATGAGGTTGGCGGCTGAACGCCTAAACCAAGGGCTGATAAAATCGCTTCAGAAGTAATTGACTGAGGGATCGTCATCATCAATTGAACAATGATCGTTGAACTGATATTTGGAATAATATGCTTAAGTGCGATCTTGATCGGACTTTCACCCAAAACAGTTGCCGCTAATACATAGTCCTGTTCCTTAACCGACAGGGTCTGAGCACGAATTTGGCGAGCCATATTTGTCCAGCCGCTTAAAATGAGCGAAATAATAACCGACCAGATACCAGCGCCAAGCAAAAGTGTAAATAACGTTACGATAACAATAAATGGAATTGAACTTAAAATTTCAATAAAACGCTGCAGAATAATATCGATCCAGCCGCCCTTCCAAGCTGAATAAACACCATAGGCAACACCGATAACCAAGTCTCCTAGCGAGGCAACTAGCGCGATCGTCAATGAAATACGAATACCAACAATCACTCTTTTTGCGACTGAGCGACCGGTATCATCAGTACCTAAAATAAAATTCTTGCTAGCAGGAACGCCTTGTTCTTCATATACATCACTACCAGCATGCTTGCCTTCCCAGCCCGGAATCGGCAGACCTGATTTTGGTGGGAGATCCTTGTAAACTGAAATCTCATTTGGATTGAATTTGTTGGCTTGATCTTGACTTAAAAAAGGTACCATGATGATCGTGAAAACTGAGATTACGATCAAAAACCACATGGAAACAACGGCCACTTTGTTGAGCTTCAAACGGCGCCAAGCATCCTGCCAAAAAGTTAACGACGGTTTTTGAATTTTTTCGTTATCAGAACTGTTCTCAATTCCAACAACTTCGAATTTATTTTCAGTCATTGTTGTCTGCCCCCAAACGAATTCTCGGATCCACTATCGCCGTTGCAATGTCACCTAACAAGATCATCACTTGCAGCAAAACCGTATATACGACCGTCGTACCCATGATAACTGGAAAGTCTTTTGAAGAGATAGAAGAAACAAACTGGTTTCCAATTCCTGGTATTGAAAAAATCGATTCTACTAAAGCTGAGCCAGTCAGCAAATTAGCGGTTAAGGGACCAAGCAAAGTCAGGACTGGAATCAAGGAATTCCTGACAGCGTGTTTCATAATTACCTGACCTTCATCTAAACCTTTAGCGTAGGCTAACTGAATCTGATCAGAATTTAAGGTCTCAATCGTCTGCGAACGACTAAAACGAGCAACGAAAGCGATAACGCCCATGCCCAAAGCTAAGGTCGGCAGTACACTAGACATCCAAGAATCCCAACCTGTAATTGGGAAAATTGGTATATCGATCGCAAAGAAAAGCATTAACAGCATGGCTAGTAGGAAATCTGGTAAAGCTGTAAAAAACAATGTTAGAACACTCAAAGAATAATCACGAGCTGTGTTCTTGCGCATTGCTTGGTAAGTGCCGATCCACATGCCCAAAGGAACACCAATAATCAGAGCCTGCAGGCCAAGCTGCATAGAAACAGGCAAGCGCTGCCCGATCATTAAGCTAACGCTTTGACCAGTGTTGATATAAGAGGTACCAAAATTAAAATGTAGCGCATTCACTAAATAATTTAAGAACTGCTGCCACACAGGTTTATCCAAACCATACTGCTTATTTAAAAGCGCGATCTGTGAAGCGGATAGCTTAGGGTTGTTAAATGGTGAACCCGGCATCCACTGCATCAAGATGAAAGTCAACGCAGTTACAATGAAGATCGTCAAAATCATCATTGCTATTCTTTTTAAAATATATTTAGCCATGCCTTTTCCCTTTTTGAATTATGTAGGAGAAAACCCGATATAGCAGTTTCCCCGAAAATCAACTTACTTAGTACGATAAGCATTCCAATAATAGTAAGGAGCGCCAGAAGAGAAATACTGAACACCCTTCACTTTAGGATTAGAAAGAACAGCTGCATTCATCCAATCAATTGGGTTAACAGCCGACTGATCATACAAAATTTTCTCTGATTTAACTTCATTAGCAGTTCGTGCTTTAGCATTCAAAGCATTCGTTGTCGTCGCATCAGTAATTGTTTGATCAAAGGCCTTATTAGTCCACTTGCCATCGTTGTTAGGACCATCTGTCACAAACATATTCAGGAAAGTTTGTGGTTCGGCATAATCAGCTCCCCAAGCAGTTAAAAGAACATCAAAGTTATGATTGATCGCATCTTGCAAACGCTGTTTGAAAGGCACGAACTTTTCTTTAACTGTCAAACCTGGCAGCTGCTGCCATGACTGTTGGATCGTATCGAGAGTTGGCTTAGTTGTCGATGAATCAGAAGAAGCTTCGACTGTCAAAGTCAGTTTAGTCAAGCCTTCTTCTTTAAGACCTTCCGCAAACAGCTTCTTAGCTTTGGCAATACTGTAACTATAGGCCGTAGCCTTGGCAGCTGCTTTGGCGAAGTCGCCACCCGTTGAGGTGAGGGCCAAGCCAGACGGCGTCATACCAGTCGCTGCTGTATCGAGTCCTTCAGAAATAGCTTGAGAAATGGACTTACGGTCAGTTGCTAGATTCAAAGCTTCACGGATCTTAGCATTGGTCAAAGCCTTAACTTGGCCAGTCTGATTATATTCAATATAATCTGTACGAGAACCACTATTGATTTTTAGGTCCTTAGAGTTCTTATACTTTTTGATCTGCTCTGGTGTACCCAAAGTTGTTTGGTCGAGCTGGCCTTTATTAAACAAGGCAACTGGTGCTGTTGCATCGGTGATGACTTGGAAGTTCACACCATCATTTTTAACGTTTTTAGCATTCCAATAGTTTTTGTTAGGGACTAACTTAAACTTTTTGTTGGAACCATTCCAGCCAACGAACTTGTAAGGTCCGCTATAAACTTGTTTAGCTGCACTCGTACCAACTTTTTTGCCAAGTGGTGTTTCAAACTTTTTGTCTTGAGCAAAGAAGACTGGGAAAGCCATCAAGTTTTCAAACTGCGGCATTGGATGTTCCAACGTCACAACCAAAGTGGTTTTGTTGACTGCTTTGATACCCAAAGAACTGAGATCTTTGTTCTTGCCAGCATTGATCGCATCGGCATTTTTGATGCCCGAATAGATATAAGCATACTGGCTAGCCGTCTTTGGATTAACTGTCCGCTGCCAGCCATAAACAAAGTCAGCTGCTGTTAAGGCGTCGCCGTTAGACCATTTCAAGCCACTACGCAAATGAAAAGTCCATGTCAGACCATCTTTTGAATGTGACCAAGTCTTGGCTAAACCAGCTGATGCTGAACCATTGGACTTTCTTGACAACAGTCCCTGCTGGACATTGCCTGCGACTTGAAAGGCATATTGATCTGTCATCTGCGACAAATCTTGAGTCGTCATATCAGTTGGCAAATACTCATTTAAAATATTTGTGCTTGTAGCAGGTTTGCTAGACAACTGAGTAGCACCTACAATGCCACCGACAACGATCACTGCAGCTAAAGCTGTAATACCGGCTTTTTTACCGGTTGACCATTTTTTCTTTTTTGCCATAAATCAATTTTCTCCCTTGAATTGCATCTCATTTCTCACCCAAAAAGTGAAAACAAAATTGCACCATTATATGCGCTATTTGAAACAAAAATCAAGTAGCAAATAACGAAAACAAATTTCATTAACTACTGAATGGATGAAAGACCAAGCGCCGTACTTACTTAGATGTCCGGTAAGCGTCCATGTAATAATAACTAGATCCTGAAGAGAAGAAATGTACGTTCTTCACTTTTGAATTGGACAAAACAGCTGAGTTGACCCAATAAACCGGATTCATAGCCGACTGATCATACAAAATTTTCTCTGATTTAACTTCATTAGCAGTTCGTGCTTTAGCATTCAAAGCATTCGTTGTCGTCGCATCAGTAATTGTTTGATCAAAGGCCTTATTAGTCCACTTGCCATCGTTGTTAGGACCTCCAGTAACAAATAGATTCAGGAAAGTTTGTGGTTCGGCATAATCAGCGTACCAAGCAGCAAGCATAACCTGGAAATTACTATTTTCTTGATCTTGCAAACGCTGTTTGAAGGGTACAAGTTTCTCTTTAACTGTCAAACCTGGCAGCTGCTGCCATGACTGTTGGATCGTATCGAGAGTTGGCTTAGCAACAGCAGAATCCGAAGTCGCTTCAATGGTCAAAGTCAGTTTAGTCAAGCCTTCTTCTTTAAGACCTTCCGCAAACAGTTTCTTAGCTTTGGCAATACTGTAACTATAGGCCGTAGCCTTGGCAGCTGCTTTAGCGAAGTCGCCACCCGTTGAGGTGAGGGCCAATCCGGCTGGTGTAAATCCAGTCGCTGCTGTATCGAGTCCTTCAGAAATTGAACTTGCAATCGTTTTACGATCAGTTGCTAGATTCAAAGCTTCACGGATCTTGATATTTTTAAGACCAGCAACTTTACCAGTCTGGTTGTACTCGATGTAGTTGGTTCCAGACTGCGGCACAACTGTGAGTTTTTTAGAGTTTTTATATTTTTTGATTTGTTCAGGTGTGGATAATGTGACCGAATCCAGCTGTCCTTTGTTGTAAAGAGCCAGACTCGCCGTCGGGTCAGTAATAACACGATAGTTCACACCATCATTTTTAACGTTTTTAGCATTCCAATAGTTTTTGTTAGGGACTAACTTAAACTTTTTGTTGGAACCATTCCAGCCAACGAACTTGTAAGGTCCGCTATAAACTTGTTTAGCTGCACTCGTACCAACTTTTTTGCCAAGTGGTGTTTCAAACTTTTTGTCTTGAGCAAAGAAGACTGGGAAAGCCATCAAGTTTTCAAACTGCGGCATTGGATGTTCCAACGTCACAACCAAAGTGGTTTTGTTGACTGCTTTGATACCCAAAGAACTGAGATCTTTGTTCTTGCCAGCATTGATCGCATCGGCATTTTTGATGCCCGAATAGATATAAGCATACTGGCTAGCCGTCTTTGGATTAACTGTCCGCTGCCAGCCATAAACAAAGTCAGCTGCTGTTAAGGCGTCGCCGTTAGACCATTTCAAGCCACTACGCAAATGAAAAGTCCATGTCAGACCATCTTTTGAATGTGACCAAGTCTTGGCTAAACCAGCTTTGGGCGAACCATTAGGTTTACGAGAAAGCAGCCCTTCCTGATCGTTCCCCGCTACTTCAAACGCGTAACTATCAGTCATTTGTGATAGATCCTGCGTCGTCATATCTGCACCCAGATATTCGTTTAATACGTTAGATGTTTTCTTGCTGCTAGTCAGTGAAACACCACCTACAATGCCACCGACAACGATCACTGCAGCTAAAGCTGTAATACCGGCTTTTTTACCGGTTGACCATTTTTTCTTTTTTGCCATTAATTATTATCTCCTCCCCTTCTCATTTCATCCAAAAAATACAAAAATTAAACGAAAATAAAATTGCGTTATTATAGGCGCTATTCCTTTTTAAAATCAAGTAAGATGTGAGCTTTTATGACAGAAAGCAAAGCTGAAAACAATTACAAAAAAATTAAACGCAAGTATCAAGCTAATGCGAACGTTTATCAAAGATTTGTTACAAAATTTCTGAAAATGTTCGTTTTGATGAAAAATCCACCAAATAAAAAAAGCTAAGTCCAAATAACTTAACTTTTTCATCGTCTCATTTCACAACGATATTGATGATTTTACCGGGAATCGCAATTAATTTGACAATTGTTTTACCAGCAATATACTTTTGAACTTCAAAATCATTCTCAGCCAGTTTTGCTAATTCGTCACGCGAGATATGCACTGACGCTGTTAATTTGCTTCGAACTTTACCATTGATCTGCACAGCCATTTCAATTTGGTCTTCCACAAGTTGACTTGAATCGTAAGTTGGCCAAACAGTGTAGGTAATTGAACTATCGTGGCCCATTTTCTGCCAAAGCTCCTCTGTGATATGCGGTGCAACCGGATTGAGCAGCTGCAAAAAGGCATTCATATATTTTCTGGGCAGTTTTTTGGCTTTGAAAGTTTCGTTGATAAACACCATCATTTGAGAAATTGCTGTATTAAAATGCATTGCAGCGTAATCGTCGGTCACCTTTTTCACGGTTTGGTTATAGACTTTGTCCAAACTACCGTCATTTTCATTGACGATTGCCGGATTAAGACCGTCTCCATCATCCGTGAAAATTCGCCAAACACGATCAAGATAGCGCCGAATGCCAGCTAAGCTATCTGTGTTCCAAGGCTTGGATTGTGTCAAAGGTCCCATGAACATCTCATAGACACGCAAGCTGTCAGCCCCAAAAGCGCTCACGATATCATCAGGATTAACAACGTTGCCTTTGGACTTGGACATTTTTTCATGATTTTCGCCCAAGATCATCCCCTGGTTAACCAACTTTTGGAAGGGTTCTTTCGTTGGCACAACGCCTAAATCATAGAGAAATTTGTGCCAGAAGCGTGCATACAATAAATGCAAAACAGCATGTTCAGCACCGCCAACGTAAAGATCAACATTCATCCAATATTTCAATTTTTCCGGATCAGCTAACACTTTACTATTATGCGGATCGATATAGCGCAGAAAATACCAAGACGACCCTGCCCATTGCGGCATCGTGTTCGTCTCGCGACGGCCTTTCAGTCCATCTTTGCCTGTCACATTCAACCAGTCACCAGCGTTAGCTAACGGTGACTCGCCAGTCCCGGATGGTTTCATCTGTTCTTGGTTCAAATGCGGCAGACGCAAAGGCAGCTGATCTTCAGGTACCAAGGTCTGTGTCCCATCTTCCCAATGAATCACAGGAATCGGTTCGCCCCAATAACGCTGACGGGAAAAAATCCAGTCACGCAATTTGTAATTAACCTGTTTATGGCCTGCCTTATGTTCTTCAAGCCAAGCAACAGCTTCATCGATCGCATCTTGTTTGTTCAAACCATCCAGAAAACCCGAATTGATATGTGTGCCATCGCCTGTATAGGCTTCTTGTGAAATATCGCCGCCGGCAATAACTGCCTTTATCGGTAAATCAAATTTCTTAGCGAATTCAAAATCACGACCATCATGTGCTGGCACAGCCATGATTGCGCCGGTACCATAGCTGGCTAAAACATAATCGGCAATCCAGATCGGTATTTTTTCACCATTGATCGGGTTAATACCATAAGCACCCGTAAAAGCACCAGTTTTGTTTTTGTTCAGATCAGTCCGTTCTAAATCAGATTTAGAAGCAATTTTGGCTTTATAGGCTGCCACTTCGCTTTGCTGCTCGTCTGTTGTAATCTGGTCGACTAATTCGTGTTCCGGTGCCAAAACCATATAAGTCGCACCGAAAAGTGTGTCTGGTCGAGTCGTATAGACTTCGATTCGTGTGTTGGATTTTTGATCAACGTTAAAAAATACTGAGGCACCTGTTGATCGGCCGATCCAATTTCGCTGCTGTTCTTTGATCGCTTCAGGCCAGTCCAAGTCATCTAAGTCTTCGAGCAGTCTATCAGCATATTTCGTGATCCGTAAGACCCATTGTTTCATCGGCACACGATAAACAGGATAATCACCACGTTCCGTTTTGCCGTCGATCACCTCTTCGTTGGAAACGACGATGCCGCCGCCAGGGAAATCCGGTGCCCAATTAACCATAATTTCGTCTTCATAAGCAAGACCTTTTTTATAAAGCTGTTCAAAAATCCATTGTGTCCATTTGTAATATTCTGGATCAGTCGTATTAATTTCACGATTCCAGTCATACGAAAAGCCCAGCGATTTGATTTGCGCCTTGAAGTGTTTAATATTTTCATTTGTAAAATCAGCCGGGTTGTGGCCAGTTTTAATCGCATATTGTTCAGCTGGCAGACCGAAAGCATCCCAGCCCATCGGTTGTAACACATTAAACCCTTTCATCCGTTTAAAACGCGCCATAATATCGGTAGCTGTGTATGATTCCGGGTGGCCAACATGCAGTCCTTGTCCCGACGGATAAGGAAACATATTCATGACATAATACTTCGGCTGCCCGGAGCTCTCAGGAGCAGTTTTAAAGGTCTGATGTTCATCCCAATAATGCTGCCATTTTCTTTCAATTCCCTTGTGATCGTAACTCATTGACGACTCCTTAATAAAGATTAATAAAAAAATCCGCCTGTAAAAAAGAACAGGACGGATTTCCGCGGTACCACCTGAATTCGCTTGCGCGCACTCGATCTATGAATTAAAAACCTTAGCCGAGTTCAATCATTCGATTTACCAACTTGCAGCAAACGTTGGCTTTCTGAGAAAATCTCAAGATCTACTACTACTAATTGTTTTTATTATAGCTTAATTGGCAATTAGCGCTTGGATTTTTGAAACTTGATCCAATTTTTCCCAAGGAAGATCCAGATCAGATCGACCAAAATGGCCAAAAGCAGCTGTCTGCAAATAAATTGGTCGACGCAGATCCAGCTGATTAATGATCGCCAATGGACGAAAGTCAAATAATTGTTCAACGATTGCGTCAATTTTGTCCAGTGATACTGTTTCTGTGCCAAAAGTATCAACATTGATCGAAACGGGCCGTGCAACACCGATCGCATAACCAACTTGAATCTCCAATTTGTCAGCCACGCCGGCAGCAACTAGATTTTTAGCCACATAGCGGGCATAATAGGCACCTGAGCGATCAACTTTTGTCGCATCTTTACCAGAAAAAGCCCCGCCGCCATGATGAGCAGCGCCACCATAGGTATCAACGATAATCTTTCTGCCGGTTAAACCGGAATCGGCTTGCGGACCGCCTAAAGACCATAGCCCAGACGGGTTGATGAAGAATTTTGTATTTTCATCAACTAAGTCAGTTGGCAATACTGGGGCGATCACGTCTCTTGAGATTCGTTCACGCAAATCTTCCAATTCCAATCCTTCAATATGCTGAGCCGATAAAACAACTGCAGCAATTCTCTCGGGTTTGTCATCATCACCATACTCGATCGAGACCTCGCCTTTACCATCAGGACGCAAATAGCTAGCCGAATCGGCAGATTCACGAACGGTTTTCAATTGTTTCATTAATTTATGAGCTAATTGCAAGGCTAAGGGAATATAATCATCCGTCTCATTATCAGCATAACCATAAATAATGCCTTGATCACCAGCGCCGATTTGGTCTGGATCATCATCAGCTTGATTAACAGCTGTCGAAATCTCCGGCGACTGTTCAACGATTTTATTTTCTATGTTGACAGAATCATAAGTAAAACCAAGCTGGGGCTCAACATAGCCAATATTTTTGATCGTATTGGTCGCGATTTTACGGACGTTTACATAAGCTTTTGTTGACAATTCACCAAAGATAGAAACATCGCCAGTCGAAACTGTGACTTCGATCGCACTTCTAGCTAATGGGTCTTGTTTTAAGACTTCATCTAATATCGCATCAGCGATCTGGTCAGCAACTTTATCGGGATGACCGATCGCTACTGATTCACTCGTAAAAATTTTTTTCATAAACAAATTTCGCTTTCTAACAAAAACAGGCCAAGGAAGATCTGTTTAGACCCATCGCTTACCACTGGGGCACCTTGCAAAAAGCAGGTAGCCGGTAGATCATCGGGTGGTATCCCTCACTACACTCTGAATAGGTTTTAAACTGCAATTGTTAATATAAATTGTAACTAAAATCATTTATAATTGCAGACTATGGAAACTCGTAAAGTTCAAAAGACAAACAGTCCAGCTTTTTTTCTGTTTTCAATTACAATCACAGCTGCAGCTTTCAACTGTATCTGGTGGCTGATCACAAGCAGCAACGATACAGACAAAAAAATGCTGCTCGATGATTCAACTAATTTATTACTTTTACTATATACGCTAAGCTTAGCCGCTGGATTTTTTCTCACTTTTAATAAACTAATTACTCATTATTGGAGTTTGTTAGCGATCATGGTCTCGGTCTTGACGAGCATCAGCTTAAGCAGAGCCGACTGGAAAATAGCCCTGCTGATGCTGCTTTTTCCAGTTTTAATTTTCATTACGAATTTTGCCGTCCTGGGGCTAAAATCTTTTTTCGGCCTCATCGCTAGCGCTTTTATGTCTGGAGCTGTTATGCCATCAATTCTTTTTTATTTTAAAAACGGCGGTCTAACGCAAAATTCGTCCACACTATTAATTACGATCACGCTTATTTTTGCTTTTTTCTTAGCACCGATCTTCATCGCATCAGGTCCCTTGGAAACAAGCACTGGCTTGATTTTCGGACTCGCCTTGATTATCAATCTATCGATGAAAGGAATGACTCATTTTTTTTGGATCAATGCACTTTTAATCCTGCTAACTTGGATATTTTTGGCCAAACTGACTCTGCGCCAAAAATATCGTCTGCCTATTTATTCAATGATGATGCTCATTTCAGGGCTGCTGTTTTTCTACCAAATTCAAGCTTAATCAGGCTTTACTTAAAAATTTATCAATCATATCCAAGACACCATCGTGATTGTTGTCCAAAGCTGTTTTCAAATTAATTTTTTTCTGTATCGAAGCAGCGGCATTGCTCATGACATAGCCAGCCGGATATTTTTTTAACATTTCCAAGTCGTTTTCGTTATCACCAAAGGCAACAACCTGATCATCTGCGACTTGCCAGCGGTTCTGTAAAAACTTTAAACCCGTAGCTTTATTGGTGTTGGCAGCTAAAACATCTACATTACCAAATCCTGATCCTGTTGAGTGAACCTCATCACCAAAAACTTGGCGCAAACGCTTGACTTGTTTGGCAACATCTGCATGTTTCCACAAAAAAGTTACTTCAAGAATCTTTTCATCGGCTGCCATTAATTTATCAACTTGTTCAATATTGTGATACCACTCAGAAATAATATCGATCACTTCCGTTGTCGCGTGATTAGAGACAAAAGACTTGTTCAAACCCGTTAAAATAACAAAATTATCATCAGAATCAGGATTTTCAGCATTCCAATCAATCACTTTTTGCAATTGTTCATCAGACAAAAAAGATGCATGAACCAACTGATCACCATCATAAGATGCTGCACCATTCGAGGCAACGTAGCTTATTTCAAGCCCTTTATCTAAAATGGGTTGAAAAATAGTTCGCAGATGGGAAATTTTATTGCCAGAAGCTGCTACGAATCTGATATGGCGACGGCGCATTTCAATAAGCTGCTCGTAAAATCGATCAATGTTATACAATTTATCATCACTTAAAAAAGTGCCATCCATATCGCTTGCAATTACTTTTAGATCCATGCTGGCCTCCAGAAACATCTCGAACAATTCTAACATATAAGTTTTTCTAGATAAGTAGCAGACAAAAACGGGCTGACCCAAACCATGTGGATGACAACAAGCACAAATGACTAGTCGCGAACACTTAAAAATCTTTTTGCATTCATCAATCTAAATGTATTCAAAACGTATTCATCATGAATCATTCGGCCTGCACTATCAACTTGGCTGTGAAAATCCAAAAGTCCCTGTTCTTGAAAAATCATTAAAACCCTGATCAATTCTTTTTCATCCAACCCAGATATCTTCAGCAAATCATCAAAACGCAGACGATAAAAATCATTGATGTTGACATCATGAGTTAAAAGAACGACATCTCTGATCTTGTTAACAACAATTTGTTGAGTATTCAGAATAGCCATAAGAAAATTAAAACACAAAAAAACGTCTCATTTTTAGGGATAAGACGTTTTGGGATTGAATTTTTTTGGGATTGAATTATTTTATGAAGCGTTTTTAATTTGGGATTGGAAAGAATATTTTATTTTTGGGAGAGTGTTCCAAAGGATCAAGTCTGCTCTTAACCTTTGGAACAGTTATCATTATTCAATTACCAGATTAAAGGAAAATAAAGGTCACATAAAAGGAAGATTAAAATAGCAAGATGCTAGAATAACCTTATAGATTATTAAATATTTTTTGGTTGAAGCTGCTGCTTTCAAGAATCGATTCCTGTTTGGGTTATCAGGGATTCTTGATGGCGGGCAGTTTTTTTGATCAAAATGATCGGGGAAAACAGTGAAATTCTTAGCTATTTTATGTTTGATTTTATTAATCACTACGTTAGCCGGGCAGTTGAGCGTTAAATTTAATCTGCCAGTTGTCGTGGGTCAGCTGATTGCCGGTATTGTCTTAGGACCAGCACTATTAAATTGGATCCAGCCGAACGATTTGATTAAAAACTTTGCCGAAATTGGTGTCGTCATCTTAATGTTTATGGCTGGCTTGGAAAGTGATCTGCATTTATTGTGGCGCTTTTTCAAGCCTAGCCTTTTAGTTGCGATAGCTGGTATGCTGCTGCCCTTAGCGAGTTTTTATGTGATCGGTATCAGTTTTAATTTCACAATACAAGAAAGTCTTTTTTTGGCTATTATCTTTGCAGCTACTTCCGTCTCGATCACGGTCGAAGTTTTAAAAGAGATGAAAAAGCTTAACAGTCGAGAAGGTACAACAATTTTAGGAGCAGCAGTTGCAGACGATATTTTATCGGTCATCTTGTTGAGTTTTATCAGCAATAGCAGCACTTCAAGCAATCTAGTCTTAACATTACTGCTGCAACTGGCCTTTTTCCTGTTGTTGTTCATTGCGATAAAATGGCTCGTAGCGAAATTAATGAAATGGAGCGAGATTTTTCAGATTCAAGTTTCGGAAATTCTAATGGCCTTGATTCTCTGCTTTGGCTTAAGCTATTTAGCTGCATTGATGGGCTTAAGTGATGTGATCGGTGCTTTTTTTGCGGGTATTGCAATCGGACAAACATCTTACAAAAAACGCATCATCGATGGCATCAAGCCGATCGGTTACGGTCTGTTTATTCCTGTCTTTTTTGTCAGCATCGGTTTAGATTTGACTTTCAAAGGAATCATTGATGATTTTGCCTTATTTTTAGTCTTGACAGCTGCTGGTATTTTATCCAAAACAATCGGCGCCGGTTTGGCTGCCAAATCATTCGGATTTTCAAACCAGTCTGCTTTAACAATTGGGTTCGGTATGGTATCGCGCGGTGAAATGGCTTTGATCCTGGCTCAAATTAGTTTTCAAGATCATTTATTATCTGCTAACCGCTATTCTGCAGTCATCGCTGCTATTTTCGCTTGTACACTGATCGCACCTTTTTTGCTGCGCGCCAGTATTAAAAAAGCTGATGAAAAGGCAGTTAGCCTATGATTAAACTTGTATTTAAAAACGCTAACTAGTTTCTAGAAGGAAGGATTCAACCTATGCAGTTATATATTCTCGTGATTCTCGGTTTTTTGGTTGGCAGCTTGGTCATTTCGATCGGTGGTGGCGGTGGTGCGTTTTATCTAGGCATTTTGACTTCGATCGTTGGCTTGTCGGCGGTCAATGCGGCTGCTACTTCGTTATACGTCTCCTTACCTTCGCTGATCATCGGCTGTCTAAGCTATTGGCATACGGGATATGTGAAAATCAGATACGGAAATAAAATGATTTTTTCAGCACTTCCGACGCTTGTCTTTGGCAGTTTGATCGCTAAATATATTCCAGAAATCGTCTACAAATGGACCATTCTAGTTATATTTGTCTTTTTAGGTTTGCAGATCCTCAGCAAAACATTCCGAAAAAATAAAGCACAACATCATTTACCGGAAAATGCCGCCTATTTATTTGGTGCCCTCAGCGGGCTGATGGTCGGTATCGCCGGCATGAGCGGCGGTGCGCCGATGGTTGCTGGACTTTTATTAATGGGTCTGAATATGCCGCAAGCTGCCGCGACCTCCTCTTATATCTTGATCATGACTTCAATCGTGGGTCTGATCCTTCACGTAGCACAAGGCAACATTGATTGGTCTGCCGGTTCTTGGATCATGATCGGTGCTTTAGTAGGCGCAGCCATTACACCAAGAATCATTGCGCATTTTGATCCAAAGAAAATAACTGCCCTTCTTAGACCTGTTATGGCTATTTTAATGATTTTGATGGGTATTAACATGGTGATCTGAAGTAACTTTTTGAAGAAAGATTATAATGCAGATCAGAGGTCGAATAATGAAAGCAGCAGTTTTAAAGCAATATGGAACCCTACCAATCTATACAGATTTTGCAGAACCCGAAGTCGCAAACGAGAGCCAGATTTTGGTTTCGCCAAAGGCATCATCGATCAAGCAATTGGATATTAGCAGGGCAGCCGGCAAACATTACACGAAATTTAAGGCAATGCCAGCTGTCATGGGCATGGATGGTGTTGCAGAATTAGCTGACGGTACACGTGTCTTTGCATCGGCTGTTACAGGTATGATGGCAGAAAAAGCTGTGATCGATAAAAAGAGCATTTTAAAGCTGCCAGACGGTTTAAGCAATGTGATGGCCGCAGCACTACCGAATGTTTTATTAGGATCGGATGTCGCTTTACGGACTAAAGGCGAAATTAAAGCTGGTGATGTGGTTTTTGTGAGCGGTGCTACCGGTGCGACAGGCATGATGGCTGTTCAAATGGCTAAGTTCCATGGGGCAGCCAAAGTGATAGCGACCGGCAGAAATGCCAAAACACTGGCAGTTTTAAAAAAAATCGGTGCTGATCAAACGATTTCGCTTGATCAAACAGATGATGCCATCATCGCGGAAATCGCAGCAGCTTATCGTACAGCACCATTCAACATGATCATTGATTATCTTTGGGGCCATTCAGCCGAAATTATCTTCGCTGCCTTAGAAAAAGTTAAATTTAATAAGCAACTAAAATATGTCACAGTTGGTGAGATGGCCGGCTCAGCTGTTTCACTTTCATCACAGATTTTTAGAAGCCACGATCTGCAGCTGATAGGCTCAGGTTACGGCAGTTTTCCAGCAAGTGTTGTTGAAAACTATATGAAAAACAGTTTACCGGAAATATTTAAGTACGCAGCGGCCGGCAACATTTATATGAACTGGCAAGCGTCACCTTTGAGCGAGGTGGAAAAGGCCTGGGCTGCGCCAGGTAGAACTGTCATTACAATTAATTGATTTTCATACATAAAAAGCGTTATATCAACGGATGCTGGTATAACGCTTTTTTTATTAAGGTGGTAACGGGAATCGAACCCGTGATGACGGTTTTGCAGACCATTGCCTTACCGCTTGGCTATACCACCAAAAAGTCACCCTTAAAATCATAGCAAACTAATCAACGAAAAAAACTTTATAATTTAACTATGAGCCCAATGAAATTATTTGCAACCGATATCGATGGCACCTTCGTGAATGACAAGAAAATATTTGATCAAAAATTATTCAAAAATATTCTAGACAAGATGAATTTTAACAATCAATTCTTTGTTGCCGCCTCGGGCAGGTCTTATAAAGGTATTTCTCAGGTTTTTAAAAATTACATGTCTAAGTATAACATCAGTCTTGTTTCGCAGAATGGTGCTTCCGTTTTTGTTGATGGGCAAAATATTTTTCGATCAGCAATTGATCCAGATATCTTAGAAAAGGTTTTTGATGCCCTGCCAGAGCTCAGTCGCAAACCCGATCGCGTGATTTTTTCAGGGGATGACCATACCTATGCGCCTGATTATCAGCCGAAATCTAAATTCACAAAAATGAACCTATTTGATTTAGATTTAAAAGTCGTGCATCATTTCTCCGAAATTAACGAGCCAATCGAAAAAATCGCCCTGTTTTGGGAAAACACAGACCAAAAGCTCATGGCCGAAGAAATTATTTCCACCACGCACATTCAAGGTGTTCGAGCAACTTCATCCGGTTACGGTGCCATTGATATTATCAATCGTGGTATTTCCAAAGCTGTCGGTCTGCAAAAGCTCGGTGCCTATCTCGGTCTGCATCATGATCAGATGGCTGCTTTTGGTGATGGCGAAAACGACTTGGAAATGCTTTACTACGTCGCCTATCCTTTTATCATGCCCAATGCACCCGAATTCATTAAAAAACAGTTTGCTAAAGACCAGCTGGCTGCTGCTGATAACAATAACAGCGGCGTTTTAAAAACAATTGAAAAAATCATTTACGAATAAAAAAGCTTCCTCAAAAAAGAGGAAGCTTTTTTATTGCTTGTAAGTTGTTTAATAGCTAATGTGAATTTCTTTGGGATCATCAGCCTGAAAAGTCAATTGTTCACCGGCCGCATCAAATGGTGTGATTTGACCATCAACGATGATCTTTGGATCATTAATTCGATTAAGTATAAATTTGAAAGAATGATAAGCATGATCATATTCGGCATGTGGACGCTTTAATGTCATTTTCAATTCATGTTCATTTACCTGCTTCAAGGAAAAATCATACAAATTATAGACACCAGATCGATAGTTAAAACTCTCACCGTCATCCTGATAATGTTCATAATTTGTTTGGCCAGACCTTACAAAAGGATAAATGGATAAAGTTAACTGTTTGACATCTTTTTCGCCAACATAATTCTGAACCGGATAAAGCGGGATCACACTGCCTTCTCTCACAAAGATCGGGCAAACATCGATCGGTGCCTTTTTAATAATGTATTGGCCGCCTGCAAAAACTTCTTTGGTCCAATAATCAATCCAGTAATCGCCTTTAGGCAGGTAAAGCATCCGGCTCGTCAAGCCTTGTTCAATGATCGGTGCAACAAGAATTTGATCACCGCACAAGAATTCATCATTAATCTCATAAGTTGCTTCATCACTTTGATAACCCAATAATAAAGGCCGCATCATAGGCAGGCCATTCGACTCTTCTTCGTGCAAAATATCATAGAGATAAGGCAATAATTGATAACGTAATTTGATATATTTGCGGTTGATCGCTTCAGTTTGTTCATCAAAAGCCCAGGGCTCTTGATCCCTTGTAAAGATGCTGGAATGGTTTCTAAACAATGGTGTAAAAGCACCAACCTGGACCCAACGCGACAAAAGTTCAGCAGTGCAGTCGAAACCAAAGCCGCCGACATCAGTTCCGCAAAAAGTAATGCCGCTTAAACCAAGATTCATCAGCATCGGTAAAGACATGCGCAAATGTTCCCACAAGCTTTGATTGTCTCCCGTCCAAACGGTCGCATATTTTTGCGTACCTGCATATGCCGCACGCGTGATAACAAAAGGCCGTTTGCCCGTCGCTTCTTTTAAGCCTTCGTAAGTTGCTTTAGACATGTAGTGACCGTAAACATTATGAATCTCACGATGATCAGCACTGATACCATCGTTATTGAAATGAACATCATCAGGCAGCGGCCCATTGAAGCTGGCTGGTTCGTTCATGTCGTTCCAAATACCAGAAACACCGGTATCAGTCATGATCTTCTGATTTTTAGACCACCAGTGACGGACAGTCTTGTTCGCAAAATCCGGATATAAGGCATCCCCAGGCCAAACTTGGTTCACATAAGGAATGCCGTCTTTGTCAGTCGCGAAATAGTTGTTTTTCAAACCTTCATCATAGATGGTATAGCCTTTGTCTTTTTTAACGGCGGGATCAATAATCGTGACAACTTTAAAACCTTGCTTGCGCAAGTCAGTCAAAGTCCTCGTCGGATCGGCAAACTTTTTCTTATCCCAGGTGAAAACACGATAACCATCCATATAATCAATGTCTAAATGAATAACATCGCAAGGAATATCCTTTTGTCTGAAAGTATCAGCGATCTCATGCAGCCTGTTTTCTGGCGTGTAAGCCCAGCGTGATTGCTGATAACCCAATGTCCATAACTGCGGTAAGGGTGTTCTGCCGGTTAAATAAGTATAGCCGCCAATGACAGTTTTCATTGAAGGACCATAAATAAAGTAATAATCCAAATCGCCATCTTTAGCCGAAAAGGCGTAATAGTCGCTGTTTTCCTTGCCGAAATCGAAGGTAGATTCAAAACTGTTATCAAAGAAAATGCCGAAGGCTTGTTGAGACCTTAGCGCAATGAAAAACGGGATCGTTTTATACATAGCTTCAAAACTTTCAACGTGTGGATTAGGATTGTCCGTATTCCACATTCGATAGTGATAGTCTTTCTTATTTAAGTGACCCGTCTTGTCGCCTAAGCCATAAAAATAAGTATTTTCAGCCATTTTTTTAAAGATTTTTATTTTTTCACCACTGGCCTGTTCATCAATTTTATGCCCTTCTTGACTGGCGATTTCAAGCTGTGCGCTGGATCCCCTTCTCACAAAAGGCTGACCATCGCCACGATAATCCTCGCAAAGCGGATTTCCCAGCGTATCATAAATATCCGTTTTAAAATCTGTAGAGATAAGGATTTTCAATTTTTTCGTCCGAATTGTCAACTGATCAGCATCGGCATCAATTGAAAATGGTGTTGATGATGTTTGCAAATTTTCTATCGCTTTGGAGACACGGCGCTGTGCCAAATGTGGGGAGAAAAAGTTGATGATCGTAGCTGTTACTACCGTAACCGAGGCCGTTCCATTCTCAAATTCGATCGAAAGGAGATTATCTTTTTTTGTGTAAGATTTTATTTTTCCGAGCATTCCTATTCCTTTAGAGATTTATTTCTGTATTGATTAAATTTTAGTTCTTGATTTGCTGCTTATCGCTATTATTGTCAGCTGCAGCTTGCTTATTCTTATTTTCAATTTCTTTGTCAATACTTTTTTTAAAATAGCGCATTACGATCAATGCACACAATCCTGGAAAAAGAATGACCAGCAAAGGTTTGAAAATGACCCAAAAAAGTAGCGCGATCACAGTAATATTGACAATCATCGTTAGCATGTTGACTGGATGAATAATGAATAGAAATAAGCTGTTTGAAAAATAAGTTTTCACTTTCAATTCCTGATCTACCAAAAAGCTGTACAGTACTAGGAAATAGAATGGTATTAAAAATAAAAGCAGATAGAAGAGTATAGCTATGATCGTTGACAGAGAGGCATAATATTGCAGAGAAATATAGAAAATGGCCAGCACTAGTGTGTTAATGAGGCCCAGTGTCATGCTTTTAAGATAATCCCTGCGATAATATTTTAAAAAGAATTTAAAAAAAGAAAAAGCATCACTACTGCTTTCATATTTTCTAGCCACTGCTAGAACGTCTGTCGTGGCCGGTATGGTCACAAAAGGCATTAAAACAATCATCGTGAGAACTGCAATACGAATCGAATCAACACGATGCGCTGTAAAAATCATCAGAGCCAAGAACACATCAGGCAAATTAAACAGCCACCAAATAGCCGTTAATAATAATATCGGTGTCAACCATTTGACTACCCGTTCACTAAATTTGACCCAATTCATTTTTGCTGTCCTCTTCCCCTGCACTCATTTCGTGCCATTAGCCTTTGACAGAACCGATCACCAGTCCCGAAGTAAAGTATTTTTGTAAAAACGGATAAATCATTAATACCGGCACGATTGAAACAACGATTTTAGCTGCATTTAATGTTTTATCTGAAACCGAAGCTAGCGCTTTAAGCTGTGATGGATCTGTAATCTTAGACATATCAACATTTAATTGCTGAATATACGTGGCTAAAGGATAATTGGCCGCACTATTCATATAAAGCAGACCGCTAAAGTAATCATTCCAATGACCAACAATGGCAAATAAACTGATCGTAGCCAGTGCCGGTAGTGAGATCGGCAAATAAATCTTAAATAAAATCGTTGGTTTTGAAGCACCGTCCATCATGGCAGCCTCTTCGAGCGAATCAGGAATACTCTTAAAGAAGTTCATTAACAAAATAACGTTAAAAATTGGAACAGCGCCTGGCAAGACCAGTGCCCAAATCGTATTCATTAAACCCAACCCTTTAACAACCAGAAAAAGCGGGATCATGCCGCCTGAAAACAGCATCGCAAAAATCATGATATTCATATAAATATTGCGAGCTGAAAACTGACTTTTGCTTTTAGACAAGGGATATGCCAACAAGACTGAGAGAATCATATTTAATCCTGTTCCCAAAATGACTCTTTCTATTGACACAAGAAAAGCATGCCAAAACTGGCTATCTTTAAACAGCATGCTATAGGACTCAAGATTAAAGTCAACCGGCCAAAGACCGACCTGATTAGCTTGAGCCGCTGTGCTACCACTAAAGGATATCGATACCATATTTAGCAATGGAAAAAAACAAAGTGCTGTCATAATCAACAAAATGATCCAAATAATAGCATCTGATAAACGACTTGCAAAAGATTTTGATCTTATCATGTTCTATCTCCCTTAAAAGATCCTCATATTTGCGAATTTGATCGATAGCTTGTTTGCTGAGATCAATAGCGCGAAAGACACTACCGATTTCAGCAAGCCGATCGCGGTTGCAAAACTATATTGTTGACCTAATAATCCAACACGATAAACATAAGTATCGATGACATCGCCCGTTTCATAAACAATTGGGTTATATAAGGCATAAATCTGATCAAAACCAGCATTAAGAATGCTGCCCAAGTTCAACGCTGAAATCAGCATGACAGTCGGCAAGATCCCTGGCAATGTCACATGAAGTAATTGTTTAAAACGATTTGCACCATCCATTGAAGCTGCTTCATAAAGACCCGGATCAATGCCTGTTAAGGCAGCTAGATAAACGATGGCCCCATATCCGAAGTTTTTCCAAACATCTGTGCCGATCATGACTTTTCTAAACCACTGGTTACTGGCTAAAAACATAATCGGATGCAGACCTAGTCCTTGCAGAATATTGTTGATCGGACCACTATAATCAAAAACATTGATCACAATTGCCGCAACAACTGCCCATGACAAGAAATTTGGTAGATAAACAATTGTTTGGATCGTTTTTTTAGCCCATTTTAATCTGATCTCATTTAGCAACAGTGCAAATATGATCGGAACCAGCGTACCGAAAAATATTTTTCCTATTGCGATTATCAAAGTATTACGCAGGATATCCCAACTATCAGGGATTTGTATCATGTATTGAAAATTATCCAGCCCGACCCATGGCGATCCAAATATTCCCTTAGTCGGAATATAGTTTTCGAAAGCCATGACAATGCCTAACATCGGAATAAAGCTGAAAACAACCAGAAAAGCCATTCCTGGCAGCATCATGAGATGATAGCCAAGTTGGCCGGTTCGACGCTTCCTTCTCCCCATTTAAGTTCTCCTTTTTAAGCGGTCCAGTTAAAGAGATGGATACGACTTTGATCGTATCCATTGTCTTCACTATTTATTTTTTACCAACTGCTGTTGAAACTTCTTTTGTGATTTGCGCACCACCTTGCTGATTCCATTGGTGAACAAATTTACTGAATTTATTAATGCTTTCTTCCCCAGTCACGATCTTCAAGAATGTCTCATCTTCCAAGGTTCCCAAATTAGTCCACTTCAACTTCATACTCTTGGTCTGTCCGAAGTAAACCGGATTAACTGATTTAACTTTGGTTGTGGCCATTAATTTAGCGCCCAGCATTCTGGAAGTGTAGCCGCTCCATGCGTTCGCATTGGCATTTTTTGGATCTTTGAGATAATCTTTGATATTTTTATACGAAGTTGAATCATCTAGCGAAAGGCTGCTAGGATTCTTCTTACCATCGACCGTCGCCTGCAGATCTTTGTACATCTGTACCGTTGCATTATTGAAATTGACCATTACATCAAGCGGTTTGCCGCCGTCATAACCGTTTTGTACAAAATCAACAACTGGTTTGTAATTCTTATCTTTACGAACCAGTCTGTCATTCAAAGCACTGACAAGTTTAGGCAGCAATTCAGGATGTGCATATCCTTTTTTAACAACGTAAAACTCTGAATCGGGATCCTGAGTATAAGCACTGATTTTACCGTCGCCATTTTTAGAAATCATATAAGGTTTCCAATCAGCTTTTGGATCTTTTTGTTTGGCACTGTTCAACGGATAATCACCTGACCACCAAGGCCCGAAGAAAGCACCGGCTTTACCACTAATAATCAATGATTCAATGCTGTCGCGAACAGCCATTTGTGGATCGATCAATCCCTTTTTATACCAACTTGCCAATAGACCAAGGGCTTGTTTTGTTTGATTGGTCGTTGATCCATAAACGACCTTGCCATTTTGCCTGATCCACTGACGCGGATAAGAATTGTATGTTGCGAAAATATTATCTGCTACGAAAAGCGACCCATACATGCCGCCAACAGATTTAGAAAGAGCCAGACCGATCGTCTTTCCTTTACCGTTATTTCCTGGATCTTTTTCAACAAAAGCAGTCAAAACTTTTTGCAATTCAGCGACTGTTTTTGGCGCTTTCAATCCTAGTTTGTCCAACCAATCTTGACGAATCCACAGCATTGTCGGTGCCGTAGCATTTTGCGTTGAAGGTATCGCCATTAGTTTGCCATTAAAAGTGGCTTCCTTTAAAGCGCGGCCATTGTATGAATTATATTTTTCTTTAACGAATTTCGAAGTACTACTTTTGTAAACCTTACTCAAATCCTGAATTTCGCCACTGGCAACTAGGGTTCTCAAGGTATCAATATTAACTGACATAATATCCGGCAAGTCCCCAGAAGCAACCGCCATCGAAACTTTTCGATCATAGGCATCACCAGTTTCAGCTTCAAATTTGTCCTTGCTTTGGATATTTAAAGTCTTTTTTAAATATTTGGTATAGGCATTGTTCTCATAAGTCTGTCCCTTGGGCAATTTAGGAATGCCCGGTGTCGACTTACCAATTGTATAAGTGACCGTTTTTTTATATTTACTAAACGGCTTAAGTTCCTGAGACGTGACCGTCGTTTTATCCTTGCCAGCGGCCGGTTTATCGGCCACTCTAAAGCCAAAAAATATGCCAACTACGACGAGTACTGCAGAAATTGCCGCAATTATTCTTTTCATAAAACCCTCCACATTTTCCTTTAACAGAAAATGACAATCTTCAAAATCATAACTTGCAAAAAATTCAAATTCCCAAAATAATTTCAGCTGATCAAAAAAGCATTTTATTAATATTTTGGACCTAGCTGAAATTTGCAAAAACATTCAGAATCAATCATTTTAATTTCTAAATGAAAGTAAAATGCTTTTAAAATCACCTGCTTTCTTTTAATTAGGTGTTACGCAACACCTAATCAACAAAATTCATACTAACATATAAGTAAAGCGCTTACAATAATAAAATAATGTTTTCTCAAATCACAAATGTTTTAAAATCATCGTGCGAGGCTTTTAGGCAAGCGATAAATATCCAGATATCATCTTCAAGGCTAAGTTCAATGACCTGATCATCGCAGCTTGATCATAGTCAACAACAAGCGATTAACGTTTTTTTGTGCTACCTTGAATTACCAATTCAACATCCAAAAGCTGATTGACTTTCACAGCCTTGCCCTCGTGTTTAATACGCTTAAATAAATGATCAATCGCTAAAACAGCTTTTTGTCGAACATTTTGGCCAATTGTTGTCAGTTTAGGTCGACATTGTTCGGAAAATACGTTATGGTCAAAACCCGTCACGGACAAGTCCTGCGGCACACGAATACCATTATCTTGAAAAATATTCATCGCATCAACGGCCAAATAATCAGAAGTGAATACTAGAGCTGTGAAATTTTTCAGTTGATCTTTTGCTAATTCTTTTAAAAACGCATGACGCGGTTCAAGCTGATAATCTAAACCAAAAAAATCATTAGAATCAAACTGGCTGCCAGCCTCCTGCAGAGCCTGTTTAAACCCAGCAAAACGTTCATAATCCACACCAAAAAGCCGCACACCATCAGCACAAAAACCAATTTTGCGGTGTCCTAAGCTCAGCAAATACTTCGTAATTTGATAGCCGCCCTCAAAATCCTTCAAGCCGATATTGATAAAATCTGCTGTTTCAAATTTTTTGTCAATGTAAGTATCAATAAAAGCGAGCGGCGTTTTTCTTTCCTGGATCAATTTACCCGCATCATCCGGCAAAGCACCTAAAATAATCAAGCCTTCAATATTCCAAGCCGAAACGAATTGGAGACTCTCGTTGACACTGCCAGAAGTGTAAAGCATCATGAAATAACCGCGTTTTCGAATTTCTTCTTCTAAAGAACCAATGATTTGATCATAAAAAGGATCTGAAAAAACATTGATTTCAGATCTGCGTGAATAACTCAAAATAACACCAATGATTTTTGAACCATGTCGACCCAAAATTCGACCACCCATATTAGAAACATAATTATGTTCTTTCAAGGCTGCTTGAATTTTACGATAATTAATTTCGGAGACCTTGCTCTTTTTACCATGAACGACGTTGGAGACTGTTGTCGGACTGAGGCCAACAATTTGTGAGATTTCTTTAATGCTAACCATCGGTCGGACTTCCTTTTAAAAAATAATTTTATTACTTTTAATGGTCAATGATTTAAGCATAGGCTAATTCTAATATCGACCAATATAAATTTTTGAAAAAACATCAAAATAAAACCCCGAAACTGGTCAATCACATTTCAGGGTTTTAAATCAAAAATATTTTTTATTAGTTTGAGCGATGGCGGCCAACCTTTTCACGTTGACTGGTCTGCAGAATAATTTTTCTCAAACGCGTATTTTCTGGTGTCACTTCAACCAATTCATCATCATTTAAAAACTCAATTGATTCTTCAAGAGTCAGATGCATTGGCGTCTTAATAATTGAGGTTGTGTCCTTATTTGAAGAGCGGACGTTACTTTGAGCCTTCATTCTCGTAATGTTGACTGAAATGTCATTTTCGCGAGAATTAGAACCAACGATCATGCCTTCATAGACTTCTGTTCCTGGATCAACAAAAACGGTACCGCGATCCTCGATCTGCATAATAGCATAGGTCGTCACAGTTCCTTGTGCGATCGCAACAAGAGTACCATTACGGCGACCAGGATTCCATCCACCTATAACAGGGCGATAATCCAAGAAAGTATGGTTATAAATACCATAGCCACGAGTGGAACTCAAAAATTCGCTAGAATAACCAATCAAACCGCGAGATGGTGCAACGAAATGTAAACGAGTCTGACCGTTGCCTTGAGGATCCATATTCAAAAGTTCGCCTTTACGTTCGGACAAAGCCTGAATGATAGAACCGGTATATTCTTCTGGTGTATCGATTTGGACATCCTCGAAAGGCTCAGAACGTTTGCCATCAATTTCACGATAAATAACTTTTGGACGACCAGCTTGAAGTTCGAAGCCTTCACGACGCAAAGTCTCGATCAAAATCGAAAGATGCAGTTCGCCACGTCCAGAAACAGTCCAAACGCCAGGCGTATCTGTGTCAAGAACACGCAAAGAAACATCTGTGTGCAATTCCTGTTTTAAACGGTCTCCTAGTTGACGAGCAGTAACGAATTTACCTTCGCGTCCAGCAAAAGGCGAATCATTAGTTCTGAAAGTCATCTGTAAGGTAGGCGGATCAATTCTCAGTAATGGCAAGGCTTCAGGAGTACTTGAAGCAGCAACTGTTTCACCAACATTGATTTCTTCCATGCCCGACACAGCGATCAGGTCACCAGCCTCAGCTTGATTAATATCAATTCGCTTTAGACCCAAAAAGCCCATTAACTTAGTAACACGGAAATCTTTATGCGTGCCGTCAAGTTTCAAAACTGTGACATTATCGCCAACTGCAATCTTGCCGCGAACAACACGACCAATGCCAATTCGACCAACGAACTCGTTATAGTCGAGCATCGCAACCTGAAACTGCATTGGTTCATCCGAATTATCGATAGGCGCTGGAATCGTCTTAAAAACAGTGTCAAAAATTGGTTTCATCGTATGTTCTTGTTGACTGATCTCAGGTGAATAACTACTGGTACCATTCATCGCAGAAGCATAAATGACTGGAAAATCCAACATTTCATCGTCAGCACCCAATTCGATAAACAGATCCAAAACTTCGTCGACCACTTCCTTAGGACGTGCGCCAGGACGATCAACTTTGTTAATGATCACAATAGGGGTCAAATGCTGTTCGAAAGCTTTTTTCAAAACAAAACGAGTCTGCGGCATTGTGCCTTCAAAGGCATCGACAACTA
This sequence comes from Oenococcus sicerae, assembly GCF_004102045.2. Classification (GTDB taxonomy): domain Bacteria; phylum Bacillota; class Bacilli; order Lactobacillales; family Lactobacillaceae; genus Oenococcus; species Oenococcus sicerae. The sequence continues at coordinate 1,258,082 of NZ_CP029684.2, read as the reverse complement.
AAAGCACACCATCGACCATCGTCATGATACGTTCAACTTCGCCACCAAAATCAGCATGTCCCGGCGTATCGACGATATTGATCTGTTTGTCGCCGACCTTAATAGCAGTCGTTTTTGACAAGATAGTGATACCACGTTCTTTTTCAATTGGATTTGTATCCATCGCGCGGTCTGCGATTTGCGTATGCGAATCAAAAGTGTCTGATTGCTTCAGCATCTCATTGACTAAGGTTGTCTTGCCATGATCAACATGAGCAATAATTGCAATATTTCTAATATCTTCTCTCGTTTTTACCATTCAAAATTCCTTTACAAACAAAAAGCCGCTTATGCAGCCACTGGTAATTAATAATACACGAAAATGAGTACTTTGGCTAGTCTGGTATACAATGAAAACATGATATTAATGGAAGATATTATCCGCGATGGCGATCCGATCTTACGCGCTCAAGCTAAACCAGTTGTTTTCCCACTCGATCCAAGTACCCTAGAACTTGGTCGCCGCATGTTAGAATTTCTCGAGGTTTCTCAGGATAAAGAAAAAAATGAAACCTATCACTTGCGTCCCGGCGTTGGCTTGGCAGGCCCACAGGTTGATCATTCATTACAAATGACTGCACTGCTAATCCCAGCGATCAAACCAGAAGAAAGTACAGAGCCTTTTTTCAAGGGCATTGTTTTTAATCCAAAAATCACGCGAGAATCAGTCAAACGAGCCGCACTAGAAGCTGGTGAAGGATGTCTGTCCAAAGATGAGGATGTCCCCGGGATCGTCCTGCGAGCCGACAAAATAACCGTTGATTATGATAATGAAAAGGGTCAGCACTGTTCGATTCGTCTAAAAGACTACCCAGCGATTGTTTTCCAGCATGAAATTGATCATTTACGTGGTGTCATGTACTACGATCACATTAATGAATTAGATCCATGGGCCGTGGCTGATGATGTTGTCTTGATAAAATGAAGATAAAAAAAGAGGCTCATCGTGAACCTCTTTTTATTTCGCTAAAATTCAGATTAGTGAATAACTGTGCCGGCGAAGCTAGGCATAAAGTAAGACGAAATCGTTTCAATTTCAACATTTTTACCAGGTTCTGGTGCAGCGACATACTGGCCGTTTCCGATATAAATAGCAACGTGATAGCTAGCACCAACATTGCCCCAAAAGAGTAAGTCCCCTGGTTTTGCAGACGCAACCGAATGTTTAGAAACATAGCTCTCCTGAGAAACCGTGTAATGTGGCAGACTAATACCTGCCCTTTGGAAAACATAACTAACTAATCCAGAACAATCAAAACCTGCAGTGGTTGAGCCGCCCCAAACATATGGAATATTCTGTTTAGACAACTGAACTGCTAAATTAATGACTGTTTGAACAGTCGAACTGGAAGCAGCTGGTGTATAAGCTGTGGTCTTAACAATAGCTTTTGATTTGCTGGCTGCTGCGGCCTTAGCTTTAGCAGCAGCAGCGGCATTAGCAGCTGATTGTGCTGCTTGGCTTGCTGCAACTGAAGATGCATAGGCACTGGAAGCAGCTGCAGAAGCTGCGGCCTGACTAGTTGCAACAGAATTAGCAGCTGATTGCGCTGCCTGGCTGGCTGCAACTGAAGACGCATAAGCACTGGAAGCAGCTGCAGAACTCGTATCAGCTGTAGAAGAAGCAGTGCTAGCAGATGTTGGCTGGTCAGATGCTGAACTAGCAGCTGTCTCTTCGGTAGAAGAACTCGTTTGAACAGGTGCTGCGCTTGTCACCGCTGTGCTACTGGCACTAGCTTGATCAATTTGGATGGTTTGGCCAACATTAATTAGCGACTTGCCGCCATTGGCTTTGACTAAATCGTCAACATTTGTACCAGTTTGCTGAGCAATTAACCAAAGAGAATCGCCTGCTTGTACCGTATATGGCGTTGTCTGAGCATCTGTCGAAGCACTAACAGCTGATGACGAACTAGCGCTGCTTGCTGACGAACTAGCACTACTAGCAGCTGAACTAGATGCCGCACTACTGCTTTGAGCTACTTGTTGGGCAGGACTAGCAACTGCTGTTTGGTCTGTATCGGAGAATAGTAATGTATTGCCCGCAATAATTAAATTAGGATCAGAAACTTTGTTTGCAATCGCCAAGGCATCAACACTAGTTCCATGTTCACGAGCCAAGCGCCACAAAGTATCACCGTTCTTAATCGTGTATGTATCAGCTTGTGCTGCTGCAGCCCCAACACTTGCAACACCCAACGCAGAAAGTGCTGTAATAAATGCTTTTGATTTTAAAGAAGATTTTTTCATTTCTACCTCGCCTGTTACTAATTCTAAGCGCTGGACCAAATTTTTGGGTTGCAGTGAGGTTACAAAATATTTCTAATTTTTATCAAACATCTGTTTGTTTTTTTAGTTAAAAAGTATTTTTTTACGAACAAATGGTTGGAAAAAAATAAATTGCATATTACAAATATGATCTTTCTTTTAAAAAAGTGCCGATCCGTGATGAATCAACACTTTTTGATATTACAAAGATGTTACATTTCAGATTTTAAAATCCCAGCAGCAGCAATATGATCTGTTTTGGATTCACGAACGACAATGTGAACAGCTTCAGCTTTTGCATTGGCATCTTGCACCATTACTTCCGTAATATCTTTCACTATTTTTTTAATTTGCTTGTGCGAGCGTCCTTCCAACATATCAATTTGAATATATGGCATCATTTACCTTCCTTTTTTTAGACTAGCCTGATGGTCAGAATCAAGCCACAGACCATTGATCGAAACAGTACTAACAATGTTAATAAAAGCATGTGGGTCAATCTCGCGAACAATCTGTTCCATATCATAAAGTTCCACACGACTAATAACCATGAATAGCGTTGAAGAAGGTTGGTGGGAATAAGCACCAACCGATGGTAAGATCGTGATACCACGGACTAATTCATTTTGCAGGGCTTTCGTCAACTCAGTAGCTTTATCAGTGACGATGAAAGCGGTCAATTTTTGTTGCCCTGTATAAATGGTATCAATCACTTGCCCAGTAGCGAAAATGCCGATCAATGTATATAAAGCATTCGGCCAACCAATAAAAACACCAGCGACCAGCACGATCGATACGTTGATCGTGTTGCTGATTACGCCGACTGAACGACCCGTTTTCTTTTGGACGATCATTGCAATAATATCCATGCCGCCTGTCGATAAACCAAAACGCATCGATAAGCCAGTCGCTATACCCATTAAAACACCAGAAAAAAGTGAAGCCAGTAAAACATTTTGAGCGATATTAATGACGGGAAAATAGACAATAAAAAGTGATGTTAAAACAGAATTAGCTGTACTTAAAATCGTAAAACGCGAACCAACCAATTTCCAACCGAAAAGTCCAATTGTCACACTACTGATTAAAATAAAAACACCAGTATTGATTTGAAAACCAAATAAGCGCTCACTGGCCAACGAAAGCAGCTGAGAAATTCCCGTAAAACCACCAGTAAAAATATGGTTGGGATTTAAAAACATATTGATAGCAAGGACTTCCAAAAGAGCTGTAAAAATCAGAATGATTATTTGACCCAACAACTGTGGAAATGAATTTTGAATTTTTCTGATTGTCATGATTTTGTCTAAGAAAAAAACGGACCCTCAAATCGCCCGTTTCAAAATGATTTTATTACTTTTGAACTTTCTTGGAAGCTCCCTTAACATTAAGATTTTCCTTAATACGAGCAGCTTTACCACGAAGTGCCCGCAAATAATACAGCTTGGCACGACGAACATGGCCATGACGGACCACTTCGATCTTGTCAACACGTGGTGAATTCAGAGGAAAAGTACGCTCAACACCAACACCGGAAGAAACTTTTCTAACCGTATAGCTGGCTGAGATACCAAATCCCCTGCGCTTAACAACAACGCCTTCAAACAATTGGACACGCTCACGTTCGCCTTCGACGATTCGGGCATAAACCTTAACACCATCTCCAGGACGAAAATCAGGAATATCCGAACGCAGTTGCGACTGCGTTAAATTCTCTAATACTTGGTTCTGTCTCATTACATACTCCCAACGAAAACATTGATATTCAATACCTTGGTACAACAGCGCAATGTCAGTGATTGGCAAAAATAGCCATTTAAAATTGTATCAGTTTTCGCAGCCTTAAATCAAGTAGTTAGTTACTTATATTTAATGTCATCAAGCAAATCCAGTTCTTCTTTCGTAAAAGATCGTTTTTCCAGCAGATCCGGTCGACGTGCATAAGTACGTCGCAAAGATGCTTGCAAACGCCATTTGCGAATTTTCTCGTGATCGCCATTAGTCAGCACTTCGGGAACCTTCATACCACGAAAATCAGCCGGCCGCGTATATTGTGGTTCCTCTAACAAGCCGTTTTGAAAACTATCGTCCTCAGCAGATTCTGCGTTTCCCAAAACATTTCCCAAAAAGCGGACCGTCGCATCAATGATGACCATCGAGGCCAATTCGCCACCAGTCAAAACATAGTCGCCAAGACTGATCTCGTCATCGACTAAATGACGAATGCGATTATCGTAACCTTCATAATGGCCAGCAATAAAAGTCAAATGATCAAATCCAGCCAATTCTTTAGCAACTTTATGATCAAATTTGCGACCGGCGGGATCAACAAGAATCACATGACCTTTGTCACCGTTATTTTCTGCTTGGACATGCGTCATAGCATCAAAAATTGGTTGCGGCATTAGCAGCATACCAGCACCGCCGCCATAAACAACGTCATCAACGTGTTTTTGCTTATTTGTTGTAAAATCGCGAAAATCCGTGACCTTAAAATCAATAATCCCCTTCTCGATCGCTTTACCGATCATGGACTGGCGCAAAGGATCAAACATTTCCGGAAAAATACTTAAAACATCAATTTTCATCCAAGCCCTCCAACAACGATACTGTGATCACAGCTTGTTTCAAATCAACTTTCTTAACAACTTCATCAATATAAGGAATTAAAATCTCCTTGCCAGTTACTTTTTTGATCGTCCAAACATCATTGGCGCCGGTATGAAAAGAATCAGTTACTTGGCCAATCGTATTTCCTTGTTCATCAATGACCTGCAAGCCAATAATTTGGGAAACAAGATATTCACCTTCAGCTAGTTCTAGCTGCTGATCGTCTTCAATAAAAATATCTTGGCCTTTATATTTTTCCACCAAATTAATATTTTCATGATCAAGCAGCTGCAGCAGCCAAAAATTTTTAAAAGGCCGGCTGGATTTAACAATTAATTTTTCCCGACCTATCATTAATTCAGTCTTCTTGGCAAATCGCTGAGATGGAAAATCTGTCACCGCATCAATTTTTAATTCCCCGGCGATCCCGTGAGTATTCAGGACTCGGCCAATACGTAGTAAATGACTCATTTTCCCTCCAATTCTAATAAGGCACGCTTTACATCTGAACCATCGCGATATTGGCCAATCTGACCAGATTTGCTAATAATACGATGGCAGGGAATCAGTAATTCAATGGGATTTTTGCCAACCGCCGTTGCAACTGCTCGAACAGCTTTTTTGTCAGCAAGTCGTTCGGCAAGATCTGTATAGCTGATTGGTTGAGTAACTTTTTGTAAGGCTTTAAGCACACACAGCTGAAAATCAGAAAATTGCCAAAAATGCCAATCAATTTTTAAATCAATTTCTGAGCTCTGGCCGGCAAAATAATCTGAAAAAGCCTGATCGATCGCGGTGTTTTTCTGCAAAAAAACGCTTTTAAGTCCTGACCACTTTTCAAATTCTTTGACCGCTTCTTTTTGAAAAGTCGTAAAAACAAGGCCTTGGTCTGAATAAAAATAGCTAAAGGACCAGTCGCGAAAATTGATCGAAGCATAATTAATTTGTTCAGTTAAAATCGTTTTCATATTAAAATCATACAAAAAAACCGCCATCAAGGGCGGAAAGATTACTTAGCTGCTTTTTTAGCAGCGAGTTTGGCTTCATGAACTCTTTTCAACAATCCAGCATCAGAAAGAAAGTTGCGAACAGTATCAGTTGGTTGAGCGCCCTTCATCAACCATCCAAAAATTTCATCTTCATTCAATTTGATTTCTGCTGGCTTTGTAATTGGGTTGTAATAGCCGACTTCTCCGATGAAACGGCCATCACGACGAGCCCGTGAATCAGCAACAACAACACGATAGAAAGGACGCTTTTTGGTACCCATCAAGTGCAAACGAATTTTAACTGACATAGTTATCTCCTAAAAATATTACTTGACTTAATATATCCTTTTTAATAAACCTTGTCAAGGGTATTTACTTGACAAGGGTAATATCATTTTTTTGCGAAAATGCGTATTAATAAATATGGAGAATATTTATTTTGTTCTTGGTGCCTGTTTGGCATCTTTTATTATGTGTCTGGCCAATCGAATGAATCGCCAAGCTAGTTTGAAGGGCTTTTCGTATTGTGATCATTGCGGCAAACGACTCTTGCCTATCAATCTAATACCAATTATCAGCTGGTTGATCTTCTTGGGAAAATGCCGCAGTTGCAAACATCATATTTCACTAGTTTACCCTTTAACTGAATTATCACTAGCGGTTATTTTTTTAAGTGCATCAGCAAACTATGTATTTTTAATCATCTGCTGCCTATTCTTGTTTTTGAGTTGTGAGGATCTTTATGATCACTCAGCTCATGTTTTCATTCTGTATCCGATCATATTATTTGAATTGTGTCGACACTGTTCCAAAGAAAAAGTCATCGCTGGCATAATTTTACTGGCACTGCTGCTATTTTTCGTTTATTGTCGGCAAACACTGGGTTTCGGCGACTTGCCTGTCATCATACTCATTTACTTAAATACAACTCATTTACAGTTTTTAATGGTTATTATGCTAGCTAGCGGATTAGCCATTTTAATTATTCTTCACCAGCAGGAAAAACAATTAGCATTTATCCCTTTCTTGACGATCGCTTACGTTCTTATAAAATTAATTGTATAGTACAATTAATTCTCAATTAACTGGCAATTCCAAATATCATTAACGGCAACGACTTTGTCAGCGACTAAGATGCCTGTTTCATCATAGCCTTCAACAAAACCTAAAATAGTCGCATAAATGTCATGCTCTTCAGATTCTTCGGCTAATTGGATCTGAACTTCCTTGTGATTCGAAAATGCGTCAAATAATCTTTGAGAAATTGTTTTAAAATCCATTCGCTCTCTTAAGAAGCGTCTTTCTTTTTCAGCACGCTGCTTCGATGATTTTTCGATGACACGCGTATGGTCTGACAAATAAAAACCGCCCCATTTCATCATGCCGCGATCTTGAAAAGAATGAATGAATTGGTCTCGAATTTTCGGATCATAATTTGGATAATCTTTATTCATAGCTATTACCGCCATTATGACCGCCGACCAAACCGGCTCGTTGAATTGCCGTGCCGCCAGGTAAAGTGGAAGAAGCTTTAACCAATTTTGTAAAACCATATTTGAGACGCAAGCTGTCAACAGTCTTATCCAGTTCTCGATCTTTGATTTGCCGGTCAGCCGTTCGAAACAAATCAAACTGTTGACTGCTATCAGCAACTAAGTCAGCAAAGTAAACAGAAATATTACGAATTTTGTCCCCTCGCCAATTGGCATGAAACAAATTCAACACAATTTGATCTAAAACTCTGCTTTCATTTGTTGCTGTAATCCTGCTTTGCTTAGAAAAACCGCCACTAGTGTATTCATTGCCGACCCACACATGAACTAAACGAGTTTGCAAATGATGTTTTCTAATACGGGCTGAAACTTGATCCGAAATTTCTTGTAAGGCCACTTCAATTTCGCTTTTCTGCGTATAATTTTTTGGCAGAACCTGTGAGTTGCCGTAAGATTTTTCCTTTGGAAAAGTTTTTTGGCTAATCACTGCTCGATCAATACCCCAAGACAAGAGATAGAGCTGGCCGCCAATAATACCAAATTTTCTGCTCAGATCATAAGGATCATGATGAGCCAGATCATCTAAAGAATGAATACCAATAGCCTCTAGTTTTCGTGCAGTTCGTTTACCAATACTCCAGACAGAATCCAAGTCTTTAATCGGCCATAATTTTTCCGGAATCGTCTCATAACTGATTTGTTCCATAAAGCCATGATTATGTTTGGCATAAACATCCATTGCAATTTTTGCTTGCGTTAAGTTATCGCCGATACCGATCGTTGTATAAATTCCCGTTTTAAAATAAACTTCTTTTTGAATCTTCTTAGCAACTTCTATCTCGCTGCTGCCAAACAGCTGCCAGGATTTAGTCATATCTAAAAAGCTTTCATCGATAGAATAGATATGCAAGTCTTCATCAGCAACATATTTTCGATAAATATCATTAATTTGAGAATTAACATAGATATAAAAATTCATACGTGGCGCCACCATGATCAAGTCATGATCTTTTTTTGGCAAGTCACGTACACGGCTAACGTTCGATCTCAAGCCGTAACGCTCTTTGGCCATATGACTCGTTGCAAGAATTAAACCGTTGCCACCGATGTTGGGACCAGTCGAAACCACGATAAGAGGAACTTTAAGCGGGTCGAAGCCGCGTGAAACAGCCTCAACACTAGCGTAAAAAGACTTGCTATCAATTGCAAAAATTACTCGGCGTCTTTCATTGTCAAAATATTCAGACATCCTCATATCTCAATAATACGAACATATGTTCGTATGTCAAGTCGCTATTAGCAAATTTTAAAAAATAAAAAAGCTTGAGCCATCAGGCTTCAAGCTTATCCAACATTCTAGCTAATTGCGGACTTTTTAATATTTTGTATAGTTCTTGAACAGCAGAAATCATTTTTTCTTGTGCGCCGTACATTTTGTTTTCATAGTATACCTGAGCTTGGATCATCATTAATTCGCCAAAATGCCAAATAGAATTTTTTTGTTTTAAAATGCCAAATGCTTTGTTTAAGTGGCATATTGCTTCGTCTACATTCCCAACCAATAAAAAATGTTCAGCTAAAGCCTGGTAAATCCGAATATAACTGGTCATAGAAAATGACGGCTCAGTATAAGGATGTTTTTTGATAATATCAATAACACTGTCAAAGCAAACACCTGCTTTGAACAAATCATCCTTTTGCTGCCAAATTTCTGCTTTGATCGTATTAGCCAAAGCATAGTGAAACCAAACTCGCTGTTTTTCAGGAACATTGATCATCTGGTCACAGTGGAAATTAGCATCTTCGATTAGACCATCATGAAACGACGATGAGGCACATAGATAATCATATTGCTGCCGCTCAAAAAAATTGTCTTGACTAGGACGGCTTATTTTTTTTAATCCCGTCTGAACCTTACCGTAACATTCATCGTCCAATTGATGCTGTAGCAAAATAAGAGGGTTCGTTACTAAGCGAGTAGTAAGAATATCAACGACAGTCAATGAAAGCCGCCTCGTCAAGCCCTCTAGAATATCGAAGTTCGGCAAAACGCCATTTATTTCCAAATTACTAATTGTCGCTTGACAAGTCAAGCCATCCGCTAGTTCAGCTTGAGTCATGTTTAAATCATTTCTTCGAGTCTTAAATACATCGCCATTAATTATCAATAAAATATCCACCGCCTTCTTAATCTTGTACTAAGAGTAACAAGGTTTAAAAAATAAGTCAAGCGTTCAACAAAATAAAATAAAAAAAACCACTATCTTTTGAATAGTGATTTTTTATAGACATTAGTCATCAATTTCAGAAACAGTGCCGGCACCAACAGTATGGCCACCTTCACGGATAGTGAACTTCAAACCTTTTTCGATAGCAACTGGCTTCATTAATTCGACAGTAAATGTCACATGATCACCAGGCATAACCATTTCAACACCTTCAGGTAATTCTACGACACCTGTAACATCAGTCGTATGGAAATAGAACTGAGGGCGATAATTAGTGAAGAATGGCGTATGACGGCCACCTTCTTCCTTGGTCAAGATATAAACTTCACCCTTGAACTTCTTGTGAGTCTTGATCGAACCCGGCTTAGCCAAAACTTGGCCACGTTCGATACCTTCGCGATCAATACCACGAAGCAAAGCACCAATGTTATCACCGGCTTCACCAATATCCAAAGTCTTACGGAACATTTCAACACCTGTAACAACGGTGCTTTTAATGTCATCACGTAGACCAACGATCTCAACCGTGTCATTGATTTTAACAGTACCACGATCAATACGACCAGAGGCAACAGTTCCACGACCAGTAATCGTGAAGACATCTTCAACAGGCATCAGGAATGGCTTGTCAATGTCACGAACTGGAGTTGGAATGTATTCATCAATAACATCCATTAAGTGCAAAACGACCTTTTCTTGTTCTGGATCTCCTTGAAGAGCCTTCAAAGCAGATCCACGAATAACAGGAATATCGTCACCAGGGAAATCATATTCAGACAAAAGTTCACGAACTTCCATCTCAACAAGATCAATTAACTCGTCATCATCAACAAGATCGGTCTTGTTCAAAAATACAACGATATAGTTAACACCAACTTGACGAGCGAGCAAAATATGTTCACGAGTCTGCGGCATAGGACCATCAGTTGCAGCAACAACAAGGATGGCACCATCCATTTGTGCAGCACCGGTGATCATATTTTTAACGTAATCAGCATGTCCTGGCGCATCAATATGTGCGTAGTGACGTTTTTCTGTTTCGTATTCAACGTGGGCAGTATTGATCGTGATTCCACGTTCACGCTCTTCAGGAGCGGCATCAATTGAGGCATAATCTTGGGCTTGCGCAAGGCCTTTTTCAGACAATACCTTAGTGATAGCAGCCGTTAAAGTGGTCTTACCATGATCAACATGACCGATAGTACCAATATTAACGTGCGGCTTAGTTCTTTCGTAATGTTCCTTTTCAGCCAATTTGGTTTCCTCCATTTTAATAGTTCATCGATTGAACGATGTAGGCTTAAAATTTTAAGCTTATACTTTATGGGCAATTGCACTAAAAGTAAAAAGCCTTAACTATTATACAAAAGTAAGCTTAAAAAACAAAGTTTATCGGGCTTTTTAACTATATATTGCAATCACGTTTCCCGTTTCAAAACTAATTTCGACTTCTGCATCGCTCAAAAACTCATTTGACGCGAAAGCACGAGCAATTTTAGATGAAAAGTTCGATAACTCGTATTTGGCCCCTTTAATTGAAAAATGACTAATATCATTCAAAGTGATCAAGCCCAAATACTTCTTGTGAAATTTATTGGATAGCAGGTAATTTCCGGCAGCAAAGAATTCAACAATATTAGTCAGATCATAAAATTTAATCCTGCGCAGAATATTTGTGTATTGCGCCTCAAATAAATTCAGAAGATTATTCAGTTCGTGGTCAAGACGCTGACCAGTCATGGCAAATAAATTAATGGCATCGTATTTAGATAAATCGAAATGTTTTTCAACCCAAAGCAGGGACAATTCTGTATCGGTATAATCTTTTTCTGGTTTTGCCTGAAAAAAATTCTTTGGATCAACTTTGCTTTTCACGAATGCTAACTCTGATGCAGTTAAAGAATCAAAATCACCAATAGCTGTGATGTGCTCGACACCATGTGTCAGTAAATAAAAGGCACCAGCATCAACACCGATCCAATCTGAATCTGAATGTAAAAAATCCGAAAAATTCTTGGGCAGATTTTCCCTAGGACCACCTGCCAAAATATTAATCGACCGCAAAATCCGTGACCTCGATCAATTTTTGAACTTTGGCAGCTGGATCTAACTTGTCATACACATAAGAACCAGCGACAGCAACAGTAACACCGGCCTTATAAGCATCGATAACGGTTTTATCATTAACGCCGCCATCAATTTCGATATCAAAATGCAAATCATGATCTTTTTTATATTGATTAAGTTCAGCGACTTTAGTGATTTCTTGCGGCAAAAACTTTTGACCGCCAAATCCTGGATTAACCGTCATAACAAGAACTTGATCCACCATATATAAAATAGGCAGTATCGAAGAAACTGGTGTGCCTGGGTTTATAACAACTTCGGCACGACTGCCAGCATTTTTAATCATCTGTAAAACACGGTGAATATGTGCAGTAGCTTCAACATGTACACCAATAATATCTGCACCGGCTTTAGCAAAAACATCCACGATTTTTTCTGGATGATTAACCATTAAATGCACATCTAACGCTAATTGGCTGCCGCTGGCTTTGATTTGTTTGACCCATTCCGGTCCGTAAGAAATGCTGGGCACAAAATCACCATCCATGATATCGATATGCAAATATTTTGCACCAGCCTTCTCAACTAATTGGATTTGATCAGCTAAATTCAAATAATCTGCCGCCAAAATGGACGGCGCAACAATAACACTCATATTTTCTCCCTAAATTGATTTATAAAACAGCTAAACATACACCATTTTTGTCATGCTTATTTGCTCTCACTGCTAGACGAGCTGCTAGAAGAAGAACTGCTTGAACTAGAAGAAGAACTGCTTGAACTAGAAGAAGAACTGCTTGAACTAGAAGGCGCCGCCTTTGCAACTTGCAAATTAATAACGGTTGAAGATGATATTTCCGTACCACCGCTAGGATTCTGGCTAATAACACTACCACTACTGTAAAGATTAGTCTCACTATAATTAATTTCAAGCTTAATACCATTCTGGTTGGCCCAAGCCTGGGCACTGGCAACATTATCAAAAGTTGGTACTGTAATCTTTTGCGGTCCCTTAGAAACTGTAAATTTAACCGTCGTTTCATAAGGGTCGACTTTTTCATCAGCTGCAATGGACTGCTTAATGATCTGCCCACTTGAAATGGTATCAGAATAACGTTCAGTCTTTTTAACTTTGTAGCCTTGATTTTTCAAAACATTGGCCACAATTGAGTAATCAGAACCGACGTAATCTCCGAAAGTCAATTTTTTAGCACCATTCGATACGATCAGATCGATCTTGGTTTTTTTCGATACATGCAAGCCGATCTTTGGATCGGACTTTATTACTTGACCTTTTTTGATCGTTCTTGAAGTTGTCTTGCTAATATTGCCAACTTCAAGATTATTATTGCGAATTAATTTTTCTGCCTTATTTAAGGCCATGTTATGCGTATCCGGCACCTGAACTTTGCCAGGCCAAAACATCGCAGCTAAAATAACGATGATGCCAGCCGCAAGCAGACCAGCTAGAATCCAAGGCCAGATACGATGCTTTTTATGTTTTTTGACAAGGGGGGCATTCTTTTTGGCATCCTTGAGCAACACAGCGGGATCAACTTCATTAGCAGATGCGTTAGGCCGCTGGATGCCGCTAGCAACTTGAGATTTCAGTTCATCGATCGGGATCGTTCTAGTCTCAGCCTGATCATCAACAAAATCAGGTAATTTAGCTTCTCCTGACCGTTGTGGTGACAGGCTTGTCCGCAAATCATTAGCCATATCTTCAGCCGTTAAATAACGATTATCAGGATTCTTAGCAGTAGCGCGTAAAATAACGTTTTCCAAAGCCTGTGGAATATTTGGATCAGCTGCTTTAGCAGAAGGCATCCGTTCAGAAGAATGTTTCATCGCGATCGAAACTGCTGTCTCACCCTCGTAAGGCACCTTCCCGGTCAACATTTCAAACAAAATAACACCCAGCGCATAAATATCAGACTTATTCGTTGCCATGCCGCCACGAGTCTGCTCAGGACTTAAATAGTGAACTGATCCCAAAACAGCATTCGTCTGCGTCATACCAAATTCACTTCTAGCGATCGCAATACCAAAATCAACGATTTTAAGCGAACCATCTTTGCCAACAAGAATGTTCTGCGGTTTTAGATCACGATGAACAATGCCGTGATTGTGAGCCATAGAAACAGCCGAAAGTACTTGCTCCATGATATTCACAACTTGTGTATAAGGAATTGGATAATATTGAGCGATGTACTTTTTCAGATCCATGCCATCAACATATTCCATAGCTAAATACTGCATACCATCAAAAGAACCCGAATCCAGTACTTTAACGATGTTAGGGTGAACCAGTTGTGCTGCGGCTTGAGCTTCTCTTTGGAAACGGCGCACAAAATCCGGATTGTTTTGCAGATCCAAACGCAGGACTTTGATCGCCACTTGCTGATTGCTCTGCATATCAGTAGCTAAATAAACATTGGCCATCCCACCCTCGCCGAGCGGCCGGATAATTTGATATCTGTTTGCAAATATTGAACCAGGATTCATCAATTATCCTCCTTAAACTGTGACATTAGTAAGATCGTGACATTATCAAAACCGCTTTGTTCATTAGCTGTATTAACTAATTGTGCCACCATCTCGCTTAGAGACTTGTGTCTTGATTTTATAACACGTAAAATATCCTGTTCCTCAACTTGTTTTGTCAAACCATCTGTTGCCAGCATAATAATGTCGTTGTTAGCGACTTTTGAAACCGTAAAAAACATTTCTGTCTGCGCATTCAAGCCAAAATAACGCGTAATGCTTTGGTGATGCGGAATACTATTAACATTTTCTTGAGAAACTTCACCACGCTTCAGCAGTTCATTGCCAAAAGAATGATCAAGAGAAAGCTGTTTTAAAAATTTGCCATTAAAAATATAAGCTCGCGAATCACCTAAGTTGCCAACCAGTACATCATCCTTGATCGCCACAGCCAGTACCATCGTCGTTGCCATTTTCGAAAGATCATCGAAACGTTTGCCAGCTTCCAAAATACGACTGTTCTCTTCTCTGGCTTTTTCTGAAATCCAGTCTTTTGCAGCTTGAATTGAGGCGATTTCCGTTTGGCGCCAACCGAAACCGAAGTTGTTGACAACCATCTCAGCTGCAACATCACCGCCTTTTTCACTCGTGACGCCATCTGCGACAACGGCGAGTTTGTAGTGATTTTTATTCGTGAAAATCCCGACAAAGTCTTGGTTTTCTTTTTTTCGAGTCCCAATATCACTTAAGTAGGCGATTTGCATAAGTCATCCGTAATACTATTGTAATACTATACCCTATCAACGCGGTCACCGACACGCAAGCTCTTGTTAGACCCGTTCAAGAAAGCCGAAACGGACATGCGTTTTTTTCCTGCAGGCTGAACCTGCTGCAATAAGACAGCTATGCCATCGGCTGCGGTAATCGCGAAATCGTGCTTGGACAGTATTGATATTTGACCTGTTTGGCCAATCAGCGAACCAGTCTCTGCCGTAAAAACCTTGATCTGCTCTTGATTGATTCGTAAGCTTGCACCAGGCTTTGGCGAAAGACCGCGAACTAAGTCAACAATTTGTGCAGCAGATTTATGATAAAAATCCAGTTTAGACAATTGATTATCAATTTTCGGCGCTAACGTGATCCGACTTGTATCTTGTTTAGCTGTAAGGAAATCACCTGTGAGCATTTTCGGCATTGTTTCTAGCAAAAGATCACGACCAACGATGGCCAGCTTTTCGAACAAAGAGGCGGCATTATCAGATGTTGCGATCGGTATTTCTCTCACAGAAACGATATCGCCGGCGTCCATCTCCCTGACCATGTACATGATCGAAACGCCAGTCTTTTTATCACCATTTATAAGTGCCCAATTGATCGGAGCAGCTCCACGGTACTTGGGCAGCAAACTGGCATGGACATTGATCGCCGCAACGGTCGCTGACTTCAGCAGTTTAGTTGGGACGAATTGCCCAAAAGCAGCCGTCACCAAAAAGTCAGCCTGCATTGCGATCAAGTCAGCCATCTCCTTTGAACCTGATAATTTTTCAGGCTGGAAAACTGCCAAATTATTGGCTATTGCAATTTTTTTGGTCTGAGTAACTGCCAAAGTCCTTTTCCGGCCAACCGGCCGATCAGGCTGGCTCACCACCGCAAGCACTTGAAAAGCAGGATCATCGATCAAGCCTTGCAAGACACTGGCACTAAAATCTGAAGTTCCAAAAAAAATCACCGAATTAGTCATCAAATAAATGATACCGGATCACGGTCAATACTTAAATAAATATTTTTAGAAAGTTTTTCAGCAAAGTCAGTCTGCAGGCTGGTCAGTGTGTTTTCTAAATTCTGGTCAGCCTTATACTTCAGGATGATTTGGAAATAATAACGATTGCGTAATTTAGCGATCGCCTTCGGTGTTGGACCCAGCACAATCGTTTTCGGATCTAATTGAGGCCGAATAAATGCAGAAACCTGATCAATTGCTTGACTGGTCAAAAACTGGTCAGGACCACTGACTGCAATTTGAATCGTATAAAAATAAGGCGGATAGTCTGCTAAATGGCGCAAAAGCATTTCTGATTTATAAAAGGCCTCGTAATTTTGATCAGCTGCCAATTTGATTGCGTAATTATCAGGATTAAAGCTTTGAATAATAACTTCGCCTGTTTTCTGATCACGTCCAGCACGACCAGCAACCTGTGTCAATAGTTCGAAAGTCTTTTCACCAGATCGGTAATCCGGCAGATTCAAACCAACATCAGCATTGATGGCACCAACCAAGGTCACATCTGGAAAATCAAGTCCTTTAGCAACCATCTGTGTACCCAATAGGACATCGTATTTACGAGCAGCAAAGTCGCTCAAAATTTTTTCCAAGCTGCCTTTTTTACGAGTTGTATCTTGGTCCAAACGCACAAGCTTGATGCCGGTGATCAGAGAATTCAATTTAGCTGCCACTTTTTCCGTGCCAGTACCAACATAGCGAATCTGATGGCTGCCGCATACAGGACATGTATTAGGAATCGCTTCCTCATAACCGCAATAATGGCAGTTTAAAGAATGGCTATCCATGTGCAGTGTTAAGGAGACATTACAATTCGGACAATGCGGCACATAACCGCAATTTCGGCACATGACAAAAGATGAAAATCCGCGACGGTTTAACAGCAAAATGCTTTGTTCATGATTCAGCTGGCGTTGTTTGATCGCATCAAGCAGTTCTGGACTAAAATCACTATCTGCATGCTGCCGCTGCCAGACTTCGCGCATATCGACGATTGAAACTTTTGGTAAAACAGCTCCCGATACAGCACGATGTTTCATGGTCAATAACTGAAAAAGTCCTTTTTGCGCTCTAGCTCGCGATTCCAAGCTAGGTGTTGCCGAGCCCAATAAAGTGACAGCTTTGTGATATTTCGCCCGCCATAAAGCGACATCTCTAGCATGGTAGCGCGGGTTGTCCTCTTGCTTGTAATTCGTTTCATGTTCTTCATCGATAATGATCAGCCCAATATTAGACAAGGGTGAGAAAACAGCCGAACGTGTGCCGATGACAATTTTAATTTTGCCATCACGGATCTCCTCCCACTGGTCTAAACGCTGACCATCCGACAGGCCTGAATGAATCAAAGCAACCGAATCCAAAAAACGCGCTTTAACACGCCGAATCATTTGCGGGGTCAACGCAATTTCCGGAACTAATAATAAAGCCGTTTTCCCTTCAGCGATCGTTTTTTCAATCAGCTGCAAGTACACTTCCGTCTTGCCAGAGCCTGTGATGCCCTCGAGCAAAAAAGTTTTATTTTCTCCTTTTGTAATCGAAGCCAGTAGCTGATCAAAAACTGACTGCTGATCAGCGGTCAGTTTAACCGCTTTGGTTTTTTTGACAGAAATATTTTTGACCGGGTTTCTCGTTAATGGCATTTGACTCTTTTCCAGCCAATTATTTTTTTCAGCTGTTGCGATCGTCGATACAGAAATGTCTAAAATATCCGCGAGTTCTTTGCTTTGAAAAAAAACATTCTCGTGGTCAGCGAGAAAAATCAAGAGTTTTTTCTGCGCTTCGCTGCGCCGCCTGCTTTTTAATAGCTCCGACAATTCCCCAGCAGATAACTTAGCTGACAGCACTTTAACAGTCTTGGCCTTATTTTTCTTTTCAATCGTCGTTGTCTGTACGATTTTGCCTTGGCGAATTAGTTCGTTGATCATCGCTGTCTGTTGAGGATCATAATTTTTAGCTAAAAATTCAATTTCATCATTACCTAAAAAAATAGTCTGTCTCAGTTCTTTTGAGACATCACCAACAATTTTCAAACCCTTTAAATAACGTGGCTTAAAAGCATTTGGCAGCATTGCTTGAATCACTTGTACGCGATAAGAAAAAACATAACGAGCCAGCCAATCCGATAATGCCAGCATTTCATGATTTAAGATCGGCTGTTTATCAACAATAGATTCAATCGTTTTTAATTGAAAATCACCTGCTGGCTTTTGATCAACGGCGACGACATAGCCCATTAAAAAGCGTCTGCCAAAAGGTACTCGGACGCGATGACCAAGCAAATCAAAATCCAGTAAATCGTCTGGAATTGCATATGTAAAAGGTTGATTTGTCTGCCGAGTTGGTAGATCAACAATGACGGAAACTGTTTTCAATCAAGTACCTCACGACGATATTTTACATGATAATAGCGAGCCATTAATTCCCGCAAAATCCCCTTAAAATCAAATGATACCTCAGCCGCCTGCAAAGAGTGAAACCAAGGCAGAAAATAGTAGTGATCAAGACTGGCAATTTCATAATGTTCATCAGGATCAATACTGCTGTTTTCAAGTCCGAAGAACTTCATTTCGCCAAATTTGTCACCACGAAAGCCGGAACCGTTGATATGCAGATTCAAAAGATGGTCATGCTGCAAATGAATTTCGGCCAGCAACTTTAATAAGTCACTGCCAGTAATATCGATTTTCATCGGATTGATCGTGTGCGGCAAATCGGTTAAAAGCTGAAAATTATTCAGTTCGCCAACCGGCAGGTCGTCTAAAAACATGCCGGTCGAAATCATAGCTATTTTCGTATGAAAATTAGTCATCAAAGCATCAGCACAGTCATCGACCTGCTCAAGCGGACTCCGTGATACCGGCAAATTGGCAACGATCTGATTTGCTAAGATCGTGCGTCCAGACTCACGCCAGTTTTCCAAGAACGCTGAGGCTGATTTTACAGGCAGTAAATCATCGAAAGGGGTCGTTTTTGCTTTTGTAGAGACGATTTCGTGATTTTCATTGATTTCCAGCGTCACTTCACCAACGTTTTCACCGTATTTCCCGGCGGCCGCCAAAAACGTTTGCTCAACTTGTTGACCGTGAGGCAGCAAGTGATGGGTGTGCGCACCTAAAATGACAGAAATTTTTTTAAATTGTTTGGCTAAGGCTTGATCAGTCGGCAGACCGAGATGAGATAACAAGATTCGAACATCCGATTGAGCCACAACACGATCAGATAATTTGGCCAAGGTCGGCAGTGGTTGAACAGGCAGCCAATCAGCCAGCGGATAGGTTGATTCGTAGGCAGCCGTTAGACCAAAAGCTGATATTCTTGTACCTTTCGGTGTGACAAAAATACGGAATTCTTCAGCCCATTTAGGTAATTGGTGGTCGTTTTCAAAAATATTTGCTAGCAAAACGGCAAAATGACGCTGAGAATAAATATCTTCCATGCGATCATGCGGCAAACCCAGTCCTTCATTATTACCGATCGTGACACCATCATAACCACAATCATTTAGCAGCTGCGTGTTGGCTTTGCCCCAAGTAGCCTGCGTGTTGGCATCATAGCGATCGATAAAATCACCAATATCAAAAGTCAAAACAAAATGACCAGCTGCCTGCAGGATTGCGCGGCGCGTCTTGATCCAATTAGCGATTCGCGGCCAATGTTCAACATGGCTGTGAATGTCATTGGTGTGTAGAATTGTCACAAATTCATGTGCCATCGTTATCGCCTTTTTGCAAAATCATCCGCTTTGGCCTGAACCAAAAATTCAACTTGTTTCATCGAAAGAGGTGTGCCAAACGCAGGACATTGCTCCTTTGAAAAATAATCAAAATCACTAGAATCAATACCAACATTAATGTTTTCCTTGATATCAACAGAGCTGTGATGAATATGGCCATGCAAATTAATGCTGTTGGTCGTGATGCCGAAGATCATCGGATAATGCGTCAGAAAATACTGGCGGTGATCAAACTTAAAATAAGCACCTACGTCATGAAAACTGAATTTAGGCTGGCCACTGGCGGTTTTATAATTATTCGCATCCAAATACTTAAAAAAATCATGGCTATCGTGATTGCCCTTGACAAAAATGATATTGCCCTGAAGACGATTTAAAATAGCCAGCATATCTTCTTTGCTGCCATTCTTATAGAAGACACCAACATCCCCGCAGTGATAGACAGTATCAACCGGCATGACCACCTTGTTCCAAGCCTCGATGATAGCTTCGTTCATATCGTTAACTTGTAAAAAATCTTGCCGTGCCGGTGCAAAATGTGGATGACCAATTAAGCCGGCATCGAAAAAATGTGTATCTGAGGTCACGAAATTCATACTTTAATCTTAGCAATCTCTGTCAAATTTAAAAACTGATATCAACTCATATTTGTGAAAAAAATAATTTAAATGTTCGTGTTTTCATGGTTAATAATCTCTTCGTGGAGGAAAAATGGATCAATATTTTAAGTTAAAGGAAAACAAAACAACGATTGGTCGGGAATTCGTTGCTGGACTGACTACTTTCGTTTCGATGGCCTATATTCTTTTCGTTAACCCAAGTGTTTTGGGAGTAACTGGTATGAATAAAGGTGCTGTCTTTGTTGCAACAGGTGTCGTCACTGCGGTGGCAACGATTTTTATGGGAGTGGTTGCCAAGTACCCCTTTGCGATCGCCCCGGGCCTTGGCATTAATGCCTTCTTTGCCTACTCAGTCGTTTTAGGCATGAAAGTACCCTGGCAAACGGCTTTGGCTGCGGTCTTTATCGCTGGAATCATCTTCTTCATTCTGACAATTTTTAAAATTCGTGAAATTGTCATCAACTCAATTCCCAAGGATCTAAAAGCTGCGATCGCAGCTGGAATTGGTCTGTTTATTGCTTTTATTGGTTTTGAAAATGGTGGCATCGTTGCCTCTTCTAAAGACACGATGGTCACTTTGGGAAACCTGGGAACACCAACAACTCTGTTAACGATTTTCGGTGTTCTTTTCACCTTTATTCTGTATGCAAGACACGTTCCTGCCTCGATCTTTTTAGGAATGATCGGTACCACGATCGTTGGTCTTTTGACCCATTTGATCGCTTTGCCAACAGCCGTTGTTTCAGCTGCGCCTTCTTTAGCGCCAACCTTCGGCCGAGCATTGCTGCATTTGGGCGACATCAATACTTTTAAATTATGGATCGCTGTTTTCACTTTCCTGCTGGTCACCTTCTTCGATACAGCCGGAACTTTAGTTGGCCTAGCTAAGAATGCTGGCTTTCTAAACGAAAAAGGCGAGCTTCCCCGTGTCGGACAAGCTTTGATGGCTGATTCTGTCGGCATGCTGGTCGGACCTGTGCTGGGAACCTCACCAACTTCAGCTTACATTGAATCATCTGCCGGAATCGCTGTTGGTGGCCGAACAGGCTTGACATCAATTTTCACAGGGATCTTATTCCTCTTTTCATTGATATTCAGTCCTTTGCTGTCAGTTGTTACTGACGCAGTCACGGCACCAGCCTTGATTCTGGTCGGTGTTTTGATGGCTTCTAACTTAGCTGATATTGATTGGAAAAATTTCCCAGTTGCCGCTTCGGCACTGCTGATCGCAATTGGTATGCCACTTACCTACAGTATTTCAGATGGTATTTCATTAGGATTCGTTACCTACCCGATTTTGATGATTATGACCGGACAAGGAAAGAAAGTATCACCGGTCATGTATGCCTTAGGAATCATTTTCGTACTGTTCCTAATTTTAGTTTAATTAATCAATTTTAAAGACTAAAGTTCGTCATTGACGGACTTTTTTTATTTGAAAATAAATATATATCGGCTTTATAGTTTATTTACCGAACGAACTTGCGAACCAAGGCAAAAATTATTAACATATAATCCATGAGCGAAAACGAAGCAGCATATTTAAATCTTGCCCGCTATATTTTACAAAAAGGAACAACTAAAATGGATCGCACACAAACTGGGACCCGATCAGTTTTCGGGGCTCAGATGCGTTTTGATCTCAGCGAAGGTTTTCCCTTGCTAACAACAAAAAAAGTGCCCTTCGGCTTAATTAAATCCGAATTACTATGGTTTTTACGCGGCGACAATAATATTCGTTTTCTATTAGAACATCATAATCACATTTGGGATGAATGGCCCTTTAAAAAATGGATCGAAAGTACTGATTACCAAGGCCCAGATATGACTGATTTTGGTCATAGATCGCAAACAGATCCCGAATTTGCCAAGCAATATCAGCAGCAAAAACAACTGTTTGTTGATCGAATTTTAAGTGATGATAGCTTTAGTAAAAAATTTGGCAACATTGGTGATGTTTATGGCAAACTTTGGCGGCGCTGGCCGGATGCTCACGATAACGGCAGCGTTGATCAAATCAGCCGTTTGATCAGTGAAATCAAAATAAATCCTGACTCGCGCCGATTAATTTTGACAGCTTGGGATCCAGAAACGACACCCTTAGCCGCACTGCCGTCCTGCCACGTTATGAGTCAGTTTTATGTCGCTGAAGGCAAAATCAGTTTGCAATTATACCAGCGATCAGGTGATTTCTTTTTAGGTGTTCCTTTCAATATTGCCAGCTATTCGCTATTACTATCTATGGTTGCAGCACAGACAGGCTTGCAGGTCGGCGAGTTCATCCATACGATCGGTGATGCACACATTTATAACAATCATATTGATCAGATTGAAGAACAGCTGACAAAGCCCATGCATCAATTGCCAGTTTTGAAACTAAACCCGGATATCAACTCAATTTTCGATTACACAATGAAAGACATCAAAATTGAAAATTACATTCATGAAGATCCAATTAAAGCACCGGTAGCCGTTTGATATAATAGTCTGCGGATGTTTTTTTGCGAACATAGTTCAGTGGTAGAACGCCACCTTCCCAAGGTGGAGGTCACGGGTCCGATCCCCGCTGTTCGCTTCATAACTCAGTGCGATAACCTATACTAGGAACATGACTTCTTTCTTTAAGCAAATCAAGCCTCTACACTTTCTGGCTTATACAATCGGCTGTGCTTTTTACGCTTTTGCCTTAATTTACGTCAATATCCCCAACAAATTGGCCGAGGGTGGTGTAACTGGTATTACGCTTATTTTTCGTGCTTTATTTTCAATTGACCCAGCTATTACAAATATTATTTTTAATATTCCTATTTTGATCCTCGGTTATTTAAAGTTGGGCAAACGACAGATTTTGACAACTTTCTACTGTATTCTCATCTTATCTTTTTGGCTATGGTTCTTTCAACAAGTACCATTAACGATCAACCTCAGCCATGACAAACTCATTTCTGCCCTCTTAGCCGGCCTTTCGATCGGCCTTGGTCTTGGTCTGGTTTTCCGCTTTGGTTCAACGACTGGCGGATCGGATATTATCGCCCGTATCATTGAACAAAAATTTGGTATCGCGATGGGAAAATCTCTGTTTGCCATTGACGCGATCGTCTTAGCCATGTCATTAGTCTACTTGGATTTTGCCGAAATGATGTACACCTTGATCATGTCTTTTGTTTCATCTAATGTGATCAATTTCATCCAAGATGGCGGTTATTCAGCTCGAGAATTCATGATTTTTTCAAAATTTCCAACTCAAATTGCCGAAAAAATCATGAAGGACATCGAAAGAGGTTCGACTTATATTGACATTGAAGGCGGCTATGAGAGAAAGCCGGGTCGTGCTGTCTATGTCGTTGTCGATCCATCCGAAGTCCGGCAAGTTAGGGAAATCATTAATGAGATCGACCCGAAAGCTTTTGTATCGATCAGGGTCGTTTCCGAACAGTTAGGCGAAGGTTTCACTTACTTAAGAAAAAAACGCTCAATCTTCGGGCGTTAAAATCTGTTTAATTCGGACATCTAATCGATCGCTGGGCAACTGTTCTAGTAATTGGTCATTCAATGATAAAGAAAGCGTCTGACCTGTAAAATCAGCCAAATAGCGATCATAGAAACCAGCACCAAATCCCAGTCGTTTACCAGGTTTTGTAAAGGCCAATCCTGGCACGATCATTAAATCAATTTGCTCTTTGGGAAACTCATTAGAAGTAACGGCTTCAAGAATATGCATATTGCCTTCAACGAGTCTGGTCGTTTCCTCAAATTCAGTAAAAATCATTTTTTTCTGAATGATTTTTGGAATCAAAACCGTTTTATCTAATTCCCAAGCCTGCTGGATAATCGGCTGAGTATCAAGTTCTATAGGTAAATTAAGTGTCACAGTTATGGTCTGTGCCTGCTGCCAGAGATCGCTGGTAAACAATTGTTTGTAAAGCGACAACGATTCAGCTTTTTTTTTGCTAGGATCCAGTTTAGTCAAGCGATCTTTTTGCTGTATTCGTAATTGTTGTTTTTCATCATTCATAGGCATCACTAAAAGGGATCTGAATCGAAAGAAAAGCGATCCATCAGATCATAAACATCTTGTTTGACTTTTGCTAATTCTGTCTGATCATCATGGTGGCGGATCGCGCGCATGATCAATTGTTCGATCTGCAGCATTTCAGCTTCTTTCAAACCCTTCGTCGTCATAGCTGGTGTGCCGATACGAACACCAGAAGTGACAAATGGCGAACGTTTTTCATTAGGCAGTGCTTCTCGATTCAATGTAATTGAAACTGAATCCAATAAATCTTGTGCCTGTCTGCCGTTTAAATCGGTTTTCGTCAGGTCCAATGTAAACATATGGTTATCAGTGCCGCCAGACACTACCCGAATCTCAGGTTCCTTGGCAAAAGCATCAGCCATTGTCTTGGCATTTTTAATAATTTGAGCAGAATAAGTTTTAAATTCAGGCTGCAAGTCTTCATAGAAAGCAGCAGCTTTAGCAGCGACAACATGATCCAAGGGACCACCTTGAGATCCTGGGAACACAGCCGAATTGATGCGTTTAGCGTATTTTTCGTCAGCCAAGATCATGCCGCCGCGAGGACCGCGCAGCGTCTTATGCGTCGTTGTGGTGATCACATCAGCTAGACCAACCGGCGTCGGATGCAGACCAGCCGCAATCAAACCAGCAATGTGAGCAATATCGACCATTAAATAGGCACCCACTTCGTCAGCAATATCACGAAAGGCTTGAAAATCAATCGTGCGGGAATAGGCCGAAGCACCAGCGATGATCAGTTTTGGCTGAAATTCCTTGGCTTGTTTTAAAATAGCATCATAATCAAGCAGTTCAGTCTCTGCATCGACCTTGTAATTATCAGATTCGTACATCTTGCCGGAAAAACTCACGCTGGCACCGTGAGTCAAATGACCGCCAGAATCCAAATTCATGCCGAGAATCTTATCACCAGGATGCAGGAAAGCCATATAGGCCTCAAAATTAGCGCTGGAACCAGAATGTGGTTGAACGTTGGCATAACTAATACCGAATAGTTCCTTTGCCCGCTCGATAGCCAAATTTTCAGCAATATCAATATACTCATTGCCGCCATAATAACGTTTTCCAGGATAGCCTTCGGAATATTTATTCGTCAAAACGCTGCCTTGAGCTTGACGAACAGCTTTAGAAACAAAATTTTCAGAAGCGACAAGTTCAATATTGTGACTTTGCCGCCCTTCTTCGCCTAAAACGGCTTTTGATAGTTCAGGATCCAAAAAATTCTTTGCCATGATCACTCCTTAAAATCTTTTTCAGTTTAGCATTTTCCAGATTAAATAAAGTTTAATAAGTCAAGAAAACTGACAAGAAAATTCCTTTTAATAGTTGCTATGAATTAATAAAAAACACCGAGTTCTCGGCGTTACGTTTAAAGCAGGTAGTTTTTTAAACGTTTAAGCGCTTCTCGCAATTTTGCATCAGAAGCCGCGTAACTTAAACGCAGATAACCTTCGCCGCCAGGTCCAAAACAGGATCCTGGAATTAAACCAACCAAAGCCTTGTGTGCTAACTCGATCGCAAAAGCTGAATCATCTTGATTTTGACCTTCAGGAATCTTCAAAAACAAGTAAAAAGCACCATCTGGTGCAGCAACGCCAAAACCAAGTTTTTTAAATTCTGGGATTAGAAAATCACGGCGTTTTTGATATTCAGCCCGCATCTGTTCTGTCACAGCATCGCCATCATTAAAAGCAACCGTCGCGCCGACCATAGCCGGATTAGAAACAGCTGTAATCGCAAATTGATGGATCTTCACAATTTGCGAGATCAGTTCCTTGGGTGCCGCAACAAAACCGATCCGGTCGCCCGTCATGGCGTGTGATTTTGAAACGCCGTTTAAAACAACTGTCTGCTCTGGCAAAAACGAAGCAATTGACACGTGTTTGCCAATATAATTCAAAGTCGAATAAATCTCATCAGAAATCACAAGCAGATCCGTCTTGGCCAAAACATCAGCCAATGCTTTTAACTGCTCGCCGGAATATTCTACACCCGTCGGATTATTTGGATAAGTCAAAACGATCGCACGAGCATTTGGATGCGCTTCGATCGATTCCTGCAGTCTTTTTGCTGTCAGAACAAAATCCGTATCATTTGTCGGAATATAAATCATTTTGGCGTGATTAACGTGAGCCAGCTGCTCATACAGCGGGTAAGCTGGCGATGGCGCCAAAAGTTCATCCCCCGCTTTTAAGATGGTCGATAGCGTCGCAAAAATAGCTTCCGTCGAACCAACAGTTGTTAAAATTTCGCTTTCAGGATCATAATCGAGGTCGTAATTCCTTTTTAAAAAATGAACGACCGCTTGTCTAAAATCGATCGAACCACGAGCTGTTGAATAATGAGAATCGTTATTTTCAATGGAAGCGATCATTGCCTTTTTGACCAACTCAGGTGCATTGAAATCAGGCTCGCCCAAAGTCAACCGCAACAGACCGTCAATCTGACGAAATTCTGTATCGAACTGACGAATTCGATTAACCGAAATATTTCTAATATCCGGTCGAACGCTATTAATCAAGCTTTCCTTTAATTTTGGCATTAGTTCTCCTTAAACAATTCGTATGATTTTTCAGGATCTGCGACGTGGACTAGATCTCGTTTGACTAATTCTTCAGCAATCTGCACAGCGTTCCAAGCCGCACCTTTCAATAGGTTATCAGAAACGACCCACATCCAATAACTGCCCTTATTTTCTGCGTCGGGCCTGATACGACCCACGAAAGTTTCGCGCTTGCCAACTGCATTGATCGGCTGCGGATAAATCTGCTGAGCTGGATCATCTTGCAAGACCAGACCATCACCAGCGGCAATGGCAGTCTGAATGGCTTTCGCAGAAGCTTTATCGGCTTGATCAACCTGAAAATAGACCGTCTCGCCATGACCAACCGGAACCGGCACACGTACAGTCGTTGCCGTTACTTTGAGCTGGCTGGCATTCATATCATTGAGGAAGATTTTTTTCGTCTCATGGATCATTTTCCATTCTTCATGCGTATAAGCATCATCTTCAAAAACATCGATCTGCGGCAGCAAATTAAAGGCCAGTGGATAATGTTTAGCAGCAGCTTTAACCGGTAGGATCTTGGCTGTCATCTCTTGGCCATTCACATGCTGGGCAGCTTCGCTATCTAATTCATTCCAAGCTGATTGACCAGCACCAGAAGCAGCTTGATAAGTTGAAACGATTGCCTGCTTTAAACCGAATAAATCAAAAATAGGTTTCAACGCAACGACCATCTGGATCGTTGAACAGTTCGGATTGGAGATAATACCCTGATGATTTTGCAAAGCCTCAGGATTTACCTCGGGCACAACTAAAGGCACGTGTTTATCCATGCGAAAATACGAAGTATTATCAACAGCTACCGCACCACGTTTAACAGCTTCAGGCAATAAACGCTTGGAAACAGAACCGCCAGCTGACGATAAAACTAGATCAACGCCATCAAAAGATTCGGGTCTAGCTTCTTCGATCGTATATTCTTTGCCCTTAAAAATACGTGTCTGCCCGGCTGAACGGCTTGATGCCAGTAATTTCAGCGACTTCACAGGAATCGTTGACTGTTCCAATTGTTCACGCATTCTTGTACCAACAGCACCAGTAGCACCTAAAACTGCAACATTAAATTCTTTGACCATTTTTACTCCAACCCCATTACTTTATCTAATCCTACAATTAATCCTCGCTGCTGGCGAGCTTTTTTAATCGCCAAGGCCACACCAGGCATGAAGGATTTTCGATTCAAACTATTCTGTGCGATCGTCAAAGTTTCGTTATCATTTCGAAAATCAACCGATTGGTAAGCTACATAGCCCTGCTGTCGCTTAGACGTGATCAATAACTGATCAACGATATTCTTATCGCCGCCATCATTTTTTGGGAAATGACTCGTCTGAGCGCCAGCCGCAGCTAACAAACCTGCAGTGATTCTGGCTGTGCCACTAGGAGCATCCAATTTATCAGGGTGGTGAATTTCTTCAATTGAAACATCCGGCATAAATTTAGCTGCAATTGCAGAAAAAGACATCATCAAGACGGCTGAAATACTAAAATTCGGTGCAATAATACCATTAACATGATAGTGCTCTGCTAACGACTGCAGCTGCTTGATCGCATCAGCTGTTAAACCACTCGTCGCAATAATTGGCGTGATTTTATGTTCGATCGCCCAAATGGTGTTTTTTAAAACGACATCCGGTCGCGTTACATCGATCCATATATCATAATTGCCTTGGATCTGGTCCAAATCATGGAAAACTTTAACCTGCGGATCATACGCTTGAGTAGTGGGCTTTTCATGCAGCAAGACCGCATCCAAAGACCAATCACGATGTTCGGCAATCAGTTTTTGAATTTCTAGACCCATTTTGCCAGAAGCGCCAGCCAAAAAAATCGAGATCATTGTCTTAGCACCTCCATAATTTCAGCTGTTTGCTGCTGATCTAAAGCTAGGATCGGCAAACGCGGCAGGCCTGTATCGATACCCATTTGTCGATAAACGGCTTTGATCGGTGCTGGTGACGGATGACTGAATAAGGCTTTCACTCTGGGATTAAGAAAACGAAAATCTTTAGCGGCCTTGGCCACATTGTCTTGGTCGATCGCGGTAAACATGTCGATAAATTGTTTAGCATAAAAATGGGAAACGACTGAAATCGTACCAGCACCACCTAAGGCATAATTCAAAAAGGCTTGGCCATCTTCACCGGTGAAAACGAGAAAATCTTTCGCTGCATGTTCGATCAGTTCCGACATATCATAGTCAGAATTGCATTGTTTGACTGCAATAATATTTTGATGTTCAGCTAATTTCAGCAAGGAATCAACAGTCAAGCCAGAAATGGTTCGACCAGGGATGTTATAAATGACGATCGGCAAAGGACTGTGATCAGCAACTTCTGTAAAGTGCGCGATCATACCAGCCTGGTCCGGTTTATTATAGTAAGGCGTCACAACTAAGAGCGCATCAATTCCGGCAATTCGACCAACTTCTTGGGCAAACATAACCGTTTCTTTCGTATTATTCGAACCGACGCCAGCAATAATTTTCGCCCGACCAGCTACAAAATCGACGGTTTTACGGAACAAGGCGATCTTCTCATCATGTGTTAAAGTCGGTGCCTCACCGGTTGTGCCGGAAACCACAAAGCCCTTAACACCATCTGCAATTTGCGAATTGATCAATTTTTCATAGATATTAAAATCAATCTCATCATTTTGGTCAAAAGGCGTGATGATCGCTGTCAATAAATTTGTATTCGCTAAAACGTTTGTCATTTTTGCATCCTTGCTGTTAAAAATCCTGTTATCGCATTAATACCCTTCATAATCGCTGATTCATCCGGATTCAACTGATTCGAATGCAGTGTGTGAGTCGGGTCGTTAACACCCAACCAAAACATCGTTCCCTTAAAGTGATTTGACAGAAAACCAAAGTCCTCAGCGATCATAGCTGGTTCAACGATTTGAAAGTCAACCTGTGCTGCATGTTCCATGTAGTCAATAAAAAAATCCGTTGCTTCCTTATCGTTGACGACCGGCATATAGCCGCCTTGGCGAAAATTAAGTTTCAATTCCTGATCGAAAGCTGCCGCAACTCCTTGGGCGATCATGCGAATATGTTTGGTCATCACTTCCATACCAGCTTGTGTGAAACTGCGTATCGTGCCTTCAATATCGGCTTGCCCAGAAATAATATTCATCGCCTGCCCAGAATTGAATTTGCCGATCGTCACAACACCGCCTTCAATTGGATCGATATTTCGCGAAACGACCGTTTGCACGCTAGTGACGAAATTGGCCGCAGCCACAATTGAATCATTGGCTTTTTGCGGGTAAGCAGCATGGCCTGATCGACCGATAAAACTCACGCGTAATTCATTAGAACCAGCAAATAAGGTGCCTTTTCTCGTGGCGATCTGTCCAGCTGGTAATAAAGGATTCACGTGCAGGGCATAAAATTCATCAGGCTTGAATTGGTCATGAAAACCATTGGCGTCGAAGAAACGTTTGCCGCCGAATTCGTTTTCCTCAGCCGGCTGAAAAAAGACTAATAAATTGTCTTTAGGCTGGTTTTCGGCAAAATACGATAACAGACCTAGCGCGATCGTCATATGAAAATCGTGACCGCAGGCATGCATCACATGATCATTTTGGCTTGCAAAAGCAAGGCCGGTTTTCTCCATGATCGGTAAAGCATCCATATCTGTGCGCCAAGCCAGCGTTTTAGTTGCCGCAAAGCCGGCAACACGCACCAAGATGGCCGTTGGTACTTCGCTGATCGTTTCGATCGATAAATTTTCTTGCGGTAATTTAGCGATCTGTTTCAGCAAAAAGTCATGCGTGGCAACTTCTTTTAGACCAATTTCCGGGTGGGCATGCAAATGACGACGAATTTGAATCAAAGCAGTATCAGTCAGCATCAGAGGTCCCTCAAAGCATCGATCAAAGCTGTTTTTTGTTCAGTCTTGGCATCGATCTGTTTGATCACTTTAGCCGGTACACCAGCAACGACTGTTCGCGCAGCAACATCTTTGATCACAACTGCGCCAGCACCAACAACGGCACCGTCGCCAATTGAAACACCTTCGATCACAACGGCATTGGCACCGATCAAGACATTATCGCCAACACGAACCGGCTGCGCTGAGGCTGGTTCAACAACGCCAGCCAAAACAGCACCAGCACCAATATGCGAATGTTTGCCAACGATTGCCCGACCACCTAGTACAGCACCCATGTCAATCATCGTGCCATCCCCTATTTCAGCGCCAATATTGATCACAGCGCCCATCATAATAACCGCGTTATCAGCAATTTTGACCTGTTCGCGAATAAAAGCACCAGGTTCAATGCGAGCGTTGATATTTTTCAAGTCCAACAAAGGCACAGCTGAATTTCGGGAAGTATTTTCAATCACGTAATCCTTTTCGTCCAAATCTGTCAGCAGCGGCTTGATATCCGCCCAATCACCGAAAAGCAGACCAAAAGTTTCATTAGAAAATTGCTGGACCGATGCCGGGATAGGATTCTTTAAAAGGCCGCGGTAGGTCACTTTGACCGCTGTTTTCTTCTTTGCATTCGCAATAAAATCAATTATTTTTTGTGCATCCAAGTCAGTCATTTTCCACCTCATAATCCATATCTAGTCGTGTAATATCAGCAAAACTTTCACGTTTAACAACTAATTGAGCATGGCCATTTTCAGCGAAAACAACCGCTGGACGCGGATTTCGATTATAATTCGATGCCATCGAATAACCATAAGCACCCGTTGCTAAAATCGCTAATAGATCTCCCGCTTTTGTCTTAGGCAGTTCCTGTTGCCAAACAAGTACATCGCCCGATTCACAATATTTGCCGGCAATCCGTACCACTTGTTTGACAGCCGCATTCAGCTGATTAGCTAAAACAGCTTCGTATTTAGCACCATATAGCGCCGGGCGAATGTTATCGCCCATGCCGCCATCAACAGATAAATAAGAACGAATGCCCGGAATGTCTTTGCGGCCGCCGATCGTGTATAACGAATAACCAGCTGGACCAACGATCGACCGTCCTGGTTCTATCCAAATTTCCGGCAACGATAAACCATATTGGCGACTAGCCGTTCGTGCTGATTGACAAATCAAATGAATAAATGTCGCATTTGGAATCGGATCATCTTCTTCGTTATATCTGATCCCAAATCCGCCGCCAACATCAATAATTTCCGGCTGAAAATGCCAATCGTGAGCTGTCTTGCAGAGTAAGTCGACCAGATGAGAATAGCCGTCTGTTTCAAAAATCTGTGAACCGATATGAGCGTGCAGACCACGAAGATTTAAATATTTCGAAGCTTGGATTTGATCAAAAGCAGTCTTGGCTTGGCCAGATAAAAGATCAAAACCAAATTTGCTATCTTGCTGTCCGGTCGAGATAAATTCATGGGTATGTGCTGAAATTCCTGGGCTGAGACGCATTAAAACATTTTGCGTCTGCTGGCGTTTTTCCAAAAGGCCAGTCAGTAAATCGAGTTCATGAAAATTATCGATAATGATCGTACCCACGCCGTAATCCACAGCCATTTTTAACTCATCAAGCGATTTGTTATTACCATTAAAGGAAACGTTTTTCATCGGAAAACCCGCCTTCTCGATCGTTGCGATCTCGCCGCCTGAAACCGCATCGCAGTGAATTTTTTCATCTTTTAACAAATCATAGATCGCTACGACAGAAAAAGCCTTACTGGCATAACTGATTTCATAATGGACTTTTTCAGCAGCAAAAGCGGCTTTCATCTCGCTAATTGTGGCACGAATCCGGCTGACATCGTAAACATACAGGGGCGTCTGATACCGACGAGCTAATTCGTCTGCTGAGACACCGCCAATATAAAGTTGATTATTTTCTGATTGCATAATAAAAACCTTCGTTTGCTAAACAAAACAAACGAAGGTTTTCACCAACTCGTTTGTCCGTCATAGCACTCCACATCTCTGTGACAATCGATGATCTGTTAAAACATCGATCAACCAACAAGCATCTGCTTATACTTTTGATTTCGGCAAAATCCCCTTTCATTTATCAAATTCTAGCAGGAACCACTGATAAACTAATCATGTCTTTTGCACCTCTATTACGGATGATTAAGACAAGTGTATCATAATAGTTATTCACCGGAAAAAGGATTTGTTTTCTTGTTAGGCTTGACTTTCTTGGCCATTTTTGGGAAACTTATAGAGTTATTGAATAAAGGAGCACTTCATGGCTGTTATATCAAATAAAAATTCAAAGTCACACAAGCGCAACCGTCGCGGACACATCTCATTGGATGTTCCTAATATCATTTTAGATAAGACGACTGGCGAGTACACAGTGGCACACCATGTTTCCCCAAACGGTCTTTACAAAGGTCGTCAAGTGGTTGCCGCACCAAAACAAAAGTGACTATTAAAAAAAACGATCCCAGTGATCGTTTTTTATTTTGCCAATAATTAATTGTACTATGCAACTAATTTCCGAATAACGCGATTTTTCAAATCAACTTAAGCCTGTAATCTGACCCTTTTCGTCCACATCGATCTTTTCAGCTGCCGGTACCTTGCCTAGTCCAGGCATCATTAAGACCTTGCCTGCCATCGCCACAATAAAGCCCGCACCAATTTTAGGAATAAAACGGCGAATGTGAATCGTAAAATCACTTGGTGCACCATGAATCTTGCTGTCATCAGTCAAACTATTCGGTGTTTTAGCGATCACAACGGGTAACTGGTCCCAGCCGTTTTCTTTGATCTCAGCTAAGTCCGTCACAGCCCGATCCGATAATTCAAAATCCTTGCCGCCATATATTTTTTCAATGATCGTTTGGATTTTTTCTTCGATCGGGTCATCTGCTTGATACAGCGGCATAAAAGTTCGATGATTTTCAGTTGCGGCCAAGACTAATTTAGCCAAATCAAGAGATCCTTCAAAACCATCAACGAAACTGGTGGCGATTTCAAAAGAAAGTTTTTTATTATTTTCGACAAAATCCTTGACCGTCTCGATCTCTTCGATATCATCATCAAAAAACTTATTCAAAGCCACAACCACCGGTTTACCGTAACGGCTCATCGCTGTTAAATGCCGATCCAAATTCTGCAAACCGATTTTCACAGCTGGAATATCTTTTTTATGCAAGTCTTCTAGAGCGACACCCGCATGGAATTTCAAAGCTTTGATCGTCGCAACCACAACAACGGCATCCGGTTCTTTGCCCAAAACTGGTATTTTGACATCCATGAACTTTTCGCCGCCAAGATCCGAACCGAAACCAGCTTCCGTCACAGCATAATCAGCTAATTTTAAGGCTGCATCAGTCGCGATCACTGAATTCGTCCCTTGTGCGATATTGGCAAATGGACCGCCATGAATAATAAAAGGCGAATGTTCCAACGACTGTACTAAATTCGGATTGATGGCGTCTTTTAAAACGGCTGTCAGTGCACCGGCAACTTTTAAGTCTTCGACTGTGACAGGTTTTCCTTGATCATTTAAAGCAACGACAATTCGATTCAAACGTTTTTTTAAATCAAATAAATCTTTAGACAAGGTCAAGACGGCCATAATTTCAGAGCTGGCCGTGATATCAAAACCAGAGTTGCGTTCTGGTCCATTCACTTTTCCCTTGCCTAACGTGATCTGACGCAAAGATCGGTCGTTCATATCCAAAACACGACGCCAGTATATATTATCCGGGTCGATTTTTAAGTCATTCCCCTGGTGCAAATGATTATCGATAACAGCTGCTAATAAATTATGAGCCGCTGAAACAGCATGAATATCGCCTGTAAAGTGTAAATTAATATCCTCCATTGGAATAACTTGCGCATAGCCGCCGCCAGTTGCACCGCCTTTTAAACCGAAAACCGGGCCCATTGAAGGTTCGCGCAAAGCACCAATAGCTGATTTGCCCAAGCGATTGATCGCATCAACTAAGCCAATCGTGACAGTTGTTTTCCCTTCGCCTGCCGGTGTCGGATTGATCGAAGTGACCAGAATCAATTTACCTTGGCGGGGCATATTTTTAAGACTAGCAGCATCAATTTTCGCCTTATCATGTCCATAAGGAATTAATTGCGAGTCGGACAAGCCAATTTGTTTAGCAATGTCAGTAATGGGCAATGCCTTGACACTATGAGCAATTTCAATATCTGATTTCATGAGTCTAATTCTAGCAAATTGTTAAAAGATAACACAGTCCAAGCTAATAAAAAAGTACCTGTCTACACAGGTACTTTTTAATCAGCTGTTGTATAAACAGCTAGAACATCGTCATTGTCTTCGAGTTCATCAATAAGCTTTTCAAACTTTTCTTGGTCTGCTGTCGGAACGTCAACAGGATTCTGCGGAATCATCGCAATTTCCGACTCAGCGAAATCATATCCTTTGCCGGTCAGTTCAGCCTCAACCTGTACAAAATCAGCTGGCTGAGTATAGATCTCAAATGCTTCATCAGACGTTTGTACATCCTCGGCACCTGCATTGATCGCGTCTTCCATCACTTGGTCCTCAGTTACTTCTGGATGCTCTTCACGATCGATCACAAAATGACCGCGGCGATCAAACTGAAAACTCACTGAACCAGAAGTTCCTAAGGCACCACCATGATGGCTAAAAGAATTTCGAACTGTTGAAACCGTCCGATTGATATTATCTGTTGAAGTCTCGACCAAAACAGCTACACCGCCAGGAGCATAACCCTCATAAGTGGCTTCTTCGAACTTGATGTCGCCAGCACCCGTCGCCTTATCCAAAGCACGTTGTACGTTATCCTTTGGCATATTAGCCGATTTGGCTTTTTCCATAACCAAACGCAGGCTGGCATTAGCGGTCGGATCGGCACCACCGGCTTTGGCTGCAACATACAAATCGTGACTTATTTTTTGGAAAATTTTTCCACGCTTAGCATCCTGAGCATTTTTTCGTCCCTGGATGTTATGCCATTTACTATGACCTGACATTTTATACTCCTTTAAATAAAAATACTGTTCAATTTTACGATTTTTCAGCTAAATAGGCAAGTTTAACAGTATTTGCATAATACAAATGTTTTTAAAAAGACGTCTTCAACTGATTTGATCAACAAAATTCAGTTTTTTTTAGCCTTCGATGCGGCCGCTAGATCCAACCAGCTGGAAAAAAGCAAAGCGGCGGAATCAGCCCAACTCTTATGCGCAATTTTATTTTTATCGAAATAATGATCAGGTTCATCAATATCAAGACCTTTTTTTAAATCACGTGCATATTCATTAGCAAGTGTTTGTTCAGCGTATTCCGGATGTCCGGCAATCAATAAAGTACGATTCGCTTGGTCCAAAGCAATCAGAGAGCCAAGATGGTCATTAGTAATGATTTGCCAATCGTCAGCAATACCATCGATTTGAAAATAGCGCGACTCTGGAATCTTGATCGTTTTCAAATTATGAAACACAGATAAAACCGGAAGCTCGTAGACACCGGAAACTTTTTTACTGCGGATACTATAAGCCAAACCATACTCGATTTTGGCAATTGCCATGGCCGACCAGCATTCAAAAGTTGAAAACAAAACATGCTGCTTGCGCCAGTCGAGAATTTTTAAAAACTCATCAAAATAGTCGATCTGAGAAAAAGGCAAGAACTCCAGCGGTGCACCCGTTACGAGTAAAACATCAAAATAATCCTCTTGAACATCGTTAAAAGTTTTGTAAGCTTGCCGCGTTGCCGATCCATCATGTTTAAGATCATGGCTAGCCGGAATAATAAAGGTCAAATTCACATCTTTGCGAGTCGAAGCGAATAGATCCAAAAAATCCGCTTCTGTTTGACGACGATTCGGCATTAAATTTAAGATTAAAATTTCCTGCCCTTTTGCGGCCAAAAAATCAGTTTGTAAAAAACCACTCCTAACGCCAACCGTCATTTAATCCTCCAAAGCTTGACTAAAATCTGCAATCAAATCGTCAGCATCTTCTAAACCAACAGAAATACGCAAAAGACCTGGTGTGATGCCGTCAGCAGCAAGATCCTCAGCTGACAATTCAGCATGACTCATTTTTGGCGGATAGCTGACGATCGTTTCCACGCCGCCTAAGCTGACAGAAAAAACAGGAATTGTCATCTTTTCAACGAACTGCCGCGCCGTTTGTTCCGAACCAAGGTCAACAGACAAGACAGCACCACCAGATTTTGCCTGCGATCGATGAATTTCATAGCCTAGATGACTTTTTAAGCCGGGATAGCAAACTCGCCATCCTTCATGCTCAAACCACTCGGCAATTTTTTGTGCGCTAGCTGCTTCTCTTTGTACGCGAACACCTAATGTTTTGATCGACCGCAGCAGCAGCCATGTATCCGTAATGCCCAAGGTAGCGCCCATCGCATTTTGAATGAAATAGATTTTGTCAGCTAATTTCTCATCCTTAGTCACCACAGCACCTGCTGTTAGATCGGAGTGTCCGGCCAAAAACTTCGTCGCCGAATGAACAACGATATCAGCACCAAGGTCTAAGGGATTCTGCAGAAAAGGCGACATAAATGTGTTATCGGCAATCACGATCAGATTATGTTTATGAGCAAGCCTGCTGATCGCTGCGATATCAGAAATGGCCAGTGTTGGATTGCTGGGTGTTTCAATGTAAACAGCTTTCGTCGTCTGTTGCATGGCCGTTTCAATGGCTGATAAATTAGCAAAATCAACATAACTGTGGTTAATGCCATAACGCGGTAAAATTTCATTTAACAAACGATAAGTGCCGCCATAAACTTCTTTGCTGACCAGCAAATGGTCGCCTTGGCTAAAAGTCAGCAAAACCGAACTGATCGCAGCCATACCGGTTGAAAAAAGAAAACCGTGCTGACCGTGTTCCAAGGATGCGATCGCATCTTCGCCGACTTGCCGTGTTGGGTT
Source organism: Oenococcus sicerae (assembly GCF_004102045.2). Taxonomy (GTDB): domain Bacteria; phylum Bacillota; class Bacilli; order Lactobacillales; family Lactobacillaceae; genus Oenococcus; species Oenococcus sicerae. The sequence goes on along the minus strand of NZ_CP029684.2, from coordinate 1,220,323 downwards.
GCCAGAACGTGCGTAATCGAATTCACCAAAATGATCAAAATCCTGCTGATCAAAAGTACTAGAAAATTGAATCGGTGTGTTGATCGCACCGCTCAAAGGATCTATTTTTGTGGTTGATCTAATTAATTTTGTCCAATCTGATTCTGTCATTGAGCTCCCTTTATCGCTTGTTTTAAATCATTTAAAAGATCATCTTGATCCTCTAAGCCAACGCTGACACGAACTAAGTTATCCGTAATTCCCAAGGCTAGCCGACGTGCTTCACTCATATCGTGATGCGTCTGAACGCTGGGAATCGTGATCAGACTTTCCGCCCCACCAAGACTCTCAGCGAAAGAAAATAGTTTCAGTCCTTGCAAAAATGCGTTCACATCATGGTCTTTGGCTAAATAAAAACTGATCATGCCGCCTAGTCCTGGATAAAGAACCTTATCGACACCAGCAATTTTCGGCAGAACTCCAGCAATATATTGAGCAGATTGATTGTGCCGTGCCATCCTCACGGACAATGTTTTCAATGAACGCAGCAGCAGCCAGCTGGAAAATGGATCCAAGGTCTGCCCGCGTGTGACCAAATTACTGCCTAGAGCCTCGGATAAGTCAGCTTTGGCACTGATAACAGCACCAGCCAAAATATCGTTGTGTCCGCCTAAATACTTAGTTGCGGAATGAACCACAATATCAGCGCCCAGCTTGATCGGATTTTGTAGGATCGGACTTAAAAAGGTATTGTCAACTGCAACGAGAATTTTAGGATCAGCAGCATGTACAGTTTCAGCAACTTTTTTAATATCGATAATTTTCATCGTCGGGTTGCTGGGTGTTTCGATCCAGACCAAGCGCGTTTTGGCATCCAGTTTTTGTTTCAGATCTGTATAATCTGTGCCGTCCCACAAACTGTAAGTCACAGCACTTTTTTTTGTCAAATCATCAAAATACCGAAAGGAACCGCCATATAAGTCGTCTGAGGTGACAAAATGATCACCGGCATTCAAAAATGTTGAAAATAAGAGATCAATCGCAGCCATTCCTGATGAAACAGCAAAAGCTGCATCAGCATATTCGATCGCAGCTAGTTGTTTTTCTAAAATTTGGCGAGTTGGGGATGCTAAGCGCGAATAATCAAAACCCGTTGACTCACCTAATCCTGGATGCCGAAAAGCTGTCGATAAATAAATTGGTGTTGAAACAGCACCTGTTTTCTCATCATCGCTGCCATTGCCGCCTTGTGCCAAAATCGTATCAATATGTGCCAATGTCAGCCCCAAACCTCGTCAATAATCGATTTGACCAAGGCTAATTTTCGCCATTCATCAGCTTCTGTCAGCTTATTGCCTTCTTCTGTCGAAGCAAAACCGCATTGCGTCGAGAGCCATAAACGATCCAAAGGCAGATATTTTGCTGCTTGGTGAATACGGTCAATAATTAATTGCCGATCTTCTAGGACAGGAGATTTGCTTGTCACGAGACCCAGAACTACGTTTTTATCGCCCGAGACTTTGGCTAAAGGTTCAAATCCACCAGCTCGATCAGAATCATATTCCAAGAAATAAGTCGCCACGTTTTCCTGACCAAATAATTTGTCGGCAACGGCATCGTAGCCGCCTTGTGCTGCCCAATCCGAATGATAGTTGCCACGGCAGACATGTGTATTGATCGTTAGATCTGCCGGTAAATCAGCAATGGCGCCATTATTTAATTTCAAATAAGTATTTTTCAATAACTCAGGATCAAAACCTGCGCCGACCATCGTCCGCCAAAACTTTTTATCGACCAGCATGCCCCAAGTACAGTCATCTAGTTGAATAACTCGTGCGCCAGCATCATAGAGCGCTAGAATCGCTTCATGGTAAACCTTGATGATATCAGCGAATAATTCGTCATCAGTTGCATAAAAATCACGAATGTTTTTGGCATTCACACCACGAACTAATTCCGCATAAAACTGTGCAGGCGCTGGAATCGTCGCTTTAGCAGCAACACCATACTTATCGGCAACTGACTTTGTAAATTCAAAATCACGAATGAATGGATGCTGTTTTGCATCGAATGATAGTCTGCCATTTAAAATCGCTGAATCATCACGCGTTTCTTCGTGAGAAAAACGGTAGCCTTCGCCAAAATGGATGTGTTTCACACCACCAAATCCCCAGAAAAAGTCCAAATGCCAATAGCTGCGGCGTAGTTCACCATCAGTCACATAATCCAAGCCGGCTGCAGCTTGTTTCTTGATCAATTTTTCAATCTCAGTATCTTCAATCGCGCGCAGATCGGCTTTTGTAATCTCACCGGCAGCGAATTGCTTTTTGGCATCTTTGATTGCTTGCGGCCTTAAAAACGAACCAACATGCTGAAATCCAATTTTGTTTTTTAATAATGTCATTTCTTCTCCTAATAAAAAATCCCACAATCAGAATGAACTGATTGCGGGACGATAAATTCGTGTTACCACTCGCTTTTTGCAATAAGTTGCCTCATTGCACTCAACGGCTGCATCGTTTAGGAAATGACCTTTTCGATATAGTCTGACGCGATAACGGGCGTACCCGGCAAATGTTTACGGTAAACCGCTCGCATCCCCATTACTCAAAGACCATTTTCATCTGATTTCAGTTGCCAGCTTCCATCAACGCTAGCTTTCTGAAAACCTAATTTCAAACTACTTATCTTCTCAATGTAATTAATATATTGCTAACTATGCTACATGAATTAAAAAAAATGTCAAGCGCTGTTCAGTTTTAAAAACGCCGAAATCAGATCCAACCAATTACTCAAAAGAAGTAAACTTTGCTTTCGTATGGCCGCAATGTTGTGCCCTGATCATCGGCATAGTTACCGATCAAAAGCTGTTTGGCCTGATCTTGACCATAGTCGCGCTTCACATCGTGATCTGTAAAATTACTCATGACCAGCAGCATCTGCCCTTGATAATGACGCTTATAAGCAAATACCTCGGCATCATCGGCATCCAATTCCTCGTAATTGCCCAGCACGATCAGTTCATGGCTGTGACGCAAAGCAATTAATTTCTGGTAATAATAGAAAACTGAATCCGGATCAGCCAATGCATTTTTAACATTAATTTCCGTATAATTCGGATTAACAGCAAACCAAGGCTGGCCTTTCGTAAAACCAGCGTGAGCTGAATCATCCCATTGCATCGGCGTACGGGCATTGTCACGCGACATATGCGACAAATAATTCAGCATCGTTTGCGAATCGACAATTTTTTCCTTATTTACAAATTCCTCATAAGCATTCAAAGATTCCAGATCTTCATATTGAGAGAGTTTTGTGTAATGAACGTTGGTTTCTCCCAACTCTTCACCTTCAAAAATATAAGGTGTTCCTTGCATCATATGCAGTGTCGTCCCCAGCATTTTAGCCGCTTTGACACGATATTGCGGCTGATCATTTGCAAAACGTGAAACAGCACGCGGCTGGTCATGATTATTCCAATACAAACTATTCCAACCTTTGCCATCCAAAGCTGTTTGCCAGCGAGATAAAGCGTGTTTCAGATCAACTAGTTTAACTGGCTGATCATGCCATTTACCCAAACGCGGATCAGGATTTCCGGCTAGACCAACATGTTCAAACTGAAAAACCATATTCAGTTCTTTGGCCTGCAGTCCCGTATATTTGATCGCATCCTGCGGTGTTGAACTCGGCATTTCACCGACAGTCATCATATCGTATTTAGAAATGACCTGCTTATTCATTTCTTGTAGAAATTCGTTTAAACGCGCACCATCAGCGACAATTGACGAAGCATCTCCATAAACAGCGCCCTTTGATTTTTGACCATCCGGTAGTCCCTCAGGTTTGGAAATCAAATTAATGACATCCATGCGAAAACCATCAACACCCTTGTTCAGCCAAAAACGCATAATATCCCAAACGGCATTACGGACTACGGGATTCTCCCAGTTCAGATCGGGCTGCCCCGGCGCAAATAAATGCAGATAGTATTGCTGAGTCGTCGGATCAAATGTCCAAGCCGGACCGCTGAAAAAAGAACCCCAATTATTCGGTTCCTTGCCGTCTTTAGCATCACGCCAAATATAGTAATCGCGATATTTATTATCTTTGGCTTTTTTGCTTTCTTGAAACCAGTCATTTTGATCTGAAGTATGATTAACAACTAAATCCATTAAAATTTTCAGACCTAATTCATGAGCTCGCTGCAGCAAATGATCGAAATCAGCCATTGTGCCATAAGCCGTCTGAATTTTGCGATAATTTGCGATATCGTAACCATTATCTTTGTTAGGAGATTCGTAGATCGGATTAAGCCAAATAACGTCGGCACCAAGCTTTTTAATATAAGGCAGTCGTTGAGTCAGACCTGCCAGATCACCAATACCATCACCATTACTATCCTGATAACTTTGTGGATAGACCTGATAAACGACTGCTTTTTGCCACCATTTTGCATCCATCATTAATTCCTCCATTCATCGTCGTTTAAGATGCAACATTCGTGCTGCAAACCCTTACATTTAACTAGTATATCATTTTTTCTGGAAACGTTTACAATACTGATGAATCAACAAATTAATCTTTTTTTCAACAAAATGACTTTATAATGAGGTGTACGGGTTGTTTTCTTTTCACAAGACAAGGCGGGTAAATTCAGTGGCAGCGACAATCAAAGATATTGCAAAATTAGCGCATGTTTCAATCGCGACCGTGTCTCGGATATTATCTGACCGCACTGAATCGCATACTGAAGAGACGATCGCCAGAGTGAGAAAAGCCGCTAAAGAATTGGCTTACCAAAAAAATACTGCTGCTATTGAGTTAGTTACAAAAAAAAGCAACGTTGTCGCTGTGATCGTTTCTGCAACGCCGACGAATTTTTCCAATCAGATCATTGATGGCATTCAAAAAAAGGCTGCCAAACATCATCTGGCTGTGATTATTCTGTACGCCGGTGAAAATAATACTGAGTTGCAAAGAAAAGCACTGCAAACAGTCGCTGAAAGATCCGTTATGGGAATTTTGCTTCTGGCGATCAATCTATCACCAGCGAATCTAAAATTTCTAACAAAATCTACGATTCCTTTTGTTTTTCTAGCACTCTCATTTCAGGATAAAACAATCCCTTTTATTGCTTCAGACGATTTTCAGATCGCTTATCAGGCAACGAATTTTTTGATTTCTAAAGGGCACCGTAAGATCGGGTTGGCAGCTGCGGATTTCCACATATCTTATACTGGCTACCGCCGTTTGGCCGGCTATCAAAAAGCAATGCAGGAGCATCAGCTGCAGCTTGTCCCGGATTGGGTCCAAGATGGCAATTATAGCTATCAGTCCGGGCGTCGAGCCATACAGGCCTATATGAAAAACACGCAAGTGACCGCTGTGATCGCTAACAGCGATTTGGCTGCCATGGGTGTAGCGAACCAAGCACTTGATTTTGGTTTATCGATCCCAAATGATCTATCTATCATTAGTATTGATGGGACAGATTTTTGTACAATGTTTCGGCCGCAGCTGACTAGCATGACGCAATCTTTTTACGAAATGGGCAGCCAAGGAATTGATTGTTTATTAAATCGAAAATTGTCGACAGCTGCTCAGCGTTTCACCGCTGTCAGCATCCAAGAAAGAGAAAGTGTCAAAAACATTTAGAACAAAAAACACCCTCGCAGGTGTTTTTTTAAGCCCAATAATCTTCATCACCATAATCAATATGGCTGCTATCTTCTTGATATTTTTTGAATTCAGTCAAAGCCTCCTCGTAAGCTTGAGTAGCGCGCTGATAAGCATTGACACCCGTTAAAAAATGAAAAGGCGGTTGAGATAATGTTGATAATTTAATAATTGCTTTGGCTGCTAGTTCTGGAGAACCGGCTTGGCTGCCCGACAAAGCTTCAATTTTATTCGACGCAGTATGAGCAGTCTGCTGATAATCATCGATCGTTTCCGCAGCTGATTTATGTGAACGACCGGCCCAATCAGTTCTAAACGGACCCGGCTCAACGTTAGTTACATGGATGCCTAAAGGCGCAACTTCTTTAGCCAAGGCTGATGATAAGCCTTCTAAAGCGAACTTGCTAGCATTGTAAAAACCAAAGGCTGGCGAGCCCGTAATACCACCGACAGAGCTGATGTTAATAATGTGACCCGATGCTTGTTTACGAAAAACAGGCAGTACCGTCCGTATCACATCAGCAGCACCCCAAAAATTTGTATCCATCATGGCACGCACAACCGATTCCTCTGATTCCTCGACTGAACCAAAATACCCCCAGCCGGCATTATTAACGAGCACATCGATTCTGCCAAAATGATCGATCGCCTCTTTCACTGTCCGCACAACGTTATCGTGATCAGTAACATCTAGACTGCTTGTATAGACGTTTTCGTTATCTTGCTGCCATTTATTTATCTGATCAACGTGTCTAGCTGTCGCGACCACACGCTGCTTTTTTGCGATCAATTCTTCGACCAAGGCGTGACCAAATCCTGAACTAGTGCCTGTCACAAACCATACTTTTTCTGCCATTTTGCTGCCTCTTTTCTTTTTCTGACAACTAGAGTATATTACCTTCGAGTAACACGAAGGCAAGGAGAAAATCATGTTATCTGTTAAAGATGTTTCAAAACGGCTTCATTTAACGGCTTATACGATCCGTTATTATGATGATCAAGGCTTATTTCCAAATACGAGTCGTGATGTTAATAATCAGCGGCAATTCGCCGAAGACGATTTAGTCTGGATTCATACGATTGATTGTTTTCGTCAAGCAGGTATGACTGTCAAGGAATTAAGGCACTATACCGATCTTGTACAGTCAGGACCGTCGACGCAAGCGGAAAGATATCAGATGATTCTTAAATTACAAAAAAAGGCTGTCAGTGAAATGGCAGCCATTCAAAAACGGATGATCGTGATCAATCGCAAACTGGCTTTTTATGGTCAAGCACTGACTTCTGATGAAAAAAATCAGTCATAACGCAAAATCAAAACGACTTAGCAGAAAAGTTGTTTTGTGCCCTCAGGCAAACAGAATTTTGATCATAAAGATGGCAAATAGTACTTGGAAAATCACAGTCAGCAAACCATAAAGCATAAACTTCTGACCAGAATTTTTGATCGTCTGCCATTTTAAGTTCAGTCCAATACCAGCCAAATTCACAACGCCGAAAAAGCTAGCAACAGATTTGGCTGATTGATTGACAAGAGTCGGCAAACTAATAAAGGAATTCACGATAACAAATACAATGAAAACAGCCACAAACCAAGGAATTGAAAACTTTTTACTTGCGATCTGCTCGCTTTGTGTTTTAGATCGATTAGCAAAACGAGAAAAGATCAATACGACAACTGACAGCATAATGACTCTCAGCATTTTAAACAAAGTCGCGTAAGTCACAACGGTTGGGTTAACCAAAGCGGCCGTCCCGACGACTTGGCCGACCGATTGCACAGTGCCGCCGATCAAACCGCCGATCAATAAATTATTATTGTGAAATACCGTTGGCCCGATCACCGGCAGTAGAAACAACAGGATCACCCCACTCAAAGACACGGTCGCCACCGCTGTACGCCGCTGATCATCACTCGCACCGATCACTGGTGCCACAGCTGCGATCGCACTTGACCCGCAAACGGCATTGCCGCTAGCCATCAGCATGGATGATTCACTGGAAACTTTCAGTAAACGGCTGCCGATCCAAAGAACGAATAAAATCGTAGCTGTCATCTGGCAGACAATAAAAGCAGCTCCCTGTATTTTTAATGATGAAATTGTTCGCAAGGTGACCGTTAAGCCCATTAAAGCAATACCGATCTCAATCGGATATTTTTCTGCCCATTTAACACCTGGCGCCCATTTCTTATCCGTGAAAAGCGTGTTGCCGATCAATATACCCAGCAGCATCGCAATCGCCTCTGCTCCCAAATTCGGGATATAATTAGCCAATATTTTGGCGACAAATGATAGTACTAAGGTCAAGGCAATACCCTTGACCATGCTTGTTTTTATTTTCATAATTGAACTCCGATAAAATAAGTTAACCACGAGTACTATCATTTGTAAAATAAATGTTTATAATATTTATTATTAAATAATATAATAAAGGAAAACATGTTCAAATTACTTGAGACTTTCATTGCTGTCTATGAAACACGCAACTTTTCCAAAGCTGCTGAACAATTATTTTTATCGCAGCCGACCATTAGTGTTCATATTAGTCAATTAGAAAAAGAATTAGATACGACTCTTTTTCAACGAAATGGTCGTACGGAAGTCCGCCCAACTGAAAATGCCAAACGTTTTTATCCGGATGCGATCAAAATAATTGAAGACTGGCAGCATGCCAGCAATAAAATCGCTGATCACCATCTAGCAAAAAGCAGGTTAAAAATTGCTGCGTCACACACGACAGCGACGACCCTGCTGCCGCAGATCCTAGCTTATTTGACACAGGATATTGATCGCTTGCAAATTGAGATCAGTCTGCATAATTCTGATGATATTTTAGAAATGGCCAGTCAGCATCAAATTGATCTTGGATTGATCGAAAAGCCCAGTGTCAATGATGCTGTAAAACGTTACCAAATTGCCAGTGATCAGCTGGTCCTGGCCGGTGATCTGAAAAGTCCTATTTGGCTGATTCGTGAAAACGGCTCTGGTGTCCACCACTACACTCAACAATATTTAAAACAAAAGGGCATCGTGCCGGAGCAGATTATTCGTATCAGCAGTAACACGATTATCGTTGCCATGTTAGAAAACGGCATTGGGCAATCAATCGTTTCAAAAAAAACACTGACCAAAAAAATTCCTTTTCAAGAATTAAATAGTAATTTTCACCGTCCTTTGTACTTGCTAACGCCTCAGCATGAGCAAGATAGCGATGTTAAGACATTGATTACCAAGCTGATCGCTTATCTCAAAAGCGATCAGCATTGGCTGTGAAATTAATATCTAGTAATTGATGGCCACCCCCTTTCAAAGTAAAATTGAGTTGTTGAGACGGCTCAATAGAAAGGAGAAAAAATGAACGATATCGTTTTCACATTGGAATTCAAGGGCGATACAGCTAACTCAGAGGTCAACCAGCATTTGATCGCGGGCTGGAAATTGCTGCATGTTGGCCAGCACAGCTATAAAGATGCTGACGGACAATTAATGCAAGAAGCCATTTACGTGATCGGTGCCGATAAAAAGGCTTATAAACAGCACAAGCACGCACAAGATAAGGCCAAAAAAAGTCCGCATGATTGATGCTCGTATTAGTGAAGAAGACACGCCATTTTTTCACCTGAGTGTCTTTTTTAGTGCCTCAAAATAAAGGAAAACATTGCTTGATTGATTCAAAAGCGCAAGAATTTGCTAATCGCATAACAATGGTGTACACTATGTGAAATTTATATTAAAAGGAGCGTAGTAATTATGAAGTATGCAGTTGTTGGTGCTGGAGCAATGGGACTAAGATATGGCATTTTGTTGCAATATAATGCAGGTGTTCCAGTTGACTTTGTTGAGCCAACTCAAGCGAGTCTCGACAAGATCCATGCACAGGGTGATCAGGTTTGGAAAAGCCGTGACCACAAGGATAGGCATTTAGTCAAGATCAATGCTTATTCACCCGAAGAATACCAAGGTGATCCAGATGTTTGGATCTTTTTCATGAAACAAATGCAGTTACAAGATGCCTTAGATCGTTTAGCGCCTAAATTCAAAGCTCATCAAACAGCTTTGGGCGCTATGAACGGTATGGGCCACATTGAAAAACTACAGAAATATTTCACAGATGATCACATCATCGGCGGCACAGCCATGATCGCGACCGTCTTAAATGATTATGGTGATGTTGATTTCATGGGTACTGAAGGCGCCGGTTCTTCAGTCTATATTAATCTGACCGAAAAAGATTCAGACACACTTGATCAGGTCAAAACAGATTTTCAAGCAGCTAATCTCAACCCATCGACGACACACAATTTTATGGGGACTTTATTGACAAAAGTCTTTTTCAATTCAGTTGAAAATTCAATTGCGACAATGTTCCAATCACGAATGGGTGAATTAATTGCTTATGATAATTTCCTCGAGGGTATCGCGCGTCCACTTGTCAATGAAGCTTATGATGCAGCGGATGCAGCCGGCTATAAATTGTTAGAGACACGTGATCAAATGGTTGCACAAGTTGACTATGTTTCAAAAGTGGCTTATCCCCTGCACTATCCATCTATGTACCAGGATTTTTCCAAGGGACGCGCGACAGAGGTCGATTATATCAATGGTTGGATCGCTGATTTGGCTGATAAACATGGTGTTCAGGCACTCAATCAACGTCTTGTCCAAAACATGGTGCATTTAGCAGAGGCCATGCGTCAGTTTAAACAATAATTCCTGTCAAAATTTGACTTGCCAAACAAGTAATAATATAATTTTCGCAAATCGAAAACGCAATAAAATAGAGGCGCGGTCATCACGAAAATTGCTGAGTGGGTATTCACAATGATGCAATTGCAAGGATCATCGCCGAAACGAAGTCATGAATACAGATTGATTTTTGTTGGGCCATGTGGAAATACTGCATGGACTGTCCTAGGAAACTAGGGGGTGCTATTAATTGAGGGTGAATTTGCCTTGTTAATTTAAAATACCTTTTACCTCTATTGATCTCTAGGATTAATAGAGTTTTTTGTTGTTTGGGATTTATTTTAGGAGGGAAAATGCATTTGAAAAAGAAACATGTTTTTGCGACGTCCATAGCAGCTTTATTAGCTGGACTTTCAATTTTTGCCGGCATCACAACGGCAACGAAAGCTCAGGCGGCCAAGAAAAGCAACAGCACTTATTTAGTCGGTATGGAAGCTAACTATCCGCCTTTCAACTGGACTCAGCAAGACAATAGCAACGGTGCCGTGCCAATTCAAGGATCGAACCTGTATGCAAATGGATATGACGTGCAAATGTCTAAATTGATCGCTAAAAAATTGGGCAAAAAAGTCGTCGTTGCCAAAACACAATGGGATGGCCTATTGCCTGCTCTGACTTCTGGTCGGATCAATGCGATTATTGCCGGCATGACGCCGACCCCGGAAAGAGAAAAAACGATCGATTTTACGAGCGCTTATTATAATTCCAAACAAATCGTCGTCGTCAATAAAAACAGCAAGTTTGCTAGTGCCAAAAATTTAAAAGATTTTAAAGGAGCTAAATTAACTGCACAACTCAGTACGGTCCAATATGGTTTGATTGATCAGATCAAAGGCGCGATCAAAGAACCCGCTATGAAAGACTTTGCTTCGATGCGAGTGGCTTTAGAGTCCAAGACGATCGATGGTTATGTTGCTGAATTGCCTGAAGGTTTAAGCATGGCCACAGCTGATCCAAACGCTAAATACGTGGATCTGTCTGTTAAAGGCGGTTTTAAATTAAATACAAAAGAGTCGCAAGAAGCCATCGGCCTGAAAAAAAATGATCCGCTCGAAGGTAAGATCAATCAGATTTTAGCTAGTATCTCGCTTAAAAAGCGGACACAGCTAATGCAAAATGCCGTTATCAATCAGCCGAAAAGCGACTCGCAAGGTAATTGGTTTATTAACATTTGGAAGCAATATGGCAGCATGCTGATCAGCGGCATTTTAATGACACTTTTGCTGGCGATCGTCGGCACTGGCGTCGGCTTCGTGATTGGCTTGTTGATCGGTATTGTCAGGACGATCCCAAGGCCTAAAAAACGGGCAAAGCGCTGGTCGATCAACTTTATCAACTGGCTGTTATCAGTCTATATTGAAATTTTCCGAGGCACACCGATGATCGTGCAGGCAGCCGTCTTCTACTATGGTGCCGCTCAAGTCTTTAATATTAATTTTGACCGAACGACTTCAGCACTGATTATTGTTTCGATCAATACCGGAGCTTATTTAGCTGAGATCATTCGCGGCGGTATTATTTCCATTGATCAAGGCCAGTTCGAAGCTGCCAGTTCCCTTGGTATGACGCATTTTCAGCAAATGAGAAAAATCGTCCTACCACAAGCAGTCCGTAATAGTATTCCTGCTGTCACAAATGAATTTATCGTTAACATCAAGGACACTTCAGTACTAAGTATTATTTCTGTTTCCGAATTATTCTTTACTGGATCAACAATTGCCGGACAGAACTTCCAATTCTTCCACACTTATTTGACAATTTCGCTGATTTATCTGGTGATGACCTTCACGATCACGCGAATTTTCCGTCTGGTAGAGAAACATCTTGAGGGACCGAAAAATTATGATTTAATGACTAATGAATTTCAAGTTGCGACACCAAAGATCAAAGGAGAATAATTAAAATGACAGATAAAAATATTTTAACGATCAAGCATTTAAAAAAATCCTTTGGTCAGCATGAAGTTCTAAAAGATATTGATTTAGAAGTACAAAATGGTGAAGTCCTGACGATCATTGGTGCTTCAGGTTCCGGCAAATCAACCTTGCTGCGCTGTTTAAATCTGTTAGAAGAACCAACTAATGGGCAAATCATTTATGAAGGCAAGAACATTCTCGATGATGATTTTGATCGCATTCAATATCGTGCCAAAGTCGGTATGGTTTTCCAGCAATTCAACTTATTTAACAATTTAAATGTGTTAGATAATTGCACGGTTGCACAAATTTCCGTGCTGAAAAAGGATAAGGAAAGCGCTGAAAAAATCGCACTGAAACAATTGGAACGTGTCGGTATGGGACCTTATGTCAAAGCCAAGCCAGCGCAACTGTCTGGTGGCCAAAAACAACGTGTGGCGATTGCGCGTTCGCTATCGATGTCCCCTAATCTGATGCTGTTTGACGAACCAACTAGTGCTTTGGACCCAGAAATGGTTGACGGTATTTTAGATATCATGAAGGATCTGGCACATACAGGACTGACAATGATCCTCGTAACACATGAAATGGGTTTCGCCCGAGATGTTTCCGACCATGTCGTTTTCATGGACAATGGTGTTATCGCAGAAAAAGGCACGGCCGAGCAGATTTTTGGCCAACCTGAAAATCCACGCACACAAGAATTTTTAAAACGATATTTGAATCGTATTTAATTTCCAACAAACACAAAAAGAGATCAAACAGTTTTTCACTGTTTGATCTCTTTTTTATATCTCGATTACACGCTCACTGCAGCTTTTTCACAAAGGTCAACGATCTGATCAATCGTTTGGCTGCCGAAAGTTACCTCACCGCCGTCAATCATAAAAGCCGGAACACTCATGATCTTCTTAGCCTGTCTGATTTTAGGAAACAATTGTAAATCGATCATCTCAGCACTAACCACGGGATTCATAGATGCGATCCTTTGACTCGCCGAGACAACGTCTGGGCAAAAGTGGCAAGTCAGCGAAGCACCGATCTGCAAATTCATTTTTGGCAGTCGCTTGATTCTTTTCACTAAATCAGCTGCTAAATGTTGTCCAGGTCCAGCTAAATTATAAATAGCCAACACGATCGAATTTAATTCATGGCCTGTTGGCACACCGCTAAAACGCAAACCGCTATCCTGGCCATTTTCATCTAATAGAATCAAAGCTGGTAACAATCCAGCCTGCTGTTGATCTGGAACTTCGACTTTTTCAAAGCTTAGATGCGAATCCAGTGAACATAATTCTTCAGAAAAACTAGTCAGTTCCTGACTTTTAACAGACGAATCCGAAAGTTCCTTGATAACCTGCGGCCGCGTCAATTTAGCGAAAATCGGCTTTAATTGGGCCCTGATCTGCTCAGAAAACCACTTTGTCTGTCGGTCATGAGCAGCCTCATGGTTGCTATCATCCAACCGGCTTTGCTGCGGTGCTGTCTTCACAACTGTTTTTTGAACGATCGGAATCCCCAGGCGTGCCTTTTGTGCACTGACATAGCTTTCGGCCGAAGTTGCCGCTAAAGCACCGTCGGCTGCGGCAGTCACGATTTGGCGCAAGGATTTTGCTACCACATCGCCGGCTGCAAAAACACCTGGTAGTTTCGTAGCCATTTGACTCGTCACCTTTAAATAAGCTTGATCATCAAGATCCAGCACATCAGCTAAATGGCTGCTGGCCGGCTGTGTCCCGACGAAAACAAAAATACCAAAAGTTTCATCGCCCTGTTGAACATGATAGCTTGTCTTTTCATGGTTTTTTTGATCAATGAAAACAGCTTGAGTCAAATACTGGTCACCAGAAACTTTTTCTAAAATCGTATTATATCTGATACTGATTTTCGGATTATTTAAAGCACGAGCGGCCGTCAGTTTTGCACAAGTGAATTTTGATCCACGCACAATAATCGTGACATGCCGGGCAAATTTAGTTAAATAATCAGCTTCCTCTGCTGCCGAATAACCGCCGCCAATAACAAACACTTGCAAGCCGCTAAACAGATCGCCATCGCAAGTTGAACAATAAGCAACCCCATGGCCTCGGTACTGGTCCTCACCTATAAAACCAGCTTTACGCGGATTAGCGCCAGTAGCAAAAATAACGCTGCGAGCATAGTGATCCGTTTTTCCATGCAAAACTTTGACATCCTGATTTAAATCAAAAGACTCGATATTATCTTTTTGAATCGGAACAGCAAATTGAGATAACTGCCGCTGCATACGAGCCGCTAAGTCGCTGCCGCTGATTTCTTGAGCCGCTGGATAATTCCACACAACAGAAGTTGTTGTTACCTGACCGCCCACTTGATCTTTTTCAATCAGCAAGGTGTCCAAAGCAGCTCTTCCAGCGTAAATACCCGCCGACAAACCAGCTGGACCGGCACCAACAATGATCGTGTCATAAACATGTTTTTCTGTCATTTTACAAGGCGCTTTCCTTAAATCTTGCCAACAAGATCCAAACTTGGTGAAATCGTATCATCACCAGGATGCCAATTAGCCGGGCAGACTTTGTCACCATGCAGTGCAACGAATTCAGCTGCTTCTAAAGTCCGCAGAATTTCCTCAGCATTGCGGCCGATACCCATGTCATTGATCGTATAAGATTTGATTTTGCCTTCCGGATCAATGATGAAAACGCCACGAAATGCTTGACCAGCATCTTCATCAAGAACATCAAAGAATCGTGCCAGTTTCCCGGCTGGATCTGCCAACATTGGATACTGAATTTTTCCTATCGTGTCCGTCGCTTCAGACCAAGCTTTATGCACAAATTCGCTGTCTTCCGAAACTGAATAAATTTCAGCATTGGCCTTTTTAAAAGCATCGTAATGATCTTGCAGATCACCTAATTCGGTTGGGCAAACAAATGAAAAATCTGCTGGATAAAAGAAAAAAATCGACCATTTGCCAAGCACATCTTTTTTTGAGACCTTTTTGACCTCGCCTTTCTGATAAGCGTTCACTTCAAAATCTGCTAATTGCGTGTTGATATAGTTCATGATGGTCTCCCTTTGAATTTAAAAAATAGTTTTAATCAGTCGAACCGTTATAACACATTTAAAAACTACCCAAAAAGTACAAACACCAGTTTTCAACTGCTTTCGTATTGCTCGATAGCTGTTAAACGATTACAACTATATGTATTAAAACATGCGTCATCTTTTTTTGCAAAAAATGTCTTTCATTTTAACTTTTATCACAAAATGATTAGTTACTTCTCTACACAAAAAACAGTTCCACCAACAGTGACGAATCATATGGTTTTACCCAACTCTCCAAAACTGTTATACATTTACTTGACTGTTTACATTAAAGTTACAAACTTCACTGTTCATGTCACTAAACGTTGATGGAACCGCTCCGGGTCTTGTGAGATCCAATTTGCTCATGCGAGAAATCTTTGTCCGTGAACTCAAGTCACTAGTTTTGATCTCTTTTAACCCTATCTATAGTATAGCAGCTATTGTCTAAAAAAGGAAGCGCTTTCAATAATCTTTTTAAAAAAAATACCCAATCATCGCTGACTGAGTATTCTCGAAAACATTTTCAGTTTTCACAGGCACCGTTCCAAGTGCCTAGCTAAGCATAACAGTTTCTCAACCGATCAGCAATAAACTTCACAGCACATCATGAATCGTTGCAATGCCGACAACATTTTCATCATTATCCAAAACAACTAAATTAGAAACATCATGACTAGCCATGAGCTGCCAAGCTGCTTTATTGCGTTTTTCTTGATTAATACTAATAAATCCTTTCGTCATATAATCAGCAGCAACTGATTTTTTGACCGATTGAACTGACAAGAATTTTTTTCTGATATCACCATCAGTCACAATTCCAATTGCTTTACCTGTTTTTTTGTCTTTGACCAAAGTCATACCGATGCCGTAATCACTGATCTGATAGATAACATCGTTGATAGGTGTATCCTCATTGACATAAGGGATTTTACTATGCATCACATGTTTAACTCTTTGAAGCAGCAGGCGCCCGATCGAGCCTCCTGGATGATACAAAGCAAACTGATTACGATTAAAGGACCGGCTTTTTTCCAAAGCAAGCAAAAGTGCATCCCCGAAAACCAAGGTCGCAGTCGTTGAAGCCGTCGGTGCCAGACCCGTAACGTCGACCTCTTTAGTAACACCAACGTCAAAGGTTAAATTCGTATTCACAGCTAAAGTAGATCGCGTGTTGCCGGTTAACGAAACCGTATTGAGACCTTTAGGAAAAATCGTTTGTAATGCAAAAAGTGTCTGCACCACTTCTTGCGTTTCACCACTATTGGACACAAAAATCACAAGATCATCTTGTGAAACGCGACCAAGATCGCCATGATAAGCTGTGCCCGCATCAACGGTAAAACTTGAGACAGAAATCGAAGAGAAAGACGCTGAAATTTTTTCAGCAATGATTTGTGATTTACCAATACCGATGAAGATCACACGTCCGCTCGTCTGATTAATCAGATCAACCAGCTGATCAAAATGCTCGTCTAAACGAGCAGCTACTTTAACCAATTCAGCAGATTCTTGAGCAAATACATCGCGCGCAATCTCAAAGTAAGCCATCAGCCGCCCTCGCTTCTTTGCTAGCCAAATTTTCTTGGAAGATCTGATTGGCTGTTTCCAATATTGCTTCAATTTTGCTTAAATAAAGTTGATTATCTGCATCCGAAATCGCTTTGGGCGGGTTTGGATGAACTTCAGCGAAGATACCATCAACACCAACAGATAAAGCGGCTCGCATTAATGGGAAAACGTAATCCCGCAGACCACCGGAATGGCCGCCATAGGCGCTAGGGATCTGAACCGCATGTGTTGCATCGAAGATGACCGGAAAACCAGCTTCCCGCATCGTGATCAGACCGGTCATATCAACAACTAGTCGATGATAACCGAAAGTTGTTCCTCTCTCAGTGACTAATATCTTAGAAGTTATTGGCGAAATTTTTTCAGTCGCCGATTTAATATCTTCTGGTGCCATAAATTGACCTTTTTTAATATTGACGACTTTGCCAGTTTTAGCAGCAGCTAACAATAAATCCGTTTGTCGACTCAAAAAAGCTGGAATTTGCAACACGTCAGCTACCTGACTGACGGGCTCGCACTGATAGGACTCGTGAACATCAGTCACGATCGGCAGATCAAAATCCTTTTTAATTTTTTCCAGGATCGTAAGACCAGCCTCAAGACCGCTACCACGATTCGACTCCGAAGAACTGCGATTAGCTTTGTCAAAAGAAGATTTAAAAACATAATTAATGTGCAAACGATTTGTAATTTCTTTTAATTTTTCCGCTACTTGAGCACAGGTATCGTAAGATTCTATCGCACACGGACCAGCCAATAAAGTCAATTGCGAATCTTTGAAAGCGAAATCCTTGAAAACACTAGAAATTTTTTCTGTCATGATTTTCTCCTTAGATCTTTTAAAAGATACAGCTTCTCCCAATCAAGTGATAGGGCAATAAATGTTCAGTTGTCGTTGTAAACGGAATTATACAAATAAAAGATTAAATGAAGATTTATTTTAAAAACTAGCAAATAATCGCCATTTATCTAACCGCGATCAGATCGTGCAAAGGCTTAAAAACAGGCCGCAAGTTGTATTGGTGAACTTGAGCTTCAGATATTTTAACTATTTCCGCTTGAATCCGGTCCAGATCTTCCTCATCCGTATAGTTGACCCAATCAATATTTTCCAGCCAGTCAAAATAAGCATGCTTGCCTTTACCATAACGGTTGCCAAACAGTAGACAAGGTGTGCCAGTCAAAACAGAAAAAATCATCGCATGAAATCGATCGCTAATAATCAATTTTTGTTTGGCAAACATTTTCAGCTCATCAATAAAAAGTTTTTCCCGCGTAACTGGTGTGACCTGCTTAGTTGATGCTAAAACAGTATCAGTTTGGTGAATCGAGTCTGAATCAGACAGCATGTGTTTGATCGAATCGATCAATGGCTCTTGCACAACCTTTTCACCATCGTTTCTAAAGACAAATAAAGTATCATGCCGTTTCAAATCAAATTTTTGTGCTTGTAAATATAGGACCATATCAGGTGTAAAAATAACCTGGTTTTTAAATGTCTTCTGCATTTTGCGATAACTCTGAGCATCGCGTGCGATCAAAACTAGATTAGGATTCTTTTCATAAGCAATTCTGCTTAAGGTTTTTTCATTTTCGCCCTTTTCAGTTTTTTCAAAAAAAATAGATTGTGGAAAAGAAATCGTCAAATTGTTGATAAAACTAGCAAATACCTTACGGCGATCTTGTTCAATATTCGTATACAAGCTACCCATATTGCCACCACCTGTATAAGCAACGATATCCTGCGACGTAATTATTTTCTGAACAGCCTTAATAGCGGCAGCGTTGTCGTAATCCATGATTTCAATATATTGATAGTCTGGAAATTCATTTTCAAAATATTTTCTTTCAGCTAACGAAACAGCTTGATCACCCATGTTGCTGTAGCTAGGCACGCCAAACATGAAAACTTTTGCTCGACCATTCAAAGGTAAATTCACACTTGCTTTTTGTGTTTCAATAAAAAAATCAGACATTTTTCCTCCTTTAAATTTTTCTTGAAAATCCTCCTTAAGGCATCTTCGGTCTTTTAAAAGGCAACCGACCGGCTAGGTTCCTTCACGAATATGGTTGACCGAGGATAAAAAATTGCCAACCAGGACCAGCTGTTCATCAGTGAAATGTTTGGAAAAATCGCATAACTGCTGATCCATTTCTTTGTGATACTCTGCATGCAAAGTATGGACTCTATCGCCAACCGTCGTGACTTTTAGATAGGTGTCCTTTTTATTATTAGGCTGATGATATTTTTCAATCAATCGAAGCCCAGAAAGTTTGTTAACTATTTTTGAAACCGCGCCTTGGGTCAAAGATAAATGATCGACAATTTCTGAGATTCGCGAATCACGATAATGAGCAACTGTGCTTAAAACATCTAAGTCAGAAATCGAAAGCGATGCCGCAAATCGGGATAAATCAGTGACGTCGTTTTTTAATAAAAAAAGTCTGATTCTTTTTGTGTTGTCGTAATCTCGATAACGGCGAAGTTCATGGTTTATTTTTTGTAAATGATCCATAAATAAATTCCTCGGAATATATATTGACTTTTTCTGATCCGAATACAATAATAAGTATATTCTTTGGAATATAAAAAAGAAAGTTTAGGGCTATCGGCATGAAAACAATTCTTGTATTTGACCATCCATATACACTCTCAGCTAGCCATAATAAAGAACACAATCGCTCCTATTCAGCTGCCCTTGCACAACAAGCAATCAATGACTTGCAAGCTGCCGGCCATAGCGTTGATATCATTGATCTGCAAGCCGATCATTTTGATCCCGTGATTAGAAAACAGGATTTGCTCAATTGGCGAACAAAAGACTTTGTTGATCCAATAAGCCAGGACTACTTTGAGCGGCTCAAAATTGCTGACGAAATTATTTTCGTTTTCCCTATTTGGTGGGAAATGATGCCGGCTATGACAAAGGGATTTATTGATAAGGTATTCGCTAAAGGACAGATAAAAGAGATCGCCGGCCATCGCATCCTGCTTCCAAACAAAACTAGGATCCGTGTTTTAACAGCCATCGGTACCCCGAATACAATTTATAGGTGGCATTATGGCGACCCGGTCGGCAAAATGCTAAAACGCGGCGTTTTTGGCAAAATGGGAATCAAAGATTTTAAAATCGTCAATTTTAATGCTGAAGATCGCAATGCAAAACAAAGAAACAATGATTTAAAAAAAATCAAAGCAATTATTTTATAAGCTATTTAACAAACAAAAATCAATCGAAATTAAATCATTGATCAAGGTCGCCGTTCGCGATTTTTGCAATTAAATCACGCGAAGGAATAAAGAAAAGCTGGCCGGAAACGATATCCGAAAAACTTAGCAGGAAATCTGAGGTCGACAGCATTTGTTCAAGCATCAATTTCGTGACAGTCCAGTGCCGGGCATAACCCATAAAATAGGTTCGGTTTCACCTGATGCTGGATCCGAGAAAGGCACATTCATGCGGATGATTTTTTGTTCAATGCCATTAATCTCGACTTTCGAACTAATATTATGGGCATTTTTGAATTTATCTGAATCTTCCAATTCCAGATCATTGAACTTTTCCCGCCCAACAGCCTTTTCTTGATCTTCGGTTTTCAAACTATTCCAAAAATCCATATGGTGAAGCCATTTTTGCGCAAAAGCATAAGAACCATTTATAAAATCTGGGTCCTCATCACCGATTAAGGCATAATCGGCAGCATCTTCGGCCGCAGGCGCCTCGGTGCCATCGATAAAACCAATAATTGCCCGACCCTCAAAATAACGAAATCCCTTCGTCTCGTCAACAACTTCAGTCACGTCTTTTAAAAAGCGGCGAAATTGCGTTTGCGCTTCATATACAACGGCCTCATTACTAGCGCGGATATGAAAGAAAATATCGCCCTCAGTGGCTGGCATTTGGTACTTTGGACCTTTCAATCCGCTATAATTTTCTAATTCCCTTGGTTTAGCTGCATGTGGAAACAGATACTCCCAAGCCTTATTGCTAAAACCAAAAGCAACTTTCAAACCTGAATCAGCCAATAGATGGGAATCTCGAATTCTTAATGAACGGATGATTGCCTGCGACCTGTCTGCAAAGACTTGAATTGCCAAACGATCCTTTTCTGGATCTTTTTTATTTAATTTCAAAACGGTAAATTGGACATGTTCACCGACATCCTTCCAAACATCCTGTGCTTTCTCTGGATTCATGGTTATATCTCCTTCAAAAATAATAATTCATTTTAGCATGCTCGCATAAAAAATTAAAAATACGCTCGAACATGGCTGGCAGTCATAATTGTTTTGCATCAAAACAGATGGTACCCTTAAAATAAGTGAATTTGTCATGGAAATCAAAGTTAACAATTCAATTAGTTGGATAAGTTTAATCCACTCGATAATCAATATCGAAGCAGTCAAGGGGACGATTGTGCCCTTTTTTGAAAAAATTAAATTTTAAAACTAATTGTCAGTGACAATCATTCATCATTGCCGGCCATTAGGCCGGCTTTTTTTAACTTCACTGTCAGTTAAGACAATGGAGAAAATCATGTTAAAGCATCAAATTTTTCACTCTGACTCAAAAAATATTGTCAGGGGCTATCTTTACGTTTTTTGGTCATATTTTGGAATTAATGGCCTTTGGGTTTTGTATCTTGGTCAAAAAGGACTTTCATTAACGGAAATCGGTCTTTGCGAAAGCATTTTTCATCTAACGAGTTTTATTTGTGAACTGCCTTCCGGTACGATCGCCGATCGGTTTGGCTATAAAAGGGCACTGATAGGCAGCAGAACCGCGGCAATCGTCAGTGCTGTTCTTATGCTGCTAGCAACTAATTTTTATGATTATATGTTTAGTTTTATCATTAGTGCCCTTTCTTATAACCTACAATCAGGCACTATTGATGCTTTTATGTACGAATCCTTAGCCAGCCAAAAAGCAGTTGCCAAATATCCAAAGGTGATCGCAATTGTCAACAGTCTAATTGAAGCATCGACAGCGATCGGCCTGGCAGTTGCCGGCTTTTTCGTACATTGGCACTTTGGCCTTACTTATTGGATCGTCATTGCCAGCTCGTTGTTGGCGCTGTTGCCAATTATGACTGTTGAAAAAACAATTATTTTGAAGAATAAAAGCAACGCTCCCGATAAAATGGCAATCATCCTTAAATCAACTGGTCATATCTTAATTAAGCAGAAACAGCTTCTGCGATTGATGTGTTTCCAAGCTGCTTTTACTGCCATCGGAGCCAGCTATTATTTTTACTTTCAGACAGTCATGAACGCCAGAGGCCTTAATGGTATTCAAATATCATTGTTGATGTTATTAGCAACTGTACTAGATATTGCAGCTGTACAATTAACGCCTTGGTTAGAAAAACATTTTTCTAGTAGCACACTCATTAATGGATTAACGGCCTGCCTAACGCTGTTTCTAGTGTCTTCGGCTTGGCAGAAACTAGCCAATTTGGTTCTAGTTTACTTGCTGATCAATATCTTAATGGCAATTATCGAGCCGCTTTTTAGCAATTATTATAATCAAATTATTCCCAGCGCTCAAAGAGCAACATTATTAAGTGCTGCCAGTATGCTTTTTTCCATTTCAATGATCATCTGCTTTCCATCAATTGGCTGGTTGATCGATCAGTTCGGTTTCTCAAAGGCCTTTGCTGCGATCGGATTCATATTATGTTTGCTGATATTTTTTAAAAAAATAGTCAAAAATAAAGAATAAATTAAAAAACCTGTCCCTATCGAACAGGTTTTGTTTTATTTAGCGTTGATCATCAACTTTACGGCTGCGCAATGATCTCATTTCTAAAAATACCCATAATATAACTGTCATGATATTTACCATTCGTAAAGAAATGTTTGCGCAGCCTGCCCTCTTCGACAAAACCCAATTTTTTATAAACATGCAGTCCTTTAACGTTGTCCACATCAACATATAAATAAACTTTGTACATATTCAAAGTATTAAAAGCATAATCTAATCCTTTTTGCATCGCGATCATGGCTAACCCCTGTCCACGAAAACTATTATCAATGATAATCTGAATTTCAGTTGTTCGATGAATATAGTCAATACTGACCAATTCCAAAATGCCGGCAAAGCGATGATCAGCATCAAGAACAAAACGTCGTTCCCGTTCATCATGAATATGCTTGTCGTATAAGCTAGTCAGTTCATCTAAAGATTCATATGGTTCTTCAAACCAAAAAGCCATTGTTGCTCTTTCATTATCTAATTGATGAATATGCGGTAGATCTTCTCGTTCCAGTGCGCGTAATTTTGTTTCCATAGCTGCTCCTTTAAAATTGATCGTCCAGCATTGAGCCATACATAAATTATAATAAACAACTTCAATTAGTCGTGCTTTCAATGAATTCATGTAACTTTAAAAGTTACTCATTAAGAGATCTGAAGCTTGAATTTTCATCGTGTTCTGCTTCAGCAACATTGCAATTGTTTATAAAATAAAAACAGCCTTTAAAAAGATTGTTTTTGAAATGTATTTGTCATTTACGCTACTCTCACAAAACAGTCAGTCCGCCATCCCAACCGATCTGTTCACTGGCAGCCAAAGTCATGGCCAGAAAACCAGCTGCCTCGAGTTCTCGTGCTCGTTTCAATCCACCGGCATTAATAACTTTCAAGCCGCTGCCGCTCAAAGCACTGATGAATTTTGTTTTAGCATCATTATCATCCGAAGCAATTAAAACAGTTGTTGTTTCTTTATTCGCAACTTTTTTAGATGTTAAAGTTGCAGCGAAATTTGTGTTAAAAGCTTTAGCAATAATGGAATTCGGAAGTTTAGCAGCAATTTCCGCAGCTGCAGAACTGTCTGCTGGTACCACTAAGCTATCAAAGCTAGCAAAGTCGACTGGATTTGTAATGTCAACAACTAATTTGTTTGCCAGCTTATCGGCATATTTGCCAATAATATCAGTAATCGATGAATACGGTACCGCTAAAATGACAATTTCACCAAAGGCATCAGCTGCGCTATCGTGTCCGATAAATTCAACTTCATTTCCGGCTTTAGTGAAATTTTCGCCAATCGCTTTGCCCATGTTGCCGTGACCAAAAATACTAATTTTCATAACCTGTCTCCTAATGGTTGACTAAATTGAAACAAGTAACTTTTAAAGTTACATGTTATGCATTAATCATACATCAATTTAATCGACTGTCAAGATTTTTAGACCACGCACTGACGCAAAGATGACAAACTCAAAATAATCAGTCGCTTTAGATTTCACTTAGGTACTCTTTGCTTTTGTGATGATGGTCAATGTGTGCTGATCGATTTTGTAAGATCAGATAGACAGAAATATAGACAGTCAAAGCAACTGAAAATAAGGATAAAAACAGCACCAAAGGTTCACTGAATCCGATCGAAAGAGAACGTACCAAATAAACGTTTAATTGATTCAGCAAAATCAACACATTTAGCGCTTCAAAAATGACTAAATCAACAAATTTGGTTCTATCTTGAAACATGAAGATGAGAAAAATAAAAGCTAAGCTCGTAATTTCGTAACGTTCATGTTGCTGCATCGTAAAAGTAAAAATCCATAAAGAGTAAAGAAACAGTGCCTGATTGATCGGCATATGCCATTTGCAAATGGCTAAAATAATAATCGTCAAAATAACCAATAAAAACATAATATTAAGGGCTCTAAAGGAAATACCAAATAAAAAACTGTCATTTAACGATGGTACTAGTTTCACTGAATAAGGATAAAAAATACTCCATAAATTAAAAGCATGATCATTAATCGTTGAATACCTTGCAGCAGCTGAAAAATACAACTTTATCGGTAAAAACAAATTGTGGTTAGCAATCATAAAAGGCAGCCAAACAGTTAAAAAAGTCACACTAGCAGTTAAAAAAGGTCTGATAAGTTCTGATATTTTGTAGCGTCTGAATAAAAATAAGACGAAAATCGGTAAAAAATAAATAGCTTGAATTTTAGATAATAACGCAACCGTCATCCAAAAAGCAGCTAAATGAAGCCGATCAGTCTGACTGTTATAAAAGGCCAAGAACAAGGTAATCACCATAATGACATCAAACTGCCCCCAAACGGCAATATTCATAATCAAAGCTGGTGAACTGAGAAAAAGCAAAAGCAAAATCCAATGTTTTCTTTTGGCTTGTTTGCCCTGATTTTCTAAGTAAAAGACAAAGGCAAAACTGCTGACAATAGCTGGTATTTTCACAAAACCATTACACAGAAATTTAAATAACTGACTGGACAACTGAAAAGAATTGGATAGCCGCTGCAATAAGGAGCCTTGAAGACCCAATACCAAAGGAATGATCGGTGGATAATTCACCCGGGGAGAAATACGGTTGTTGTAGAGATTAAAAGAATGTTTCACAATTTGCATGGACCAGGGTATGTCAAAGCGGGTCACGTCCATCTTGCTACGAATAAAAAAAGCTGCCAGCAGGTAAGCAATAAAAGCCGCTGAAAAAATAATCATTCTTTCGATTTTTATGTTGTGCTCATCGAGATTTTCCATAGTTGATCTTTCAAAAAACTGCCTAGTAATAGACACGGTACTGGCCAAAAGTCTTCTCCCTTTTGTTTTTTAAGCTAAAGGGTATCTTTTGACCTTTTTTCATAATGAGTAGCGAATTTTTAGACAGTTGACGTGGTGTCTTAAAAAACCATTTGCCATAAGATGAATAATTTGATTCTGTTTTGAATGATTCCGCTGCCTTTTCATGATTAAAAATAATTGGACTGACCGGTGTGTAAAACAGTGGGATCACGTAGCCGCCCTTGGGAAAACAAGCTGCATATATTTTATCGGTCTTTTGTTGATCAGCAAATCGAACTGCCTGCCCCAGAACTTCCGGTGTCAAAGTGCGGCCTTGCGATAAGTCAGTTTGATCAATTTTGAAATAAAAAATCGTGAAAACGACAAATAAAGCAGAAAACATGAGTGCAAAGGAAATTTTCAGCAGACGATTCTGCACAATACTGTCCAAGCCACGTGCCTCAAGGTACAAAATCGGCAGCATCAATGCATTTAAATGGTTGACATTGATTTTGACGATCAAAATAATTGGTAAACAAGCAATCAACGAAATCAACATAAAATCATCCCACTGAGTTCGTTTCAAAAGTGCAGCATAAAGACCAATTAAAGCAAACACAAACATTATTGGATAAAAAATACCAATTTGCGGTAACGAGTTCCAAATGAGATGGTCATTGCCGGTTACAATCAATCGAACAAATTGATCAATGTTATTGAAAACAGCCTGTAAGAGATGGCCATGTCCGATCACTAACTCGGAATTACTGCGACTACTGGATAGTTTGGGAATAGTCAGCATGAAGAAATGGACTGTTTTTCCGCCCAAAAAATTAATTTTAACAAACAGCAAAAGCGGCCACACGATCAAGAGTGTGACTAAAAAAGATCCCAAGATCTCTAGTGCTGTTATCTGTTTATGCAGATACAAAGACAAGAAGATAGCGCAGAAAAAAATGGGCAGCATCAACCAATTATTTGAATAAGCATAAGCAGAAATGGCAATCATGAAAACAAACAGAAATAAACTAATATACCGTTTTAAACGATCTGTCTTTTTCTGACTTAAAAAAAATAAATAGGCAGCCGCAGCCAAACAAAAAATAATCGGAAAAAGGTTGCTTTCCAAGGCCCAGCGATTTGCCATCATAGACCAAGGACTCAAAAAAATCGTTAACAAACTTAAAATGATCAATTTATTTGGCAATTTATACTTCAGCATCCCGATCAGCAAAACAAATGCGGAAAAAATACTCAACAGAACCATAGGCAAACGGTAAGCGATCAAATTAAGACCTAGCAGTTTGACAAAAGGAATTGCGATCAAAGGATACAGAACATTCATTCCGGTACCCCAAGCATATAAATAAACCGGGTTTTCATGCAAAGCAGAATCTAAGCCATAATGCGCTAAACTCCAAGCATTATAGCCACCCATTGCCTCATCTAAATTCAATCCCATTTGTGTGTCGTAATGAAAAATACGGATAGAGGCGATCGCCAATAGTAATAAAATGATGCCAAATTTAAAGCAAATCGACTGAGTTTTCACTAGCGGAGAATTTACTAAAATCACAATTGCGATGATTATCAAAAATATACTCAATAACTGAATCTGCATCGTCCATCTTCGTTAACTATACTTGCAAAAATGCCATTAACAGTCTTACTCAAAAATAACCCCGAATCACATACTAGTGTTTTTAATTTAAACGAGTATTAATAATTCAAAAAAATTTTCATTCTGCTTTTAAAGTCAAAATCAAAAAAGCCGACACAAGATGCAAAAAAACGATCAGTAAAAATAGGCCTTCATAGCTAAAGGATGTCACGATATAGCCGCCAGCGACCGGGCCGATCGCTCTGCCCAAAGACCCTGCCAGACTGCCAAGTGATTGAAAACGACCACGATCGTTATCAGTCGCATAACGATTCAGCATTGATGGAATTGCTGGAAAAGCCAGAATTTCACCAAAAGTTAGAATAATTATGCCAATTACAAAGCGCCAATATTCAGCGGCATTAATAATAGTGACGTAAGATAGTGCAAATATTAAAATTCCTGCCACGATTCTGAACTTATCATTAACAAAAGAATCTTTAAAAATAAATCTGGTCAAAGGCTGAAACAGCAATAGAACTAAGGCATTGATCGTAAACAACAGACTGTAGGCTTGAATGGAAATGCCCTTGGCAACCATGAGTGTTGAAATATTACTATTCCATTGCTCATAGCCGATCCAAGCAACGACAAAGCCTAAGCAGATAAAACCGATCTGGTTGAGATGAACTAAATGAAAAGACCGGTTGCCCTGAGTTTGCGATCGTGATTTATGTTTTGCTAAATTATGAAAAGCAGTTCTGATAATAACCAGCGTGGCCAAAAAAAGCACTGTCGAAAAAGCAAAAACAAGCCTGACATTCAAGCTAAATAAAATTCCCGAAAGAAAACTCGCTAATCCCGACCCCAGACTTGCTAACCAGTAATTATTATTAAAAATTTGGCTATCATCGGCTTGCAAAAAAGCCAAATAGCCGTTGATATTCGAGCTAAGAATGCCTAGACCGAAACCGTAAACCATCACGAGCGAGGAATAAACTTGCCAAATGGGAAAAATTGAGATTAAGCCCAACGATAAAACCGTCAAACTGCCGCCGAAATACATTGACGATTTCTGTTTCCAATGATCAAATAAAAAACCGCCGAGTAAATTACCGGCTATCATTGCAATCGAAAATGTCATCAGAACAAAACCAGCCACGATCAAGCTTTTATGCAAAGTCTCATGAATATAAAGCGTCGTGATCGGCATGATAAGAACAATACCCATATTTGTAAAAAGACTTGCCAATAAGACTAGCTTATTTTTGAACACAAGAATCCAACGCTCCTTAAATTTCACCTTTAATGATTGCAATCATCATATACGAAATTAAAGCTCATAATACAGTCGAAACAGCATTTGCCATCATGAGATGGTCTAACTCGCTCTTAATTAGGCAAACCTGACCAATTTTCCCTATCGTTTGAGTGCTTTGGAACCATTAACAGTCACGAATTTTGTTTCGTGGTTGCCAATTTCGCTTTAATGTTATTGTGCTGCACTTCATAATCGAAAAGATGCTACGTTTTGAATACCTTTTGGAACTATAGTTAAATAATGATCAGTCGATTAGAAAACATTATTATTTGGGTATTCGGCGTTGCAGTTGTTTATTTGATAATCGTTTTGCTGATTTCACTTATCTCAGCCGCAGTGAAATATTTGTTCCACAATAAAGCTTTTAAACATAATTTTAATAGCAGTTTTAGCTACTTTATCTATGAGATATTCGACCCATCAAATTGGTTTTAAAACAAGCTGTTCAGTGTAAAAAATTTATTAATAACCCATAAATAAAACCACCAACAGGAAAAATCAGCCACCAAAATCGCGACAAAAAGTCCCAAACATTCATTTGTCCAAGCTTCCTTTTATACACACCAGCAGTCGGATCATAGGCAAACTGATTTCGGTCAATCTTTGACTGCTCGTCACTGACCCCGAGCACCAGCGTATCCAAACTAATATTCAATATTTCTGATAGCTTAACAAGATTGCTTAAGTCAGGCGTCGCATCCCCACTCTCCCACTTTGAAATGGCTTGACGGGAAATAAATAATTTGTTTGCCAAGTCTTCTTGCGATAGTTGAGCTTTCACGCGATATTTTTTTAATTGTTCAGAAAATTTCAGCATCAGTCCATCCCTTAACTTCGATTTGGTATCTTTGTGATTACCTAACTTAAGTCTGACAGCCGCATGCTGATCCGTCTAGCAATTTGTTTAAAAAAGCCGCACCAATTAACCTAACATTGCGCAACGACAGGTTGCATCAAGCTAGTAAAAGCGACCACTCAGATATTCAAGTACTACTGCCCGGATTCCCTAAGCAAAACAAGTTTGATATGGCGTCAATCAGTCATCGTGATTACCTGGGACGATCACGATCTTGCCGCGTGCATGGTGGCTCTCGCTTAATCTGTGTGCAGCCCGAAGACCCTCGGTCGTTAAATCGAAAGTGCTGTCAATAATCACCTTGATCCTGTCTTGACTAACTAAAGCACCTAGTTGCGCCAACTGTTTGCCATTAGCCTGAAGACGCCAAAATTCTGCAGACGGATGTCCCTGTTTTTGTGCCTCACTAGGATTACCAGCAATCGTGACCAGTCTGCCGGACGTCTTTAAAATGGCCAGACCTTCATCGATAGCATTGATCGTATCGAAAACAGCGTCATAATCGCTTAAAAGATCTGTAATCTTATTTTTATGATAATCAATCACCTCATCAGCACCTAAATCCAGCAATAATTGCCGGTTTTTGTTGCTGGTCGTTGTTGTGACATAAGCGCCTAAATACTTCGCGATCTGAATGGCAAACATGCCCACGCCACCAGCACCCGCTTGTACTAATAATTTCTCACCTGCCTTGATTTTCAAACGATCGACGACCACTTGCCAAGCCGTTAAACCTGCCAAAGGAATCGCAGCAGCCTTTTCAAAAGAAATGTTTTCAGGCTTAAGAACTAATTTGTCTTCTTTAACAGCGGCATATTCAGCATAAGTTCCGCGCCGAGCATCTTGATAGGTATCAGGACGCGCAAAAACCGCATCGCCAACTTGAAAATCAGCAACCTTGCTACCAATTTGTACGATTATACCTGATAGATCCCAGCCGAGAACAACTGGAAATTGCCAATCAAAGTTCGCTTTCCTAAGTCCTTGACGAATCTTGACATCGATCGGATTAACACTCGTCGCCTTTACTTCAACCAAAACTTCGTCTTCAGCAATTTTAGGGACCACGATCTCCGCTTCATGCAGTTCATCTGCTGAACCATAATTATCAATCACAACAGCTTTCATGCTCATACCAGCTTTCTTTTACTCATCTATTTTACCTAATTTTTAGTTAGTAAGTTGGCAGAGATCACTTCTATTGTTCGGATTGCAAACAACTAGATACCTCGTAATTAGAAATTATATGCTGCAGTCCATATGAAATAATGTTGTACAAGGCGCTTACAACGCTCTTTTCGCAATATGTAGTCGATGGTGATTTTATAAAAGTCGATAACGAAGCTTCGAAAGATAAAAATCGTCTGAAGCAAAACGCATTAAAGTACTAAAAACTATGAGTAAATTCGCCATCTTCATTTGCTCACTCACGTATGTTTCTCATACAAATCCCACAAATTATCGCTAATTTATCCGGGCATCTTTTTTGGTTTATTTACTTTATTAACAGTTTATATTCATTAAGAAATCATGAATTTATGGAGAAGGAAAGGGATTTGAACCCTCGCATCGTAACTAACGCTAACGACCTACCTGTTTAATAAATTAAACAGGCCTCTTAAACCAGACTTGAGTACTTCTCCGAATAATCTGTTATTAATCTCGTTTACCTTGATCAACAACAAAGAAGAGCTTAAAGCTGCTAGTTTAACTGAGTTTTAAATAGAAATAAAGCCAAAATAAAAAACCTAATGTCAGTCAGGCTTTTTTTAGATTGCTTGCCTGCCTCATAACGGAATCATTTTAAAAATCAAATTTCCAATCATTTTATTTTGCGTTATCATATGCATAGTACGACATATGTCATTTGTTTCATAGGAAAGGTTCTTTTATGAATTATGGTATTTTACTGCTGACTTTTATCAGTATTAATTTGGATTTCTTTTTCATGCTCTTATTTCTCGTGAAAAAGTATCCTCTAAGAGAAGTCATGGCTGGCTATTTAGCTGGCAACTTGATTCTGCTAAGTCTGAGTTATCTGATCGGCAGAGTTTTAACTGTTTTTCTGCCAGAATGGCTGCTTGGTCTGTTAGGCTTTTTGCCGATCTATCTCGCTTTAAAAAAAGATGATGATAGTGATCAGATCAAACAACATCACTCAGCTGCTATCAGCGTGCTTATCACTTATTTATCAGTGTGCACAGGGTGTAATTTATCCATATTTTTGCCAATTCTTGTCAGCGAAAGTCTCATGCATTTCATCGAAACGATTATCTTTATTGCGATCCTAACTATCATTGCTGTGTGGCTGATCAAGCTGACGAGCAAAGTTCCTATCGTTTCTTCGATCATGGCAAAACACGGCGAAAAAATTATGAAGTTTTGTTACATCGCTATTGGTTTATATGTTTTTTGGGATAGCGGCTTAGTGACACATTTATTAGCCTTCTTCTAGCTGTGACACCAAGATAAGTGAGTTTAGCAAAACGACAGCTTTTATAACGTAAATCAACTAAACTTAATTAATCATGGAAACAAGGCTGCTAAACACAAATGATTTTGAAAACTATAAGAAACTGCGATTAACAGCACTTGCGACAGACCCTTCTGTTTTTGGATCAACTTTTGATGAAGAAAAGCAGTATAACGATGAACGTTTTAAAACTAGGCTGATCGTTAGCAGCAACCAATTCATTGTCGGCTCATTTATAGGCACTGATTTAGTAGCGATGGCTAAGTTCAACAGATTCACAAATATTAAAGAACGACATAAGGGAGAAATAACTTCCGTCTATTGTTTGACCAATTATCGAGGCCAAGGCATAGCCCGCACAACACTGCTTCACTTAATTAAGCAGGCTGATCAAATTAAACATTTAAAGCAACTCAGATTAACTGTATCATCAGATAATGTGGCGGCCAAAAAACTTTACGTAGCACTTGGCTTCCAAAAATATGGCATAGAGACTGACTCTTTATTCGATGGCAAATATTATTTTGACGAGGATCTCATGTCTTTGAACTTAAAAACATCTGATCATCTAAATTAGATAAAGCTAGGAGCTAAACGATGGCAAAACATATACCGGAAAAAGTCGAATTTACGAATCTCATTGCGATCTATAATCAACAAAGCAAGCAGCTTGTTGTTGAAAACAGATTAAATCCAAATTTTTCAGGGCTGACCCTGCCTGGCGGTCACGTAGAACGCGAAGAAAGTTTTTCGCATGCAGCCATCAGAGAGGCAAAAGAAGAATCCGGCCTGACGATCAAGGATCCCATTTTAAAAGGAATCAAAGATTTTGAGAAAGATGATGCTACTGGCCGATATGTTGTTCTACTTTATTTAGCAACGAATTTTACCGGTGAATTATTTTCTTCTTCTGAAGGCCAAGTGTTTTGGGAAGACTTGGACAAATTGCAAAATACTCCCATGGTGTCTTTCAATTAGATAAAATGTTGCAAATTATATTCAGCGAATCGCTTTCAGAGCTGTTTTACTCCGATGAGACGACTCATCTTTATTAATTTATATCAGTTCGCTGTGAACAGCTGGTGTTTTGCATAAAAAAGTATGAGGCCAAGTCAGACGTTAATCAAAAACGAGCTATAGCCGCATTTTAAAAGCGGACGCAAATAAAAAAATCCCCGCATAAAGCGAGGACCTTCCATAGCGTGAACTATGAAAAAATGTTGGGCATCGGCCATGACACCCGTAAATGATTATATCCAATATCCGAATGATATGCACGAGATTTTTGAATGCTTGTCTACCCATTCAAAATAATCAAGATATTCAGACTACATATTCTAATTTTTTAATTATCAGTCACTAATGAACACTATTTCAATTTACTAATTTTCTACTGTTTGTACTATTCTTTCGCGTTTTTTATAGATTTAACAATTCCAATAATAGCTGAAAACCTTGATACACCGCCTTTTAAGCACAAAAAAAACTTCATACCAAGGAATGGTACAAAGCCTATTAGTAGCTCGATCGGGAATCGAACCCGAGATTTCGCCGTGAAAGGGCGACGTCTTAGCCGCTTGACCATCGAGCCAGATGGTCAGTGTCACAATTAAGCAACGTTAATATAGTACGGGAAAAAGCGACGAAGGTCAAGCCCTTTTTTAATTTTCTTTGACACACAATAAAATAATCAAACCAATCGAGAACAAAATTGCCATACTAAAGGCACCGATTTGGACTTGTCCAGAAATCTGAGAAACGACACCAAAGAGAAAAGGCCCAATGATCGCGGAAAATTTGCCAAAAATATTGAAAAATCCGAAAAATTCCGAGGCATGCTCTTTAGGCACCAGTTTGCCAAAATAAGAACGGCTTAAAGCCTGAATACCACCTTGAGAGGTCCCGACCAGCACACCTAATATCCAAAATTCCGTCACAGAATGGATGAACAAGGCATAAAACGAAATGAACAGATAAATAATAATACCAGTCAGCAGCAGTTTTTTTGTGCCGAATTTTTTGCTTAGTATGCCATAAATAATCGAAAACGGAAAAGCCACCAGCTGAACGACCAGCAGTACCATCAGCAGATCTGACGAACTGATGCCGACTGCCAGACCAAAAGTCGATGCTACCGTGAAAATCGTGTTGATACCGTCAATGTAAAAGAAATAAGCAAGCAAAAATAAAGCCATTTGCCGATAATCTGTGGTCATTAAATGTTTTAGCGTATGCAAGATTTCGCTATAAGCCGCAAAAACAGGCCGATCCGGTTTCACAAGACTATTTTGCTGACGAACATTCAGCCAAAAGGGGATCGTCCAGATCAGCCACCAAACAGCCGCAATAATAAAGGCCGTATAATAAGCCCCATTGCCTTTTAAGATGTGCATCGAAACCATCAGGTAAAAAGCCAAGAAAGGCACTAAGCCGCCCATATAGCCCCAACCATAGCCCGTCGAACTGACTTTATCCATTCGATCATCGCTGCTGACATCAATAAGATAAGAATCATAGAAAATATTGGCGGCAGAATAACCAATATTGGCAAAGACAAAAACAATCAAAAGTGTCCAAAAATGCTGATCGCCAACCAAAGCCAAAGCAGCCGTTGCCAGAATACCAAGTCCTGTGAAAAAGTTGAATAATCTTCCCTTCATCCCAGCGAAATCAGCTAAAGCACCCAAAATTGGCGCTGAAAAAGCAACCAGTAGCGTTGAGATCGAGTTTGCATAAGACCAATAGGCGTTTATATCAGCCGATGAAAAACCGGCTTTTCTGCCGATGCTCGTCAAAAAAATCGGTAAAACGGCTGTCACAACGATAATGCCAAAACTGGAATTAGCCCAATCATATAAAATCCAAGACCACTCGGTTTTGGTCAGTCTCGAACTATTAGTCGCTGTTTTTTTGAATAAAAGCATCGCTAATTTCCTGACCATCAATCGGTTCTTTGAATGCCAATCCCATAATTCTTGCTAAGGTCGGCGCTTCGTCGATCAGACGAGCAGATTTTATTTTAAAAGCAGGTTTGATACCAGGCCCTGATAAAACTAAAGTCGTTTGATAATTTTTCTTCGTTGGCAGAAAACCATGTACAGCTTTGTAACGATCAGTTTGTGCCACTGAGTTCGGGTCTACTTCTTCGATCACTTCTTTGACAGCAACTTCATCGGTAAAGTAGTAACCCGCTTTCGCTTCGACCATCAAAGAAGCTTTTGGATCAGCACCTAACGCGGCCAATTCATCATGCGAATAAATTTTTTCAATTGCAGGACCAGCATGCTCTTTAATCAAATGTGCGATACCAGCCGCTTTCTTTGGCTCTCTTAAATAAATATAGCTTGAACCGTCAGTCGTTTTCGCCATTACTTGCCAATCCGTCATCACGTGTTTTGCCTGGTCGTAATCAAGCCAAGAATTCTGTTTAAACAGATAATTTAAATGCACCATGGCATGCACATCGATCTGGTAATGATCTCCGAGTACCACGATATTAGTCTTATCGAGTTTCTGAATTTTCTTTAAAGCAGCCAGCATAATGCCCAAATGAGCATCTAGTCGTGCTAATGCAGCAACCGCCTCCTTGGATTCGACACCGTAATGGTGACGCATTGAATCCAAATCAACTAAATGAACCAGTGTTAAATTAGGATACTTTTTCTCGATCGTCCAAGCAGCTGAAGCCGTCACAAAATCATCGAGTTGCGGCTGAGCGATACCCTTTCGCAGTTTGCCAAACTTTGAGTTCATATGAATTGTAAAAAACGGCGAACTAGCCTGAAAAGATTGCGTATATTGATTTTGCCAAATACGATTCGGAAAAATCTCGGCAATATTATATTTGATGGCCGAGCTACCAGCTGTCACTGGCCAAAGAAAAGCAGCCACATCCATCCTGTTTGCATGAGCAAGCTGATACAGTGTTGGTTTTTTCACATATTTGGCCCACCAGTACCAATCAGGTGCTAAGCCACGATCGATTTGTGTCAAAGTATTATTCACAATACCATGATTTTTGGGATAATCACCGGTCACGATCGTCGTATGACTCGGATAAGTCAAAGTAGGATAAACACCGAAAACTTTTTGTACATGCGTCCCTTTTTCGATCAAGGACCTCAAATTCGGCATTATATCAAGATGCGTTTTCGTGTCCAATTCGCCCAAAGCATCAAAGGAAACGACTAATAAATGTTTTCTATCGTTAAACATGACTTATATTTTAAATCAGTACACAAAAAAATGCTTCAATTGATTGAAGCATTTTAACGACTTAATACCAGCCATATGCGCGATGATGAGCAGCAGCGGCAGCCCAAGAACCATACCGAGCAGCGACATAACGATCAGCCGCCGATCCAGAATAACCGCCATACTGTGCAGCAGCCTGAGAACTCAATTGGAACAAGCCTAAATATTGGCCATTAGCAGCGTTTTCATTGCCGCCTGATTCAATGCTTTCGATCCAGGCTTTAGATGCATCCCCAGTGATGCCATAGCTGCCGGAAGTCGTTGATGATGAACTTACCTGATAGCTTGTTTGCGTGTAAGTTGCCGTCTGGGCCGCAGTAGCCTGCTGAGCAGCGGCTTCTTGTGCAGCTTTCTCTTTAGCAGCTTGTGTGGCAGCTGCTTCTTGTGCGGCTTTCTCTTGAGCCACAGCCTGTTGAGCTGTCTTTTCTTTTGCTGCTTTTTCTTGAGCAACTTTATTTGCAGCTTCCTTTTGTGCAGCGATTTTTTTATCAGCCGCAGCACGAATAGCAAATTGATTACCAATTGATTTTTGTTCGCCTGCGCAATCTGTTGATGCTTTATTAATTTGTTTTTGAAATTTATTTTGATTGTCTGAAACTGCTTGAGCAGTTGTCAAGGCCGAGGCTTGAATCTGGCCAGGAATGACAACTGCAGCAACAATTGCTGATTTGACGATAATATTTAACTTTATTCGTTTCATTGCAACAACCATATTGCCGGCCAAAAATTACTTAGAAATATCAAAAATATTGTTGTTTTGTAACAGACGATTTTAGTTGTATATACCAATATGTTGAAAACGGGCGTCTAACTTTTGTAATATTTGAACTTACAGACATTTTTCACTTAATCTTTTTTTAATAAGTATCTACAAATAACGAATTAACCCCCACTTGTATAATACAAATATTAAAAAAACACACGAAATAACTTTTTTTAGAGAAAAAATGCACTAAATACCTTTTTTTATGATTTAGTTGCTAATTAAATCAAAATTCGAAGAATCAACACGAAAGCATACAATTATAGGATATGAAGCCACATTTTTACGCAATTGTTAATCAGCATGCTGGTAATTATCGCGGTCGCCAAATTTGGCATAAAATCCAAGATCATTTGATTGGAAGCGACATTCGTTTGTCCGTCTTAATTTCAACATATGCTGGTGCGCCCAGAGATTTTGCATATGATCTAGCGGCTAATTTACCAGATAAACCCTCCAATATCGTCATTTTAGCCTTTGGTGGGGATGGTACTCTGCACGAGGTATTAAACGGCTTGTTGGATGCTGATCGTAAATATCCCTTACCGCTAGCTTATTTACCAGCCGGTTCTGGTAATGATTTTGCCCGAGGTGCCAAAATGCGGCCCGCCGGTCGATGGCAGGCAGGTTTGGAAGACTTGCTGCAGGTAAATAAGAGCTCGCAAGTCAATATTGCTGCCTATCAACTGCATGGCGAGACTAATAAACACTATTTTATGAATAGTTTCGGTATCGGTTTTGATGGCACCGCAGTTCAAGAAGCGAATAGATCCAAACATAAGAAATTTTTCAATCATCTTGGCCTTGGCGCGATCACCTATTTAGTTGCAGCTTTGATCAGTGTCTTTAAAACACGATCTTTTCCAGCACAAATTCAAACGGACCATTTTAATAAGAAATTTTCGAATGCTTTTTTATTGACCGTGACCAATCAGCCTTATTTCGGTGGCGGCCTAAAAATTGCCCCGGATGCCAGTATCACAGAGCCGAATTTAAAGCTAGTTCTGTTCCGAAGAAAAAATTTGTTCCAGGTGTTTGCAAATCTTCTCACAGTCATCCTAGGAAATTGCCACTATAAATTGAAATCTGTTTATCATACGACCATGACGAACGATTTTGACCTAATCGTTAACTCCAGGCAAACAGCGCAAGTCGATGGCCAAAGTATGATATTGGACTGTTTTCACGTCAAAATCTCACATATCAGCTACCCTTTTTGGCTGCCTGAAAGCAAATAAAAAGGAAACAGAGGCTACTGTTTCCTTGAATAGATCAAAAATTAAAACTCTTCGTATTCGGCTGGATCTTGATTTTCAATTCGGCCATCCGGCTTGCTTAATTGGTCAATCGCCAGCATATCATCGTCGGAGATCTGAAAATCAAAAATGTCCAAATTACCAGCCTGTCTTGCCGGCGATGAAGATTTAGGAATCGGCAAAGTGCCCAATTGGACTTCCCATCGCAGAATAAGCTGGCCAACATTCTTACTATATTTAGCAGCGATCTCAGACAATTTTTTGTCCTTTAGCACAAGACTAGCGCGGCCCAAAGGGCTCCAGTCCTCAGTCAAAATATGATTTTCCTGATCGTAAGCACGCTGTTCTTTTTGATTGAAGTAGGGGTGCAGCTCGATCTGATTGATCACCGGAAGAACTCCCGTTTTCGCTTTTAAATTATCCAAATGTTCTGGCAGAAAATTACAAACGCCAATTGAGCGAATCAGACCAAATTTTTGTGCGTCGATCAGTGCCTGCCAAGCCGCTACGTATTGACCACGTTTCGGATTCGGCCAATGAAGCAAATACAAATCAAAATAGTCTAGGCCTGTTCGGTACAAAGATTCCTTGATCGTATTGATGGCATCTTGATAAGCATAATGCCGGCCAGGTAATTTTGACGCAATCAGCAAATCAGTCCGGGCCACTCCTGACAAACGTACAGCCTGACCCACAGCACCCTCGTTCTCATAATTAAAAGCCGAATCCAGCAGCCGATAGCCCCTTTGAATGCCAGAAACCATTTCATTAACGCCTTTAGCACCATTTAATTGAAAAGTACCAAAGCCTACTTTGGGCAAAACAAGTCCATCATTTAATACATAATTTTCCATTTTTGACCTCCATAGAATAGTTTAAAACATCTTACTATAAATTAGTCAGCAATAATTTTAAAACGACTGTCGTCATCAATATAATCTTTAGCAGCAGCTGTTTCTTCAATTGAACCGAAAGGCATTTCTGAGCGCAAAACCCAACCATTTGGAACATCAAAAGCTTGTTTTACCTGATCATCGATCAGCGGATTGTAATGCTGATTGCTGGCACCAATTTGGTTTAAAGCCAGGGCTGTCCAAACACTCAGCTGCGCACCACCAAGCCCTTGTTCGGCCCAATCTGCAAAATTATCAGCATATAAAGCAAATTGTTTTTCATTTTGTGCAATTGTTGGTCGATCCGTGAAAAATAAAATTGTGCCAAACCCTGCTTTAAATGCATTGAGCTTGGCCTTTGTCGCAGCATAAGCATCTGCATTCGGTACCTCACTTTTTAAACGATCAGCTGT
The DNA here is from genome assembly GCF_004102045.2 of Oenococcus sicerae. Lineage (GTDB taxonomy): Bacteria > Bacillota > Bacilli > Lactobacillales > Lactobacillaceae > Oenococcus > Oenococcus sicerae. Next base: position 1,180,988 of record NZ_CP029684.2, on the reverse strand, counting down.
GATCTCCCAAACCTTATCTGATGACTGACCAAATAAAATCATTGCGCGAGTGGACTGATTATTAAAAGCAGTTGGCGATTCTTTAATTGCTTTTTCTATTAAGTCTGCTATTTCATGCGTTCCAAAAGTCAATTGATCGCCGATCTTTCTGATCGAACGCCTTTTCTTCATTAAATCAATATAAGTTGTATCTACCATAATATTCATTTTCCTTTTTTTATTTTTGAAACAAGATTTGTTACTTTTTTAGAAACAATTAGATTCTATCTCTGAAAAAAATGATTGTCAACAAGCACTTATGCCTATTTTTTTTACAGGAAACTTGTTATATAATGTATTACATGAAAGTGTTTAAGAAAGGATGTGTTTTTTACGGCTAATACGCGACTAAGCGATGCGACACACATTTTGGTTTATGTCGCGCTACATGAACACATGCCAGTGACAAGTTCGGAAATTGCTGGCAGTCTCCAGACTGCTCCGAGTTTGGTGCGAAGAATTATGATCAAATTAAAAAAAGCCGGCCTATTGAATGCTGTTCAAGGTGCTGCTCAGCCAACATTAGTCAAAAGCGCTGATCAAATTAATCTGCGAGATATTTATAGCGCCATTTCCACTGATCGGCATCTGTTAAATGTTGACAGCAACATTTCCAAGCATTGTCCAATCGGCAGTAACATGCCAATTGTGTTGGGTCGCTATTACGATGAAATCCAAAGTACTGCTGAAGCTCGTATGGCGAAAATTTCATTACAGGATGTCATCGATGACATCAAAATGCAGCAACAGCAGCATCAAGCATAATTAAATATCGTTTTCCTAATCAGCTGTCAATCAAGGTCGTTTTCCCCTTGTGAAATAAGTTGTTTTTTGCTATAATTCCATTTGTGATTTATTCTACAAATATTCATGAATTTAAAAAAATTAGGAGCGAATATGTCAGATAAAGTAGCAATCGTTACAGGAGCTGGTCAAGGCATTGGTGAAGCAATTGCCAAAAGATTGGCTAAAGATGGTTTTAAGACTGGACTAGTTGGCCGTCACTTGGATAAGGTGCAAGCCGTTGCTGACCAGATCAATCAGGAATATGGCCAAAATACAGCATTCGCTTTTAAAGCTGATGTTTCAAAACGTGATGAGGTATTCGCAGCCGTGAAAGCTGTCACTGAGAAATTTGGCGATTTAAACGTTGTTGTCAATAATGCCGGCGTGGCACCAACCACTCCAATTATGGAAGTTACTGAAGACGACATGGAATGGACTTGGAAAATCAACGTCGATGGTGTCGTCTGGGGAATTCAAGCAGCTGCAACAGCCTTCAAGGGCTTCAAACATGGCGGTAAAATCATTAACGCAACATCACAAGCTGGTGTTCAAGGAAATCCTGATTTAACTGCTTACGGATCAACCAAGTTTGCAATTCGCGGTATTACACAAACCACTGCTAAAGAATTGGCTCAGTTTGGTATCACGGTCAATGCCTATGCACCCGGTATCGTTAAGACACCGATGATGTGGGATATTGCTCATGAAGTTGGCCAGAATGCTGGCAAGGACGACGACTGGGGAATGGACCAATTTGCCAAGGGTATCGCGCTTGGCAAATTATCGGAACCAGAAGATGTGGCTAATGCCGTTGCTTTCCTAGCTGGATCCGATTCCAACTACATTACCGGACAAACGATCGTCGTTGATGGCGGAATGGTTTTCCAATAACATTGATTATCTATTTAAAAAGCAGCCCCATTAAGAGCTGTTTTTTATTTAACATATTTTTTCAAAAAAATGATTGTCTGCTGTAGGCATAGTTTACCCTCTCGACTGGTCAAGTCAAGCTGATACTCATGATGTACTTGACCATATTTTGCCTTTGAAAAGAAAAGCGATTCATTTGCAACATGGTATTTGTTCAGAGATTTGATAAGTTTCTTTGCATGAATTTCAAAAGAACCAGAGTTGCCATCAGTCACAAAACTAGGCGGATAATTTTCAGTGACATGATCGACAGTTGATGCCTGGCCAGCTGCAGATGATGTTTGCCAATCTTTTTTGCCCACATAAGCCCAGCCAATATAATCGACAAATTTGCGATACTCAGCAGACGTATATTTAGACAAACTTTTTAAATCATAAGGTCCGCAAAATAAAAGCGTTGCTTTGATCGTTGATTCAGGAATGATTCGTTTTATTTTTACTGCTTTGGCTAACTTAGCATTGGTCTGAATAGCTGCATATTGAGAAGCGATCTGAGCACCAGCTGAATCTCCGCCAATCACAATCTGTTTCAAATTGATAATTTGGTTGCTGCCCTGCTGTGTTTTTAAAAAACGATAGGCTTGATTTAATTGTATTAGTGGAGTCGGATAGTGGTGATCTGGCGCAGTCGAATAATTAATACTGACAAAACTGTAACCCTGCTGGGCCAGATAGGGTCCCCAATAATCAAGCATAGATTTATCACCGCCGATAAAACTGCCGCCATGTGTCCACAAAATCGTTCCTTTTATTTTGCCGTATTTTGGATAATAAATATCTAGTTTTTGATCGCCAAAAGTCTTACTATAACTAATATTTTTAATTGAGCTGACTTGCGAATCCACCCGATCAAAATGCGCTGGTCTGGTGGCTTGCGTTTGAGGAATTCGATTTAGCAGAAAGACAAACGGCCGCGGAGACAACTGAAAAGCCAGCCAAACAGCAAAAATTAGCAATACCACAACAGAAATACTTGAAATAACTATTTTTTTAAATTTCGACCAGTTCCGAGTCATCTTTTTAAGCATAAGACTATTCTAGAATCCTTTTCACAATCATACCGCCAATAACTGGTAATTTAATCAAAATTTTGGCTACTATCAAAATGGCTGTATTTTCTTAATATGACAACGGACAGCTCATTCGTCATATAATTAAGCTAGACAATACAAGTACAGAGAAAGTTGAGACAAGCCGATGTATGATGATAATCGATTTTTCAAATTTTTCCTCCTGTTAATGAAGCTGATCACAGGTTTCGGCATGCTTTTAATTGCCTTTAATTTAATAGAAAACGCGATCTACAACTATCCTATGACGCGTTCGAGCAATCCGCTCGTCAGTATTTCAATTTACGCTGCTATTCTTTCTGGATTATTGAACATTTTTCAAGTCATTTGTTTATTTTTTTACTTGAATCGAATCATGAAAATTTGCTATGTTATCACTGTTTTTATTAGCAATCTATTGTTAATATTTGTCTCGATCGTTTGGCTGAGTGTTTATCAATTTATGTTTTTGGGCGTTAGCCTTGGGCTGCTAGGCCTTATCTTGATTTCTTTTCAGATCGGGAAAAACAGCCGGCGCAATGATCATTAACATTTGCTTAATTGCAACTGCATATGCTGATAATTGTGCTCAAGAAGTTTTACATGACCAGCTTGTTTGAAACCAAAGCCTTCGTACAACTTGTGTGCCCGAGGATTCTTCAAATCAACATTTAATCCAAGAACCTCTTCACCGTTTGAAAGAGCCATCTCTTTAGCTGCCGATAACAAGCCGTGGCCGATACCTTGCCCGCGTGCATTTTCAGATACCACGATCGAATCAATGTACAATTCATGTTCAAAACTTTCTCGATCTGGGAAAACGGGTTTCCTGTAGCCATATTGATCAGCTAAAATCTTTTGAAAAGTTAAATCAACGCTGGCTTCGTCTTCGTTTGAATAAGCAAATAAAACACCGAGAATATTCTCCCTTTGGCTAGCGACTAAAGCTCTGGAAAAATGATACCGAGTGCGGTCATCTTGTTGAGCCGCCAATTGATAGGCATGGACTAACTTATTTTCATCGAGTTCGATTCCCATGTCACGGAAAATATAGCGCTCTAGATCCAATATAGCTCTCTGATCATCTTGACTAGCTTTTCTAATTTTCATTCAATAAACTCCTAATTTTTCTATAAATATTGCCATCATAAAAATTCAATCATTGCGATCACTGCTATAACAGCAAATAATACTAGAAACACAATATTGACCGTTCTGAGTATTTTGGCAGCTCTTTGCAGTTTTTTATTTGTTTCATCGACCTTGATCGGACTTACTATTTTTAGATTCAAAAACTCTGCCAGTGCTGCTAAAGCAAAAATGACGGCGATGACGACTAACTGCATTTGCTGACTTGACATTTAACTATCCTCATAACAAATTTTACTCACTTAGCCATCAAATGACCAATTGAATTTTTTTAAATGATTAACTTGACTGATCGCTGGAACTGATTTTTGCCTAAATACATCTGACTTACGAATACGCTTGTTTGTTTTAATGCATCAGCTTGTGAATCTTGATAAAATAGAGATGTGAGATATCAAGTGAACTCGTCTTCTAAAGGGGGCAAACTATGATTGACCGAATGGATAAAAAACAGCTCAAGAAGCACTATGTTAACTCTTCAGATCGAACTCAGCTGAATCCTTTAGCAGCTAAGGACAAAGCCAGTCTGGATTCCATGAACTTTTTGCAAAATCGCAATTTATACAATGCAATCGTGGTCTTCCTTAAATTAAAGCGACCGCAATAGTTTTCTAAAAAGAGCTTTGGCTCTTTTTTCTTAAGAAGCCATTATCTAGCATATGGTCATTTCACATCTATATTCTCCGCAAAACTGAAGGTTGTCAAATTTTCAAATTAAGTCAATAACATAGCTGAAACTGCTTCAGAGCTTAAAATTCTTAGAATGTGACGCTTTTTCAGCCTTAAACTTGTTTCCCCTGTTTCTTGAGCGAATATTGTGTAGCCGGCTCTTTTGATTGCTATTTTTAAGAGGTTGAGGAAACGAAACCTAGCTTCGCGGGTTCCAGTCCTTTCCTCGTGCATTGTAGATATTTCATTTGTCCCTATTGGAGGGTTCTCTATGGGCATACATAAATGCTGTTAAAGCCTGCTATCACACCGGTATTTAGGCACAAAAAAACCGCCATAACGGCGGTTATTCCCAAGGACACCAGATTTGCATCTAGTGCCCCCTCCCGGACTCGAACCGGGGACCTTGGGATTAAAAATCCCCTACTCTAACCAGCTGAGTTAAAGGGGCATTGCTTTTTAAGCAACAAAAACATTTTACGGGAATAAAAAATATTTTGCAAGCTTTTTTTTATTTTGTTGTGTCTCGCATGACGAATTCATGTGGTAAAAGAACTTCAGGATCATCAACTTTTTGGTCGGACATCAATTTCGTCAATAGACGCATCGCCACAGCGCCGATATCAAATTTTGGTTGTGTAACTGAAGAAATAGCTGGCCGAGTCATGTTAACCAATTTTGTGTCATTAGAGGAAATTATCTGAAATTTATCAGGTACTTTGATACCGTTATCTTGCATATAGTTGAGAATGCCGACTGCGGGTTCATCTTCACCTGTAATAACGGCCCTGATGCCGTCTTTGTACAAATGATGTGCTAAATTATATCCAGCTTGATAATCGTCGTCAGACTCGTATATTTTGCCTCCAGGGACGGCACTCAAAAATCCTTCTTTACGCAGATCCGACAAACTGCTTTCACCCGGATTATCTACTAGGGCAATTTTGGAATCCTTAAGATTCTTTTTTAAAGTCAGGCCAACTTGTTTGAAAGCTTTAACGTAGTCTATGTTAACTGATGGGAGTTTGTTATCAGGATCGACTGAACCAGCAAAAACAACTGGGAAAGGAGATTCTTCCAAAAGATGAAGCATCTCTTTTGAGGTTTTATTGCCCATGTAGATCATGCCATCGACATGTTTATCGATCAAAGTATTTAAGGCAGCTTTTTCAGCTTCAGGATTGTCATCAGACACTGCTAAAGTCACAGAATAGTTGTAAATTTTAGCAACTGCATCGATTCCCTGTGCTAATTCAGCGTAGTATAAATCAGTCAGGTCTGGAATAACCATTCCGATCATTGTTGTCTTAGAACTGGCCAGCCCCTTAGCCATTGCGTTGGGGCGATAATTTAATTCTTTAATCGCCTTAAGGACTTTCTGCCTGGTTTCGTCTTTAACTTTTCCATTATTATTAACAACTCGGCTCACAGTTGCCAAGCTCACGCCTACTCTTTCAGAGACGTCATATATTGTTGGTTGTTTATTTTCTGCCATTACTTTTACCTAGTATAAATAATAACGATTGTAAAAGCATAATGCAAGCGCTTACATTAACAAAATATTTTAAAAAAAATAAAAACCAGGTATAAATCCTGGTTTTTCGTCTAATTATTTGTCTTTTCGTCCTCATCTGGCTTAGTTAAGTCATCTTTCAAAGCGTCATCTTCTTCTAAATTAATAGCCTCTTTGGAAAAATGCTGGCGTAAATCGTCAATTGTGTCTTTAGCTTTGCCAAGATATGGTGATACGGCATCTTTAGCTTTGTCTGCATATGGACTTGCCTTATCGATCAAGTCATTAGCAGTATCTTTAGCCTTATCCAGATAAGGAGAAGCCTGGCTTGCTATATCAGCCGCCTTGTCTTTAACATCTTGATAAGTATCCGCGTATTTGGAATTCTTCAGCTGTTCATCGACTTCACCAACTTTGTCCTTGGCTTTCTCAGAAAGGTCACCGGCTAAGTCAGCACCAGCATAGGCGGCGTCATAACCGAGATCCTTAAGTTTGTTGCCAGCTTCTTTAGCTTTTACAACCAACTCGTCTTGTTTTGCTTGAGGCAAAGCTTTAAATGCTGCATAAGCAGCAGCTGTTGCAATGATTCCTGCTATCAGTCCTTTTGCCATGTCTTATCCTTTCTTTGATCGGCTCTTTTTGAATCGGTCAAACACCGCTTGTCCAGCACTAAGTGCGACACCGGATTTAATTGCCGAGCTGGCAAAATTTTTGACAGCTCTTTTAACTTTGGTTCGCTTATCAACAACTTCAGTCTCTTTTTTATTGATTTTGTCCGTAAAATGGCTGATCGTTGAGCCTAAATCGGCCGTTGCTTGAATGACAGGATCTAAACGTTCGACTTTACTGGTTAAATCACTCAGAAGTGATTTAGTCGTGGCAGTAATCTGGTCAGCATCGCTTGCGATCGGCTCAATATGTTTTTTAAAAATTCTAACGGTCTGATTAATCGAAATCAGAACAGCTACGATGGCAATTACCAATATGGCAAAAGCAATCGCAGCAATTAATCCAGCTATCTGGCCAAGTCCCATTTTTCCTCCTGCTGACTACATTATACCTAGTTTGTTCTCGAATTATCTCTTGAAAGTTTGTTGCAAAGAAGCTATTTCCTGAAAATCCCTAGCAAAATATCGAACAACAAATTTTTTTGCTGAAACAGTTAAAATCACGTAAGTACCGCCAATTTCGCGTCGTGGTCCGCGGGGATATGTTGTTGAGCCTGGATTAATAAATAATTTATGATCATATTCTCCAGTAAAAACAACATGTGTATGTCCAAATAAAACAATGTTAGCTTGCTGTTTTTCAGCTAACTCATCAAGCATTTGCAAACCATCAGCAACTCTGGCCAAATGTCCATGAGTTTGGTAAATTATGATATCATCTTTTTGATTTTTGTAAACATTTTCAATCGGATAGCCGTCGTAAAAATCCATATTGCCTAAAACAGTGTGAATTCCCTGCCATATTGGGTCGCCATCGTCGAATTCCGAATCACCATTATAAAATATTGCTGCAATCTCGGGATCGTGCTGATATCGATGAAGAATTGCTTCGAATTCTTGCCGGTCGCCATGCGTATCGCTGAAAATTAAATAATTCATTTGTGAAGACCTTTTTCAGTAATTTGCAATTCTCTGACCGTTAAATGATCGTTAGCCAGCCATTCTTGCGCGAATTTTGAAAAGCGTTTGATACTTCCCGTTGTGTAGTAAACATCTGCCAAATGGTTATTTGCTAATGAAGAATCATGCAATTGGTGCTTTTGTGCCAAAATTTCAGCTGTCTGGCCAATTTCTGCCAGCGCTGGATCTACAACTGTAACAGCGGGGCCAACAGCCCTTTGAATCTCTTTTTCTAAAATTGGAAAATGGGTACAGCCTAAAACCAGTGTATCTGGCTTACGGCCATCAAGATCTTCATGTATCCAATCATGCAAAGCATCGTATATGATCTGCGTCGCTTCTACCGTACCGGCTTGATCATGTTCAACCAGTTGAACAAACTCTGGTAGCGCCTTTTGGCGAATCACGAGATCGGCATTTAAGGCTTTGAGCTGCTCATAATAGGTTTTTGATTCAACTGTTGACTGAGTACCAATGACATTAACATGCAAGTTTCTCGTTGCATTGATACCGCTAACAGCACCTGCATTAATAACACCAATGACCGGTATCGATAAATGTGCTCTTAAGGCCGGCAGTGCCTGCGCCGTAGCAGTATTGCAAGCGACAACCAGCAGTTTGATATCATGCTGTTCAACTAGAAAATCAGCCATTTGTACAGAGAACTTCTTAATTTCTTCAGCCGGACGCGGACCATAGGGCATGCGCGCCTCGTCACCAACAAAATAGACCGATTCATTCGGTAATTGTTTTAAAGCTTCGCGGACAACAGTCAGACCGCCCAAGCCAGAATCTATGTAGCCAATTGCTCGATTATCCATATCTATAGTATAGAATTTTAATGAAACTTTTCTGAACACTTACAAAAAGCTATACTAACAAGTGTGAAAAAGGACGCATACAAAAAACTTTCAGAGTTCCAAAATAATCAGACAGCCTTCTCATTGGCTTTGCTTCGTGATGGCATCTTAAACGATATTTTAAAGGATGATGCCGATGACATTCTTTATTATGCAGGCAAAGAAGTTGCTCGGCAATTCTATACAAAAACATTAAATGGCATTCAAGAATTCTTCTCAGCTGCCGGCTGGGGCGATATTGAAATATCATCGCAAAAAGCAGGCAAAGAAACTTGGCTGCTGCTTGGTGATGCTATTAAATTAAGAAATGCTGCAACTGATAAGCCCTCTTTTTTTCTTGAGGCCGGTTTCTTAGCTCAAGAAATTCAGCAGCAAACTCATCGGTCGACTGAATGCTCTTATCAATCAGATGATAAGAGTCGTGTCATTTTCAGTGTCTTTATTGACTGATCAGCGATGGCTTTCACCACCCATTTTGATTTCATTGCTCAAAAATTTGATTCTCTCAGCGATCCGAGCCGCTTTGATCGGTTCTGCAACTCCACGCGCCACGGCTAGATACTGGTCTTGCAAGGACTTAATATCAAAATTAGAAGTAAAAAAAGTTGGCCGCTGATAATTCATTCGATCATCCAAAATGGCGGCAATGACATTATCGCGAAACCAAGTTGTCAGATCACCAGCACCTAAATCATCAAAAACAAGCACGCGGCTATGCGCAATTTTGCGAATCAACCGTTGTTTTTCCAACATTTGACTTTCATTTAAGCGATTTATCAAGGCAGAAATAGTTACAAAAGCGGTTTCAACATGCTTAGCTGCGAGTTCATTGAGCATGGCTGACATCAAATAACTTTTGCCAACACCGAAATTGCCCCACAAATAAATGCCCTTACGAAATTTTTGATCCAAGGTGTAATGTTCTACGAAACTGATCGCAGCAATAAAAGCTTCATTACGCTGCTCATCGACCTGAAAATCAGCAAAGGAAACATTCGATAGGCTCTTAGATTGTCCAATTCGCAATAAATTTTCCGGCAGTGCATCCGTCGATTTTTCATAGAAAATATCAATTTTATCATCAATTAAAAGTAATTTTGGATCATAATCTGGAAATAAGGGCTGCTGCGTTTGACTAATATAGTCATTTAAAACATCCAAATTATCTTCCAGCAGCTGCTGTTTTTCCGTAAGACCATTCTCGTTAATAAATTGGCTGATTTGTGCATTTTTTAAAATTTCATCCAGTTTCATGAAGGTTTCTTCTCTCGCTGATATTTGGCTAAAGCATCTAATGCTAGCTGGTTATCAGTTTTTTTAGCGCTGCCGTAGTCGATCTTTTTTTCTTTTTGAACCAGTTTATATTTCGAATAACGTTTTTCACTTTGCTTTTCTTGCCGAGATTTAACCGAAAGGATCGCCTCACCAGCATTTTGAACGTGCGACTGCAAAAAAGAATCGGCAATTGCTTGTGAAAGAGCCGCTGGCAAATTAGTTGATTCCATCCCCACTAATATCTGATGAATTAAAATATTGATCACTTCCGGTTTTAATCCGAGATCAACCAAATGATCAATATTCTTTTGTTCGGCGCTCGTCACAATACCGCCTCGCATTTTTTTTAATTGAGCTAAAAATTGAAAAGGCGGAAGTCCTTTAGCTGCTTGAACAAGCTGCCGTTCGTCACGATTGAGTTTAACTTGCTCATGTCCTTGAACAACAGCTGCCGATACAGGTACTGAGTCTGATTCGGGCAATTTCAATGCCAATTTTTCAAGCTGTTGACGAAAAAGTGTGTGATCAACCGTTTTTTTGTCGATCAAAAGAGCACTCGCCAACAGATCGATCATTTTTTCTTCGGAAAATCCATAAATCAAATGCTGTGAAAGAATGAAATTGTGTTCCTTAGCGACTTCATCTGGGGAAACACCATATTTTTTCAAACTTGCAGCCACTAAATCAAAATTAAAAGTATCTTTATTCTCTTCAATCAGCGGTTTTCTAAGTTTTTTTGCAGACAAGGATGCCGTCGCTACATCAGGCCGTTTCAAATTAATATTGCCAAATGCTTCATAAAAATTAGCATTCATTTTCACAGCGGATAAAGGCATGGCTTCTTTTTGCAGCTGCATCGATAATTTTTGGAATCTAGCTTTCCCAGCAACACTGAAAAAAAAGCTCGAAAGTAAGTCATCGGCAAAAAAAATCTCTTTAGCCAAAGGCTTTTTAATCACAAACAACAAATTTCCAGCCGATAAATAACTGTTCAGCAGCCCAGTCGCCTCTAACTTTTTCCGAGCATCATCAAAGGCTAATAGAGAAATATTCAGTAAATCCAGCAGTTCGTTTAATTGGTCATTAAAATCATCGAAATTCTGTAAAGCTAAATACGCAGCAAAAGCATCCGTGCCAACCATCGGCAAATAGAAATCAGTCAAATTTTTCAAATCGTTGCTGTCAAAATTAACGACTTGAATTCTTAAATGCCAGTAAGCGTTTAATTGTGTTTGTTTTTCAATCATGGATGTAAGTCATTTTCAGAAATAAACGTTAACACTGCAGCTTTTAGATCCGATCGATCGCCCGTATTATCGATGACGAAATCAGCCATTTCGGTTTTGCTTTCAAGCGGCATTTGGGCAGCAATTCTATTGCTGGCCTGTTGTTCGGTTAGATGATCACGAGCAATTATCCGATCTAACCGTGTTTTTTTATCTGCATTTACAACGATCGTCGCATCCATTTTTTTATCCCAGCCGCCTTCGTAAAGTAAAGGAATATCTAAAATCAGCGTCCGAATCCGGCCTTCGTTTTCAAAAAATTCCATGCGCATTTGCACCAGCTGTCGGATCGAAGGCTGAATAATGGCATTTAATTTTTTCAGCGCTCGAGGATTTGCGAAAACGTTTTCGCCTAATCTTTTGCGATTCAAAGAGACACCTTGCATAATTTCGAGCCCAAAAGCCGCCTTGATCTCTTCCAATTCAAAACGACCCGGCATGACAACTTGGCGAGCAACTTGATCAGCATCAATAATCGTATAACCCAATTCGCGAAAAATAGTTGAAACGGTGGTCTTACCGCTGCCGATCCCGCCAGTCAGACCAATTTTCTTCATTTTTATTTCTGACATTTTTGGCAATAAGTCGTTCCTCTTTGTGCTAACTTTATTTTAATTAATTTCTCACCATCGCGCTCACAAGATTGGCCAACTCGGCCATAAACATGCAGTTTATCCTGCATATGTCCCGACTCCCCTGCTGGATCAATAAAAGAATGAACCGTTGACCCACCGTTTTTGATCGCAAAAGCCAGCTCGGAAATGATGTTCTCACGCAAATTATCGGCTTCAGTTGAATTGATCTCATTGGCTGGTCGTAAAGGACTGATTCTGCTTAACCATAAAACCTCATCTGCATAAATATTTCCGATGCCAGCAAGATTATTTTGATCTAGCAGCCAAGCTTTGACGGCTTTTTTAGATTTTTGTAATCGGTTGAAAAAATAAGTCGAAGTCAATGTCTGTTCAGTCGGCTCTGGTCCCATTGATCCAATTGACTTGACCGCTTTAGCCTCGTCACCGGTTTTCACAAGCTGCATTCTGCCAAATTTGCGTGTATCATCGTAAAAAACTTGGTTACCATTAACTAATTGAAAAATTGCTTCAGTATGTTTGTGCGGCGCTTGATCGGACTCTTCGACCGAATAACGTCCTTCCATACGAAGGTGGGAAACGATCGTCGACTGATTATCAAGCCGAATCAGCAAAAATTTACCGCGTCGATCGATTCGCGTCACAATCGAGCCGGTCACTCGTTTTAAAAATTGTTTTTCATCGGTCACAAGCAGTTTGGGATAAAGCAGCTTGACCTGCTGAATTTTTTCATTAGCGAAATATTTTTTTAAACCGCGTCTAACCGTTTCGACTTCTGGTAATTCAGGCATGCTCTCCTCCAAATAAATTGTTGCCAATTTGTGTGACGTAAGCTAAATGATCCGACGGAAAATACGGCAAGGCCTCGTTCAAAGAAACAAATTTCGCTTGTTCAAGCTCTGATTTTTGAATAATGATCTGCTCAATTTGGATATCAGCTTTAATCACATACCAATCATCAAAAGTTGGCCATTTTTTAAAACTGGCGACAAAATCGCTCGCGGCAAAGGGCAAGTCCAAGCCGATCTCTTCTTTGACCTCTCTTTTAATTGCCAAGATCGAATCCTCGCCTGCCAGCACGGAACCGCCAGTCTCTGCTTCCCATTCTCCTGGACGACCAATTTTATTAAAAGAACGCTGCTGGATCAGGACCTCTTGATCAAAGTTAAAAATTGTTGCATTGGCCAATAAATGCCACTCATTTTGTCCAAAAGCCTCGCCCCGCCGTTTGCTGCCAACTAATTGACGGTTTTTATTCAACAGGTCCCAATACTCACCTAATTTGTCAGCTCGATTATCAAATTTGTTGCTCATCTTATCTTTGCTCCGTAATATCTAGTGATTTTTGAAAATCGATCCAAATGCTTCATATTGCATTTTAACATCTTGAGCTTTCAAGCATTGTCAGAATACAAAAAACGATATCCAAATGCTAACAAATTCATTTTAAATCGTTTGCTACTTATGATATCGTTTTAATTCCTTACTTTAGTAAGCCAAATCAGCCTATTTCAATCACTCTCGGGATTCGCTTGGCGAGTTCTAAATCATGCGTGACCATGATGATCGTTTTTCGATTCGCGTTCAGTTGCATCAATAAATCAAAAACTAAGTTTCGATTATCTTTATCAAGTGCAGCGGTCGGTTCATCAGCCAAAATTAATTCCCCAGGTTTGAGCATCGTTCGTGCAATCGCTAGCTGCTGCTGCTCGCCGCCGGAAAGCGTTGCAACAATTTCCTTGTTTCTGCCTGATAATCCGACTCGCATGAGTGCTTGATCAATTTGTAATTGTTGATTTTTCTTTGTTAATTTAGTGTATTTAAGTGCGAGCAGTAAGTTTTGCTGGACTGTCAAATTATTCACTAAAGCAAAATTTTGAAACAAATAATTGATTTTTTGACGAATCATTTTCGTAGCAGCACTGGAATTAATTTTTGGCACACGTTTATCATCAATTAAATAGCTGCCTTGATCATAATTATCAAAAAGACCCAATATATTTAAAATGGTCGATTTCCCAGAACCTGATTTACCGACAATACCTATAAATTCGCCAGACTGAACCGTTAAATTGAAATGATCCAAAATTCTCTTATTATTATAGGATTTTCCTAAATTATTCAATACTAATTTCACGACAGGCCTTTCAAGATTTCATTGATTTTTTGCGATTCAATTTTGCTTGTGCTTAGGTAAACGGTCAATAATTCGCTCAGATATAACACCATACATCCGATTACGACAAAATGTGACTTTAAAAGTAGGCCAAAAAGAGCAGCCCGCGAATCAACAATCGTGATCAGGCCATACATATCGGCATATTTGCGCAAAGCAGAATAACCGATCAGCCTTTTCACGAACAATTGCTTTTGATGCGCAGCTTGCCAAATCATGTTTAACGAAATAATTGTTTGCACAATGGCAACCAACAGTACAACTAAAAACGAACTCCATGCTGCCAAGTTTTTATAGAATAAGGATCGATCAGCAGACAAACTATCTTTAATGCTGCCAAACGATAGTTGATTATCAGACAAATTGTTTGCCTGAATTGCTTGTTGAAATCGTCGACTATCAACAACTTTTTTATCTAACTTTAACGGATTATCAATGCCAGTCACCAGCAAATTCATCGCATTAAGATCATCCAAGCTTCCTGATGTCATGACTTCGATGATTGGCTCTTTTAATCGCCTGGAATCGCTGGAATCCCAAGAACTAAAGGACCTTGAATTTTGATAATACAGCAATTTAACTGGATGCTGTGTCAAATAGTCTTGCACTTGTTTCTTATTTCTGGGATCGATATCACCATTACCCAAGATCGCAAATTTTTTGGAAGAACTTTGTATATTTTGTATAGCTGCGATATTTTATCGGCAATAAATAATAGTGAGTCTTATCTGTGTTTTCAATCACGATTCTGTGCCCATGGTCATCAATGATATGATACTTTTTTAACCCAGATGGTGATAATTCAAGCTTTGAAAAACTCGCAATGTCCGGCAGACCCCAAAAACGATAGACATCTTTTTGTGCCGCTGTGTTTTCATTCCACTCAGAGTATGCCCATAGCACACCTGACATGTCGGCTATTTGAGCATAAAATTTCTTGAAATCATTTGTCAATTTGTTCGATTGATAAGTAAAACTCGCAGCATCATTCCCTGCGGCGATTTCAGACAGAACATGATATTGATCACGTTGCTGCCAATTCTTCATTTTCTTTTCATTTAAATAAAGCTGATTAGCCTGATAATCGATTGCCTTTAATATGTAGACGGATAGTCCGGTTGCCAGCATAAATAGATAAGCCACAAAGGTCACGATCAATTTGGACTTCAAATTAGCTTTGATAAAATCTGAAATCTTTTGATTATGAACAAGAATATATTGAAAAATCATGTTAATCAGTAATAAGACCAATAAAGGTATTTGTGCAGCAAACAGAATTGGATAAATTGAACGATCTATCTCTGAAAAAATAACTTTTAATAGCGATATTTGCAGCGCCATGACTATTAATAACACAAATAAATTATTGCCAATATCAGTTGAAATAATCTTGAAGTCTGAATAACCTAATAATTTTTTGACGCCGATCAACTGGTGTTCATGGTAAACCGAGAAAATACCCAGGACAATAATAACCAAGGACAATAAAGCAAATAAAGTTAGCATTAAATAAAAACTGATCGAAATACTATGTGCTTTAAATGCGTGTTGAGTTAGTAAATTTCTTTCAGAAATTCGAGTAAGTTCAGAAAAAACAGTTATTGCTCTTTGAATATTTGTTCGATCATCAGAAAAAAATTGATACTGGCCATTAATCGTTTGGGTACTATTCAGTATGCTGGTCAATGAATTTATTTTGACACTGCTGGCGTTCAACAAATTGAATAAATGGCTGTGATGACTATCTAAATTTTCCGTCGTCCAAATTCTTTTGCTGCTTAGCGTGTTAATACCGGATACCTGCAAATGATTATATTGATCCGAAAACTTGATAATATCATGAGGGTCATAAATGCCAATTTCGTAACTAGCTGCTAGGCCCACATCGTCATCGACTCTCACGATACCAAGCTTATATTCGTCGGCCACTTTAACCAAAGTGGCCAATATCTCTTGTTGTACTTGCACTGTATCGCTTGAATTAACATTAATTATTTGCCTTTTTAAGACAGATTGATGAGCATCATTTGACCATTTTTCAGAGTCGTTGAATTGGATAAATAAAATTGCCGCCAGCATTAGCACAATGCTCGCGACAAAAATTGATAAATATTTAACTATTTTCATAGATACTTTTTTCCTCTCTTAACCGCCAGCCGAATTAATTCGAGAAAATAATTCAGACACTCGAAGATCCTTTATTCAAAAAAATCGTAACACAGTGTGTGGTACAGTGTCGAACGTTATTCATATTTTGACAAACAAAAAACAGCCGAACTTACAGCTGTTTTTGAGATTATTTGCGATCTGGTCTTTATTTTTCGTCATACCAATTAGCACCATGATGTGCTTGAACTCGTAAAGGAACATTCAGTTTAATAGCAGAATCCATCACTTTTGGTACCAGTTCGGCTAAAATGTCGATTTCATCTTTCGGTGCCTCGAAAATTAATTCGTCGTGCACCTGCAACAGCATTTTTGCCTGCAGTTTATTCGCTGCCAAAGCCTGGCTCATTTTAATCATCGCGATTTTAATGATGTCAGCGGCCGAACCTTGAATCGGTGTATTTGTAGCCGTCCGTTCAGCAAAAGATCTCAGATTGAAGTTTTTGCTATGAATATCCGGCAAATAGCGGCGACGGTGGGCGATCGTTTCGACATAACCTTGTTTATGCGCCAGCGCAATGATGGCATCGATCCATTTTTTAACCTCTGGAAATTCTTGAAAATATGTTTCAATAATTTGTTTCCCTTCTTGTCGAGAAATACCCAAACGCTGGGCTAATCCAAAATCCGAAATACCATATACGATACCGAAATTAACCGCTTTAGCACGTCGGCGCTGATCAAAACTGATTTCCTGACCCTCTTTTAAAGCAAAAATAGAACGAGCAGTTGCCGCATGAATATCTTCGCCTGATTCAAAAGCCTGTTTTAAATTCTGATCGCCGGTCACATGAGCCAAAACACGTAACTCAATTTGCGAATAGTCAGCGCCAAATATCTGCCAATCATCATGACTGGGCACAAAAGCCTTGCGAATACGTTTTCCCTCTTCGTCGCGATCAGGAATATTCTGCATATTCGGATCAACAGAGGACAAACGGCCAGTCTGAGTCAGCGTCTGCAAATAGCGTGTGTGTATTTTGCTATCGTCCGGATCAACGACATCCAACAGCCCCTTCACGTAAGTTGAATTTAGTTTGGCTAACTGGCGATACTGCAAAATCAGGCTAACAAAAGGATACTGTTCAGCCAATTCTTCAAGCACTCCGGCAGCTGTTGAAAAACCAGTTTTCGTTTTTTTGATTGGCGGGATCCCCATTGTCACAAATAATAATTCTGCCAGTTGCTTGGGCGAATTAATGTTAAATTCCTCACCGGCTTCCTCATAAATTTGTTTTTCCAACTCAGAGATCCGTTTGTCAAATTCTTGGCCCAACTTTCGCAATTCTTTTTGGTCCAGCTTGATACCCGTGATTTCCATTGAAGCTAAAACGGCAGACAAAGGTAACTCGATCTGCCGATACAGATCCACTTGTTCATGATCAGCGAGCTTGCCCATGGACGGTTCATAAAGACGGCTGATCGCTGAAGCCTTTGCAGCCAAATGGTTGAAGAGCGTCTCATCGTTATCTGGGATTTGAAATTTTGCACCGGTACCATAAACGTCAGCGTCTGACTCAAGAAAAACGTTGAAACGGCTAGCTAAAGTCGACAACTGATTATCATTATCTGTGGTATCTAGTAAATACGAAACCAGCAAAAAATCAAAGTCGATATGCTTGATTTCTAATCCTAAGCGATGCAATAGCACAGTTAATTCTTTAGCATTAAAAACATTTTTCGGAAGATCACTTTTAAACAGTTGCCTCACAACAGAAGAATTAAGCAGTTCTAAGTCACGCGAAGCAAAATAGCCCTCGTCTTCATTGCCTAACACGAAAGCAGCAATGCGGGCAGTGTGATAATTATCCGAATCCGTTTGAAAATAAATTGTCAAATGATCTTTGATCGCGAGCAAATGGTCTAAATTAGCAGCCGTTAATTCAGCTAATTGATCTGTCGATTCTTTTTGTGCATCTTCACTTAGCATGCTGGCCTTTTGAATCGAATGGATTTTGGCCAGTTGTGATTTAAAATCTAATTCCTCATAAAAAGGAATCAGTTCAGCAAAATTGATCGCTTTATTCGTCAGTTCTTCAAGCTTTAAAGCGACCGGTGCATCAGTTTTGATCGTTGCCAATTGATGAGCCCGATAAGCACTCTCTTTGTCCTTAATTAGATTTTCTTTTAGTTTGGAAGCTTTCATCGTGTCGATATTAGCGTAAATACCGTCCAAGCTGCCAAACTGATTCAATAATCTAATAGCCGTTTTTTCGCCAACCTTTGTCACACCTGGATAATTATCCGAAGTATCGCCCGTTAGTGATTTCATTTCCACTACTTGCCGAGGACTGATGCCACCCCATTTATCTGCCAAAAAAGCTGGCGTATAAATGTCCAAGTCCGTAACGCCTTTTCTTGTAACGTTGACCGATACGTTATTCGTAACAAGTTGTGTAAGATCCCTATCTCCGGTAATAATCGTTGTTTTGAAGCCTGCTTGTTCGGCTATTTTTGAATAGGTACCGATAATATCATCAGCTTCAAAGCCTGGTAGCTCATAGGAATGAATGCCATGTAAATCAACCATTTTTCTCAAGTAGGGAAACTGCTCCGACAACTCCGCTGGCGTTGTCTGCCGATCACCCTTGTAGTCATCATATATGTCGCCGCGAAAGGTCGTCGATCCTTTGCCGGCGTCCCATGCTACTAAAGCATAATCAGGCTGCATCTTGTCAACGATCTGATCAAAAAAATTGTTGAAGGCAACAAGTGCATTCGTGTGTAGGCCTGTATGAGCGACCATACGATCGATTTGATTGTACATAGCATAAAAAGCGCGAAAAGCTAAAGAATTTCCATCAATTAATAAAAGTGTTTTTGTCATTAATTTTATTTTAACAGTCGTTTTCCAGCCCAAACAAAAATGCCCACTTCTGGACATTAATTTTACTTTTTAATATCAAATTGACCAAGTTTTTCCGAACCGAGTTCTTTAAATGAATAACTGATTTTCTGTTGCCGTTTAAACTCATCAAAAGCCAGCTCGATCATTTTTTCCACCTGCTGTTGACGACTCATACCGGCCGATTCAAACAAAATTGGAAATAGGCTCATATTCGTATTGCCAGGCAGCGTATTGGGTTCACTGAGAAATATCTCGCCATTGTCACTCATCAAAAAATCAATTCGAGCCAAACCCTTAATTCCCAAAACACGATAAGCTTTGATGGCCATTTCCCTTAATTCTTGGCTTTTATCATCGCCGATCTGAGCTGGAATTTGATACTTCATCTTTGAATTATCAACGAATTTGTTCTTGTAATCAAACCAGCCGGCACCATGCACTTGGCCAGGCGCCCAATGTGCGCCGATCGGGCTGGTTATAATGCGATCATTGCCCAATAGGCCAATTTCTAATTCGGTAGGATTTTCAACAGCTGCTTCCACCAGCACCTTTTCGTCATACTGAAAAGAATCCTGCAAGGCTTTTGCGTAACTTTCCGCACTGTCAACGCGTGAAATACCAACAGAAGAACCTTGATTAGCTGCTTTAACAAAGACTGTAGATCCTAGTTTTTTGCTCACGGACTCCCACTTCGGTTTTTCAGTATCACTATGAAAAATAACTATGTAACTTGTATTTCTAATGCCATTAACCGTCATTAATTCTTTCGTGATGACCTTATCAAAGCTGATTGCATGTGACCTTAGCCCGGCACCGATAAAAGGAATTTGCAATAAACGGAAGAGACCTGCTAATGTGCCATCCTCGCCCAAATTTCCATGCACTGCGGGAAATAAGAGATCAAGTTTTAAATCTCTCAATGCATCAATTGAAACTAAAATGCCACCGTCATTAGCTGGCAATTTCGCTAATAGCTTATCTTCATCTTCGCCAAGAAGAATTCGTTTGGAAATACCAGTGGCGATCATCATTCCTTTTTTAGAAATCAAAACTGGGAAAACATCGTATTTATCAGGATCTAAGACATCATAATAATTTTTAGCTGAACGCTTGCTGACGCCATGTTCTGACGAATTGCCACCAAAAAAAAGACCGATGCGTATTTTTTCTGCCATATTCGCTCCTATTTAAAATAAAAAAAGAAAACCTAGAACCTTAACAATCTCATATATGCGGCGACTTGTCAATTAGTTCAGGTAATCCCTAGTACTCTCGATATAATCGACAATTGATGTAGGAAAACTGTCTTTTTGGAGCAACAAGCTTTGCAGCAAACGATTACGATTATAGATTTTGTTCCAGCCAGCTTCTGTAGCTACGGTCATCTGGGCCGTCAGACCTTGGTGCCAAAACTTTAAGACGCGTAGAAAATAGTCTTCATAAATTTCGTTCAAATTAGTAATATTAGCCAAATAAGCTGCAACACGTGAGTCTTCTCCTGCAACAAAAGGTATCGGACAATTGTGATAGCCCACTAATTGGGTCGCTAATAGCAAAATTTTGTCCGACCTTTTGACTTTCGGGTTGCTGCAAAGCAGGTCCCAAACATTACCAATATTCGTAAAAGCATGTGCCCAGCCTTTTTCTCCGACAAAACCTCTTCCGTCCTGTTCAAGCAAGGCATAAGCAGCTGTTTGATCAATAATTCGGCCCAGCAATTGATCATCAATAAAATTCAATTGATTGTCAGCAGTTAAAAGCTGACTCAAAAGCAGCAACGAAAAAGAGCGCTGAAAAACAGCATCATTGATAGGCTCTAATATATGGCTGAAAAGTCGATCATCAGCGACCAAATAGTTGGCTATCCATCGCATTTGTTCTCGACTAAGTGCTTTATTAGATATCAAATTGGCTAAAAAATAAAAAGCGCCACGATCACGATAAACTGGATTCGTTGAAGCGAGCTGTCTCAATATTTCAAATAATTGGTCATCAGTTAATAAAACTTTTTTGACCTGAATAAATTTTTCAGATGTTTTCTGAATCAAGGCTAAAGTTGCATCGCCGCCATCGATCGGTTTAACAATAGTTTTTGATCGTTTAGACAAACGTCCAACTAAATTTTCCAATTGGCTGTTTAGGGACTGATAGATGTGCCCAGCCGCTAATTTTTTTCTTGCTTCGGAAACAGTCTCTTTCACTAAAGTGATCTGGTCATCCATTATTTAAAATTGGTCTCCTTTTTGGCGAACTCACTCGTAAAGTTGTGATACTGCATACTAAGGGCCAAGCCGATGCCAATCATATTAGCAAGTAAAGAAGAGCCGCCTTGGCTAATAAAAGGCAATGGTATGCCGGTCAACGGCACTAAATCAATGCTCATGCCAATATTTTCAAAAACATGGAACAATAGCATTAACACAACGCCAGAAACAACATAAGCATAAAACGAGCTTTTCGTATCAAACACACGCCTGATCATGCTGTAAATCAAAAGAAAATAAAGCATGATCAACACAAAGCCACCAACAAAGCCCAATCCTTCACCAATAACGGAAAAAATCATATCAGATTCTCGAACTGGCACGTAAACACTAATATTACTCAAGCCTCTCCCAAATATTCGACCTGATCCGATCGCTTTAATTGATTGATATAGTTGGTAACCCGATTTAGTTGTGTCATTACTGCCAGGATCTAGCCAGTCATCCACACGAGCGAACTGATAAGCCTGAAAGCCAATGTTTGCCAAAAAATTTCTGCCAATTGTTGTGGTAACGGCAAAAATAGCCAGTCCTGCGATCGCTGCAAATGTCGCACCAATTGGAACCAGGATCCGGCTCAAGATACCAGATACCAAGAAAATACCCGCAAAAATTGCGACAAAGACCAGCATCGAACCAAAATCATGCTGCAAGAGCATCAGCACAATGACAGGGAAAGTTACCAGCAGCATTTTCCCGATCAAAATAAAATCCGAAGTTAGAACATGTTCGGCATATTTTTGGTTGTGCGAATAAACAACTCTGGACAGCATTAATATCAAGGCCGGCTTCATCACCTCTGACGGTTGAAAAGTAAAGCCGCCAAAGGCTAGCCAGGACTTGCCGCCATTACTATCGAATAAAGCTCTGTTATAGGCAAAAAGAACAAAGATCAATAAAAAAATACCAAATGCATATGTGATCGGCGCCAATCTAAAAAGCTGCTGAGCATCCAAATGCATTAAAACAATCGCAATTCCCCAACCAAAGATCCACCAAAAAGATTGCGAAATCAACGCACGAAGCGGCGAGGCACTGGAATCAGCTTGAACCGCTAGATACAAAGCGACAAAGCCAATTGCCATTAGGGACAGAACGATAAAAATAATAGGCCAATCAATTTGCGAATCGTCACGCCATTTAAAGGTAGTACCTCTGTTTTTTAAACCAGGATTCTGCATCGTTTATGCTTGCCGCAAGTTAAAATTAGAAATGACAGCCATAATAGCCTGATCTTGTTTCTTAAATTCACCAAGAAAATTATCCCAAGAATTCCTCGCTAAAAAAAGCTCCTCTTTTTGAGTAACCTTGCCAACTGTTTCACCGGCAATTTGAACACTAAGAGCATCGCCTTCTTTAACTAATTCAACTTGATAATTTTTTTCTCGGTTAGACATTAAATTGATCACTTTTCTATTTTATTAATATGAATATTATTGGATTCGATTTGGGTTTCTTGATCTAGTTTCTTCTTGTACGCTGGATTGCCAATGCCTAAAATCTGATGTGCATTATGCCGCTCTCGTTTTGCATACTCCAGTAAAGTACCAGCACCCTTTGCAACATTATCTAGCGGTGAATCGGAGATATTAACAGGCACATGCAATTCCTGCTGCAGCAATGCATCAATACCACCGCCTTTAACTTTAGAGCCCAGTAATGCACCACCACCAGTCAGCATAATACCGCGATCAATAATATCACCAGCTAAACCAGGCTGGATTTCACCCAAAATTTCTTTAGATGCACGCACAATAGTATTCAAAGTCGCATGCATGGCTTCTTCGATATCATTTGAGTCGATCGTGACCTGTTTGGGCAAACCTTTAACTGAATTAGCATCATTTAAATCCTGTCCGCGAATCGTCATTTCAATCGGATCAGTCACTTGCAAAGCCGAACCCACTTCTTGTTTAATGCGTTCCGCCATCGGTGTACCTATCAAAATGCCAAACTGTAAACGCAGATAACGAATGATGTCTTGAGTAAGTTGATCCCCTGCCATCCTCAAAGACTGGCTGGCAACGATATCGCCGCCAGATAAGACAGCAATATCCGAAGTACCGCCGCCAATATCAATAACCATGCTGCCGACAAAATCAAAAATATCCAAACCAGCTCCAACAGCCGCAACTTTTGGTTCGTATTCTAGGTAAACATTTGCGCCACCTGCAGACTGAGCTGCTTGGATAATTGCTTTTCTTTCAATTTCAGTGATATTTGTAGGCGCACAAATCATGATATTTGGTCGACTCATCCAGCCTTTAACTCGCAATTGGTTGACAAAAGTGGTCAGCATCGCTTCGGTGGCGTCAAAATCAGAAATAACACCATCTTTTAAAGGGCGGACGACACGAATATCTTGATTACCACGATCTATCCATTTATACGCATCTGAACCAATTGCTAAAACTTGATCAGTCTTAGCGTCAATCGCAACAACTGAAGGCTCGTTTAAAGCAATGCCCTGACCTTCAACATAAATCAAGACATTTGCTGTTCCTAAATCAATTCCAATATCTTTAGCCATAAAACCTCGTTGTCAATTATAGCACGGTCAAATTAGTGTTACCGCTGAAAACTCTCACTAAAACTAATGATTAAATTACCCATCGTCAAAAAGAAATTGGCTACAAAATAACCCACAATAATTGCTAAAAAAGCCCGTAATAATTGGATCTGTCTTTGCGCGTCTTTGACGATAAATTTCTCAAACTCAACATTTTGTAAACTCCAAAAAGCCATGTAAACACAAATTAAGGTAAACAAAAACTGAAATAAACTTTGCATGCTTCTGATTGTATACAAAAAAGACGCAGCGAACTGCGTCTTTATCAGAATTTATTATCGAATCTTAGAAGTATTAATTCGGTTAATCGCTCGTGCCAAGGCAACTTGAGCTCTAGCTCTCTCATCGGAAGTTTTTGCATTACTAGCCCGAGTCTTCGCACGCTCCTCAGCAGCTTGGGCACGACTAACATCGATATCCCGGGAATTTTCAGCAGAGTCAGCAACAACAGTCAAAACATTGCCACTGAATTCAGCGAATCCACCATTAACTGTGTAGAGATCCTCATGATCACCACGATGGATCCGCATTTGAGAAATTTTTAATGCCACCACAGCGGGAATATGGTTCGCCATAATGCCTAATTCGCCAACCGGTGTATCCAGAACAGCCAAACTGATATCTTTCTCATCATATACAGTCCCATCTGGAGTTACGATATTGGCCGTAAACTTATTTTTAGTTGTGGGAAAGTCATCTGCCATAGTCTAATCACGCCATTTTCTTAGCTTTTTCAACAGCCTGTTCGATCGAACCGACATTTCTGAATGCTTCTTCAGGAAGATCATCATGTTTGCCATCAAGAATTTCCTTAAAGCCGCGAACAGTATCAGCGACCGGCACATATTGTCCAGGTACACCAGTAAACTGCTCAGCCACTGAGAATGGCTGGCTCAAGAAGAATTGGATACGACGAGCGCGATTGACGATCGTCTTTTCTTCATCGGACAATTCATCCATCCCTAGAATCGAAATAATATCCTGCAATTCTTTATAACGTTGTAAAACGTGTTGGACTTCTGTTGCGACTTCGTAATGTTCAGTACCAACAATATCAGGAGTCAAGGCACTCGAAGTTGATTCAAGCGGATCGACAGCTGGATAAATACCTTGTTGTGTCAATGAACGCTCAAGGTTGGTTGTAGCATCCAAATGAGCAAACGTGGTTGCCGGAGCCGGATCAGTATAATCATCAGCCGGCACATAAACAGCTTGAATCGAAGTAACAGATCCCTTTTTAGTTGATGTGATACGCTCCTGCAGCTGACCCATTTCTGTTGCTAATGTTGGCTGGTAGCCAACAGCTGATGGAATACGACCCAACAAAGCAGAAACTTCTGAACCAGCTTGCGTAAATCTGAAAATATTATCAATGAACAAAAGAACATCTTTGCCTTCTTGATCACGAAAATCTTCAGCCATTGTTAGTCCCGTTAGAGCAACACGCATACGAGCTCCAGGCGGCTCGTTCATCTGCCCATACACCATAGCGGTATTCTTCAAAACGCCGCTTGCCTTCATTTCATAATACATGTCATTTCCTTCACGAGTGCGTTCTCCAACACCTGTGAAAACAGAAATTCCATTATGACCCTGAGCGATGTTATGAATTAATTCCTGAATAAGAACTGTCTTGCCAACGCCGGCACCACCAAACAAGCCGGTTTTGCCGCCACGAAGATAAGGTTCAAGCAAATCAATAACTTTGATACCTGTTTCTAACACCTCGGCCGAAGTGGTTAACTCATCATATTTAGGTGCTTGACGATGAATTGGGTGACGCGGAATGCTTGCCGCAATCGGTTCGCCCTCATCAACTGGCTCGCCTAAAACGTTGAAGACACGTCCTAAGGTTTTTTCACCAACAGGTACCTTAATTGCTGCACCAGTATCCAAAACTGTCATGCCACGGGTCAAGCCATCCGTAGAATCCATTGCGATCGTCCGAACAACATTATCGCCTAAATCAATTGAAACTTCGATCGTTAGCTCGGACCCATCGGTTTTTTGGACCTTTAAGGCATTATTGATATTCGGCAATTTTACGCCATCCGGGAATTGGACATCGACAACTGGTCCAATGATCTGAATCACACTGCCCTGCGCCAAATTCTTCTCATTCGAAACAGAGGCCGTCGTCTTAGTGGACTTTGAACTACTTGTTTTGCGAGTAGTTTTTGTTATTTTTTTTTCTGCCATCTATTTCTCCTTTCTACTGCAATGCAGCCATACCACCAGTAATTTCTGTAATTTCTGTCGTGATAGCCGCTTGTCTAGCTCGATTATATTTCAATTCAAGTCTAGAAATCAAATCTCTCGCATTATCTGTTGCTGCTTGCATAGCATTAGCAGATGCAGCGTGTTCTGCCGTTTTAGCATCCAGAATCGCACCATATAAAAGCGATTGAGCAAATTGAGGAAGCACGGCTTTAAGCAAGCTTTCCGGTGCTGGTTCGAATTCATATGATATCGGCTGGTCTTTATATTTGTCTGCCAACAAATTACCATTATTATCACGTTTGAAATTTTCAGCTCGAATCGGCAAAACTTGTTGATTCAAAACCTGATTTTGCAAACGGTTAACAAAATGGTTGAACACCAATTCCAAGGCATCGAACTTATGGGCCGCATATTGTTTCGTAATTTCTTTAACGAGTTCAGAAACTTCCCAGAACCTAGGAACATCAGTCACGTCTCGATCTTCAAAAGCAATTGTATAGCCTTTTTTAACGTAATAGTCAGCGCCCTTGCCACCAATCGCAAAAATTACCGTATTGTCTTTAGTTAATTTTTGTTCTTGCATCAGCAGATCTGTTTGTTTTAAAACCTGATTATTATATCCACCAACTAAACCACGATCAGACGTGATAACCAAGATAGCCGTCGTCTGAATGGGCCGCTGAGTCAAAAACGGAATTGCATCACCATTTTGTTTATCAAGCAAATGGGCAAACGCCAAATGTGCCACGATCGCCTCGACATGATTGGCATAATCAAGATATCCAGAAGTATGCTTTTGTATTTGCGCAAGCTTGCTAGAGCTGACCATTTGCATGGCACTAGTGATCTGGCTGGTTTTTTTCGTCGAATCAATTCGACGACGAATATCCTGAAGGCTGGCCATTATTTATCAGCTCCTTCTTTAGCTGTCGGGGCAGAATAATCACTCGGTTCAACACTTTTAGAAAAATGCTTTTTGAAGGCCTCAACTGCCGCATTCAAATCGCTTTCATCCGGCAAATTACCAGTTTTCTTAATTGCCGTGAAGAGCTTGTTATAGGTTTTGTTTCCAGTGATGAAATCAACCAACTCCTTTTGGAATCTTTGAATATCAGAGACATCAATATCATCCAAATAACCATGAGTCAATGAATAAAGAACCAAAACCTGATGTTCGACCGGCATTGGCTGGTGCAAAGGCTGATTAAGCACTTCGACCGTTCGACGACCACGAGCTAATTTAGCTTGAGTTGGCGCATCCAAATCTGAACCGAACTGAGCGAAAGCTTCAAGTTCATGGTAAGAAGCCAAATCTAGGCGCAATGTACCAGAAACTTTTTTCATCGCTTTGATTTGAGCATCGCCGCCAACACGAGAAACAGAAGTTCCAGCATCAATTGCGGGACGATTGCCAGCATAGAATTGATCAGAATCCAAGAAAATCTGGCCATCCGTGATCGAGATCACGTTAGTCGGAATATAAGCCGAAACATCACCAGCCTGAGTCTCAATAATCGGCAAAGCTGTCATCGAGCCACCACCCAATTCATCACTGAGCTTGGCAGCGCGTTCGAGCAAGCGACTATGAAGGTAGAATACATCACCAGGATAGGCTTCACGTCCAGGTGGACGCCTCAGAATCAAAGAAAGCTCACGATAAGCCGTTGCTTGTTTGCTTAAGTCATCGTATACGATCAAAACATGTTTGCCGTTATACATGAAATATTCGCCAATTGCAGCACCAACATAAGGGGCCAAGTAAAGCATTGGTGCTGGTTCAGAAGGACCGGCAGAAACAACGATTGTATAATCCAATGCACCCATTTCACGCAAAGTTTCAACCTGGGTCCTAACTGTAGAGTCCTTTTGGCCAATCGCAACATAAACCACGATCATATCCTGATCTTTTTGATTCAGGATCGCGTCAATGGCCAGAGAAGTTTTACCAGTCTTACGATCGCCAATAATCAGCTCACGCTGTCCTCTTCCGATTGGAACTAGGGCATCGATGACTTTGATTCCAGTTTGTAAAGGCTCAGAAACTGATTTACGCTGCATAACGCCAGGAGCTTTAAACTCAACCGGACGTGTATGTTCAGTTTTGATCGCGCCATTGCCATCAATGGGTTCTCCCAAAGCATTCACAACTCGACCAATCATAGCCTCACCAACTGGCACTTCCATAACTCTGCCAGTTCGCTTAACCGTATCGCCTTGACTAATGCCATCAAAATCACCAAGAACGATAATTCCTACTTCGGATTCTTCGAGGTTCTGTGCCATGCCATAGACACCGTTTTCAAATTCAACCAATTCGCCCGACATTGCGTTGGCTAAGCCACTAGCTCGTGCAACACCATCGCCGACATAAGTAACAGTACCTACTTCGTCAACTTTTAATTGGGCGTCATACTTTTCTAGCTGCTGTTTTATCAGCGAACTGATCTGATCAGATTTAATTGCCATTTATGACTCCTTTCCGACTGCATGTTTAATATGCTTATTAAGCTGCAGCAACTTGTTTCTAACTGATCCATCAATTGTTTTAGAACCAGCGGTTAAAATAACACCGCCGATCACATCAGGATCGATAACGTTTTTTATTTCGACGTGATCATAACCAAATTGTTTTTGCGCAATTTTACTCAAACGATCACTTTGTTCGTTCGTAATTGCTACTGCAGTTTTTGCAGTCACTAAGGAATGATTGATCGAAACATTAACCAGTTTTTCAAGGCGTTCAACGATTCGTTCCAACAAACTAAAATGACGATTATCCGCCAACGTTTCCAACAGATTTTGCGTTACTTCAGAAGTACCCTTATCAAGGGTACGAATAAAAGACTCTTGTTGATCGCTTGAAACGGAAACATCATCTAGAGTCTCAGTCAACACTTTGTTGCTCTCAAAAACAATTTCAATCGTTTGCAACTCGGATAAAACCTTTGCTGCTTGTTTGCCTGAAACCGCCATCAAAGCCTGAGCATAATTATTAATAATTCTATTTTCGTTAAAAGACATCAGGATTTCTCCTCAATCGAACTGTGTTGTTGCTGAACTTCAAGTTCGGAAATAAAATCATCAATCAATTCTTTATGCTTATTAGCTGTAATTTCTTCACCGATGATACGTGAAGCGATCGAAACAGATAAATCTGCAATTTCATCTTTAGCCGAATCAAGTGCGTCGCTTTTAATTTGTCGAGCATCCTTTTGGGCTTGACGGCTAATAGAATCGGCATGAGCTTGAGCAAGGTCGACAATTTTCTTGCCTTGATCATCTGAGGATTTACGAGCATTTTCCATCAAGTCAGTCGCTTGAGCTTGGCTCTCTTTTAAATTATGGTCAGCAACCGTCTGAAGTTTTTGAGCATCAGCTTTAGATTTTGCAGCAGCATCCAAATCGTTGTTAATTTGGTTTGCACGTGTGTCCATCATCTTAGTGACCGGACCCCAAGCAAACTTTTTCAAGCAGTATAGGAGCGCGATGAAAGTGAGCAACACATAAATTGCTGAACCACCTGGTATTTCAATTGCAATTGTTGTCAGCATACTAGTCACCCTTTCTTAAGTATTATTTGTTCATCAATAAGAATGACATTGCGACAACGATAATCGGCATAGCCTCAACTAAGGCCATTGAAATAAACATGTTAGTCCGCAAAGTTCCTTCCAGTTCAGGCTGGCGTGCGATAGATTCAATCAGTTTAGCCATTAACATACCGTTTCCAATACCAGCACCAACCGCTGATCCAAATAATGCAATACCTGCAGCAATTAAATTCATAACTTACTCCTTTTTCTTCTAACTTACTATTCTATTATTCTTTCGTAACCATTTGTGAAATATAAACACTCGTTAATGTTGCAAAAACAAACGCTTGAATCGCACCAATCAAAAGACTAAATCCTTGCCAGACCATTTCTAGTGGAATGGACAAAATAAAATCGATCGGCGAACTTAGTGTATTATTTGGCAAAGCGAATCCCGCAATTAAATTAAGCAGAATTTCACCAGCAAAAATATTGCCATAAATTCGGAGACCGAGCGTTAACAAATTTGTGACCTGATCAATAAGCGTCACCGGAAGCAACACCGGAGCTGGTTTCAAAAAAGTGTTTTTCAAATATCCTGTCAAACCAAATTTTGAAACACCAGCAAAATGCGCTACCAGTAAGCTCATGAAAGCCATTGTTAACGTAATCAGCGGAATTGACGTTGGACTCTTGACCTGCGCAGCATCACTACCAAATTGCAGAAACAATCCCATTTCGTTGGACACGAAAATGAAGAGAAATAGCGTAAAAATGTACAACCTATATGTTGACCCGCTTTGAGCCGGCATTTGGTCCTTTACGATACCATTCGTAAAATCCACAACCCATTCAAGTAAATTTTGCCGTTTATTCGGACGAACACTTAATTTTCTAGAAAGAAATATTCCTAATGCTAAAACGATTACAAAAGCCGTCGTAGTCGAAATAATTGTTGTCCAATCAAAGGTCAATCCCAAGAATTGGAAGGTCTTCAGTGTACCACTGGGCATACCATCACCTCTTTTCCATAAAACACATTGTAGCCTTTTATTTTTCGAAATAGGGAGTTTTTTTACATGAAAACGTTTTCAAAAAAATTGTCAGCCTCTTTTTAATGTGTTAATCTTGCCCTTGAATGGATAAAAAAGTAATTGAAAAAAAGTCTCTTTCAAAAGTAATTCAAAGACGCTTAAAAGAATCAAATAAAACAAACTATGGACGAATATTACTGATTTGCGGCAGTAGATCCTTTGGTGGAGCAGCAATCATGGCAACGAAAGCGGCCGTATATTCCGGTGCGGGCTTGGTGACTTTAGCCTCGGATTCAGCCAATCGGACTGCCTTGCTATCTACGGTTCCAGAGGCGATGTTTATCGATTATAGCAATAAAGAAAAGCTGTTATCGGCAATCGAAAAATCCAATGTCATTTTAATCGGATCCGGTTTAGAAGACTCGGACTTTTCATTAGCACTCTTGAAAAATGTTTTCAATAATATTCAGCAAAAACAGATTCTCATAATTGATGGCACGGCATTATCTATGATAGGCAAATATCATCTGAGTATCCCAAAGAATCCAACGACAGTTTTAACACCGCATCAAGGAGAGTGGCAAAGGATATCCGGTTTATCCATCAGTGAACAAAATCCAGCTCAAAACTATAAAAAAATGTCTGCACTTCAAAATGATTTTTTAGTTCTGAAAAGTTCAGCCACTGAAATTTATTCGATCACAAATACAAAAGAATATGGCCAGTTAAACATCGGCGGTCCTTACCAAGCTACTGGTGGCATGGGTGATACTTTAGCTGGTTTGATCAGTGGTTTTATGGGCCAATTCCACGATAACAATTTATTGACGATCCAAGCAGCAGTCTATCTACACAGTTATATTGCTAATTTACTCAGTCAAAACAATTACGTCACACTACCTACAAAAATAGCGGATCAAATTCCGCTAATAATGAAAACATTCATTCAAAATGAGTTTGATTAAAAATCGTTATAGCGTGATCCTCATACTCTCTCATTGTTTCGGCCGGTACCATTGAGCCCCCAGTAGACCAAATCAAATGAGTCGCTGTATCTGGAATTTCTGCAATCTCTTTAGATTGAATCAAACCACGAATGCCGACAACAGCGGACGGTTCAGCCTCGATGTTTTCGAGTTTCTTCAGCATTCCTTGATACGCGAACATATTTTGATCAGAAACGGTCGCAATACCGAAAAGCTTATTTTTCATATAGCGGCCGGCAATCATTGATGGTCTGCCAACCGCTAAGCCATCGGCGGCTGTTTTGCCATCTAAGCCTAAATCATAAACTGAAATATCGTGGTCTAGACCTGTCGCCATGCCCAACAAAACCGATGGTACGTGAGTCGGTTCGACAAAAATCGGTATAACTGCATCACCAAATTGAAGTTTTAATCCAAAAGCCACACCACTAGGTGATCCACCCACCCCAGCTGGTAAATAGACAACCAATGGCTTATTTTTCGAAACCTCAATATGCATATCTGACAACTGTTTTTTAACTCTCTCTCCTGCTGTTGCATATCCGGCAAATAATAATTTCGAACCTTCATCGTCAACAAAATAACTATAGGGATTTTGCTTCGATGATTCCCTAGCAGCCGCCACGGCATTGGAAAAATTATCATCGTAAATCTTGACGTCGACACCGTTTTGACGCAACTTGTTTATTTTCCACGTCGTTGCATCGTGGGACATATGAATTCGAGCCTTAAAGCCGAGTGTACTTGCCATCAAGCCAACACTCAATCCTAAATTTCCTGTACTAGCTACCTCAATTTGCCACTGACTAAAAATGCGCCGAAATTTTTCGTTCGCCAAATCGCTATAATCATCAGATTCTGAATTGAAACCATTTTTTACAGCCAGATCCTCAGCAAAACATAATACCTCATAAATTCCACCACGGCTCTTAATTGAACCGCTAACTGGCATTAAATCATCTCTCTTTATCAAAACACATCCATCAATTGAAAGAAAATGTCTGATCTCATTCATCTCCTGAATAGGAGACTCAATAATGCCTTTGCTTTTTTTTGTGTCAGGAAAAGCATCCTCTAAATAAGGTGCAAATCTTTCCAAACGGCGATTCGCTTGAAAAATCACATTTCTATCAACACTTAAAGTGGGCAAAACCGTATTATAGTTTGGATTTTTCCAAAAAGTTTCCTGATAATCTTTCAGTTGATCCAATAACGTACTTGTATACTCAGTACTCTTTTTCCCTGATATGTTTGCCATGGCCACCTCGATCTCTCAATTATAAGCAGATAGGCAGTCGACCAGTCAAAGTTGTCAGGCTTGCTGACAAAAAACGATCAAAATGGACAAAAAAAATCACCCAAACCGGGTGATCACTTGCATCGCATCGTCCTAGTCTCGCAACAGGCGTTCCTGTAACTACATTGGGCCCTGACAAGCTTAACTTCTGTGTTCGGAATGGGAACAGGTGTGACCTTGTCGGAATAAACACGATACTCAGTACTTACGCACTGATAACCGAATAGTAATTAAAAATCTCATCATTCAAGCAATTGAACCAAACCACTTACTTGGTTAAGTCCTCGACCTATTAGTACTAGTCCGCTCCATGCATCACTACACTTCCACTTCTAGCCTATCTACCTGATCGTCTCTCAGGGGTCTTACTTCTAACGAATGGGAAATCTCATCTCGAGGTTAGTTTCTCACTTAGATGCTTTCAGCGATTATCTAATCCATACGTAGCTACCCAGCGGTGCTCTTGGCAGAACAACTGGTACACCAGAGGTATGTCCATCCCGGTCCTCTCGTACTAAGGACAGATCCTCTCAAATTTCCTGCGCCCGCGACGGATAGGGACCGAACTGTCTCACGACGTTCTGAACCCAGCTCGCGTACCGCTTTAATGGGCGAACAGCCCAACCCTTGGGACCGACTACAGCCCCAGGATGCGATGAGCCGACATCGAGGTGCCAAACCTCCCCGTCGATGTGGACTCTTGGGGGAGATGAGCCTGTTATCCCCGGGGTAGCTTTTGTCCGTTGAGCGATGGCCCTTCCATACGGAACCACCGGATCACTAAGTCCTACTTTCGTACCTGCTCGACCTGTCAGTCTCACAGTCAAGCTTGCTTATGCCTTTACACGCTACGAATGATTTCCAACCATTCTGAGCAAACCTTTGAGCGCCTCCGTTATCTTTTAGGAGGCGACCGCCCCAGTCAAACTGCCTGCCAGACACTGTCTTCGATCAGGATAACTGATCAGAGTTAGAACGTTCATACAACAAGGGTAGTATCTCAAGGTTGACTCAGTCGAAACTAGCGTTCCGACTTCAAAGTCTCCTACCTATCCTGCACATGCAGCACAAACATTCAATATCAAGCTACAGTAAAGCTCCACGGGGTCTTTCCGTCCTGTCGCGGGTACCCAGCATCTTCACTGGAATTTAAATTTCACCGAGTCTATTGTTGAGACAGCGCCCAAGTCATTACGCCTTTCATGCGGGTCGGAACTTACCCGACAAGGAATTTCGCTACCTTAGGACCGTTATAGTTACGGCCGCCGTTCACTGGGGCTTCAATTAAGACCTTCGCCGAAGCTAAGTCCTCCTTTTAACCTTCCAGCACTGGGCAGGCGTCAGCCCCTATACTTCATCTTACGATTTTGCAGAAACCTGTGTTTTTGATAAACAGTTGCTTGGGCCTATTTGCTGCGGCTGGTATAAAACCAGCAGTCCTTCTTCCGAAGTTACGGACTCATTTTGCAGAGTTCCTTAACAATAGTTCACTCGCTCACCTTAGTATTCTCTACTCGACTACCTGTGTCGGTTTGCGGTACGGGCAATATTTTCTTCCTACGAAACTTTTTTCAGCAGCGTGAATTCACACAATTCCCAAGTAAACTTGGTAGCTTAACAGCTTATCCTTAAACATAAAAGCATTTAACTCTTATGAAGACTAACTGCTTAAAACCACATCCAATAGTGGCCTGTGCTATCCTTCTGCGTCCTTCCTTCGGCAATTCAATATTGGTACAGGAATATCAACCTGTTGGCCATCGACTACGCTTTTCAGCCTCGCCTTAGGTCCCGACTAACCCCCGCGGACGAGCCTTCCGGGGGAAACCTCAGTCATTCGGTGGATAAGATTCTCACTTATCTTTCGCTACTCATACCGGAATTCTCACTAGTTAACGCTCCAACATGTCCTTACGGTCATCCTTCATTGCATTAACTACGCTATCCTACCATGCTTACGCATCCACAGTTTCGGTAATATGCTTAGCCCCGGTACATTATCCGCGCAAGAGCACTCGACTAGTGAGCTATTACGCACTCTTTAAAGGGTGGCTGCTTCTGAGCCAACCTCCTAGTTGTCTATGCACCTTCACAACGTTTTCCACTTAGCATATATTTAGGGACCTTAACTGGTGATCTGGGCTGTTCCCCTTTCGACGATGGATCTTATCACTCACCGTCTGACTCCTGCACATACTTATCTGGCATTCGGAGTTTATCTGATTTTGGTAACCCTTGAAGGGCCCCTAGACCAAATAGTGCTCTACCTCCAGTAAGCTAATTGCAAGGCTACACCTAAATGTATTTCGGATAGAACCAGCTATCTCCGAGTTCGATTGGAATTTCACCGCTATCCACAGTTCATCAAAGGGTTTTTTAACACCCACTTGTTCGGTCCTCCAGTAGGTATTACCCCACCTTCAACCTGACCATGGATAGGTCACTCGGTTTCGGGTCTACAACTACGTACTGAATCGCCCTATTAAGACTCGCTTTCGCTACGGCTCCAGTCTTTGCACCTTAACCTTGCACGCAATCATAACTCTCCGGTTCATTCTACAAAAAGCACGCTCTCAGCCATTAACGGCCTCGAACTTCTTGTAAGCACACGGTTTCAAGAACTATTTCATTCCCCTTCCGGGGTTCTTTTCACCTTTCCCTCACGGTACTTGTCCACTATCGGTCACTAGTTAGTATTTAGCCTTGGGAGATGGTCCTCCCAGATTCCGACCCAATTTCACGTGTTGGGCCGTACTCAGGATCCTGATTAGAGAGTACAAGATTTCGCATACAGGTCTATCACCTTCTATGGAACAGCTTCCCAACTGTTTTTGCTATCTTATACCTTTGTAACTCAACATCAGTCCTACAACCCCTAGATGCAAGCATCTAGGTTTGGGCTCTTCCGCGTTCGCTCGCCGCTACTGACGGAATCGAAATTTCTTTACTTTCCTGCTGTTACTGAGATGTTTCAGTTCACAGCGTTCTGCTTCATCTAATCTATGAATTCAAAAAGATGATGATCATTAAGATCGGGTTGCCCCATTCGGAAATCCTCGGG
The DNA here is from genome assembly GCF_004102045.2 of Oenococcus sicerae. GTDB lineage: Bacteria > Bacillota > Bacilli > Lactobacillales > Lactobacillaceae > Oenococcus > Oenococcus sicerae. The sequence continues at coordinate 1,145,057 of NZ_CP029684.2, read as the reverse complement.
TAAGCTTACTTACAGCTGACCGAGGCATATCGTAGTTAGTCACGTCCTTCATCGCCTTCTAGTGCCAAGGCATCCACCATGCGCCCTTATTAACTTAACCTATCGATCTGACGACCGACGATTAACCAATAAATTATTTATGAGATCTATCTCTAGATTTTTTATTAGCGGTAACTTTTCAGTTACATTTTTATCGAAGTGAATTCTCGGTTCAATTTACCTAATGTCTCGATGTCGATTAAGACATTAGGATTTTAAATTAACAAGAAATTTAATTACTATTCAGTTATCAATGTGCAATTGGCAGTCAAAACTGCCAATGGAGAATATCGGGTTCGAACCGATGACCCCCTGCTTGCAAAGCAGGTGCTCTCCCAGCTGAGCTAATTCCCCAGTTGCTGATTTTCAGGGCGGCGCTCTGAAAACCGAACAGAACTCAAACAAACAAATTTTGATATTTAAATCAGTCTAGTATTCCGATTATCCTTAGAAAGGAGGTGATCCAGCCGCAGGTTCTCCTACGGCTACCTTGTTACGACTTAATCCCAGTCATCGATTTTACCTTAGGCACCGGCCTCTAAAAGTTAGCCAAGCGACTTTGGGTACTTCCGACTCCCATGATTTGACGGGCGGTGTGTACAAGACCCGGGAACGTATTCACCGCGACATGCTGATTCGCGATTACTAGCGATTCCGCCTTCGTGGAGTCGAGTTGCAGACTCCAGTCCGAACTGAGAGAAGTTTTAAGAGATTAGCTTACCGTCGCCGGTTCGCAACTCGTTGTACTTCCCATTGTAGCACGTGTGTTGCCCAGGTCATAAGGGGCATGATGATCTGACGTCGTCCCCACCTTCCTCCGGTTTATCACCGGCAGTCTCATTAGAGTGCCCAACTAAATGCTGGCAACTAATAACAAGGGTTGCGCTCGTTGCGGGACTTAACCCAACATCTCACGACACGAGCTGACGACGACCATGCACCACCTGTATCCAATGTTCCGAAGAAAAGCTTTCATTACAAAAGCGATCATTGGTATGTCAAGACCTGGTAAGGTTTTTCGCGTATCTTCGAATTAAACCACATGCTCCACCGCTTGTGCGGGTCCCCGTCAATTCCTTTAAGTTTTAGCCTTGCGGCCGTACTCCTCAGGCGGGGTGCTTAATGCGTTAGCTACGTCACTAAGAGGCGGAAACCTCTTAACAACTAGCACCCATCGTTTACGGTATGGACTACCGGGGTATCTAATCCCGTTTGCTACCCATACTTTCGAGCCTCAACGTCAGTTACGATCTAGCAAGCCGCTTTCGCCACTGGTGTTCTTCCACATATCTACGCATTTCACCGCTACACATGGAGTTCCACTTGCCTCTATCGCACTCAAGTAAACCAGTTTCCAATGCAGTTCCGGGGTTAGGCCCCGGGATTTCACATCAGACTTAATAAACCGTCTGCGCTCGCTTTACGCCCAATAAATCCGGATAACGCTCGGGACATACGTATTACCGCGGCTGCTGGCACGTATTTAGCCATCCCTTTCTGGTAAGGTACCGTCAAGCCAGAAGCTTTCTCTGAATCTGGTTATTCTTCCCTTACAACAGTGCTTTACGACCCGAAAGCCTTCATCACACACGCGGCGTCGCTCCGTCACACTTTCGTGCATTGCGGAAAATTCCCTACTGCAGCCTCCCGTAGGAGTTTGGGCAGTGTCTCAGTCCCAATGTGGCCGGTCAGTCTCTCAACTCGGCTACGCATCATCGCCTTGGTAGGCCATTACCCTACCAACTAGCTAATACGCCGCAAGACCATCCTCTAGCGATTCAAAAGAATCTTTCAAACGACCGACATGTGTCAGACGTTGTTACGCGGTATTAGCATCTGTTTCCAAATGTTATCCCCCACTAAAGGGCAGGTTTCTTACGTGTTACTCACCAGTTCGCCACTCTAGTCATAGTTAGGCGTCACTCCGAAGAGATCAACTTAACGGCTAGCGTACGACTTGCATGTATTAGGCACGCCGCCAGCGTTCATCCTGAGCCAGGATCAAACTCTCATTTTAAAAGCTTGAACTTGGTGTTCATAATGAATTACTGACTGTTTGTTTTACCAAACGTTAAATAATTTATTGTTTTTGTATTACGAATTGACTTCGCAAATTATTGAAAATTTGTTTATAAGCACTTGCATACTTATAAATCCCTACACAATTTGTTTGTCTTTGTTCTGTTCAGTTTTCAAAGTGCTGCGTCACTTCACAAAAGCAACTTTTATATCATGCCAGAGAATCAAACGAATGTCAAGACCTTTTTTCAATTAAGAATTGAAGCAGATCTCCTATCAATTTGACTCGCAAGCTGACTTAAATATACTACAGCCAAACGAGGCGAAGGTCAATAGAAAAATGATAAAAAATCAAAGAAATATAAAAAGAAAACAAAGAAAACAAAGAAAACAAAGAAAACAAAGAAAACAAAGAAAAAGCCCGCTGCAAGGCAGCGGGCTGAGATCAAGGAGATGAACTACTTGCTTGAGAGGGCTGAACAGAGGCCGATGAACTTGCTTTGGAAGAATTCTGTTGCTCTTGTTGTTGCTTTTCTTCTTTGATTTTTTCGTAATAGGCTTTAATCTTGGCTGTCGATTTAAGCATAATTTCATCTGTTTTATACAGACTCAATAATGATTTGCCATGATTTTTAGCTAGAAGCGAGCTTGGATTGGTTTTCTGTGCCTGTTTTAAACGAGCTAAGCTATCTTTAAGCGTATAGTTATAGTCTTTTTTAACAAGGGTTTTAAAATCGGAACGATGATAAAAACGAAGTAAATCACCCGTCACCACTTCATCAGAATAATCCAACTGCTGATCAACATATCTTTGTGTTGCATCAATATATGCTTTCATCGACTTCGAAGCATCTTTGTATTTTATGGCCTTGCCAGTAGCAGTATGCCAATAAGTCCCATTCATTTTAATAACAGTTGGCGTTGCGAAATCACCATTTCTAAAACTAACGATTTGCCGGTGAGACGTTGAAAGCAGGTCGTTGCCAAATTGAATCGTATCGTTGCTCGGAATTCCAAGCAAGTCAAAGAGTGTTGGCAAAACATCGATCTCACCGCCGTAGGTGTGGTTAATGCCGCCCTGCAGATTGCTAGCATGTACCATAAATGGGACCTTTTGGAATTGGGCCAAATCATAATTCGTGATCTCGCTTTTTTTGAGTAATTGAGCGATCGCTTGCTGATGATTTTCCGAAATACCATAGTGGTCGCCATAAACATAAATAACGCTGTTGTTGTAAAGGCCGCTTGTTTTAAGCCAACTTAAAAATTCACCAAAAGCCGTGTCAAGATAATGAGCTGTTTGAACGTAATGGTCAACGGTCTTGTCGCCCGTAGTTGTAGCTGGAAATTGGTTGGAAATCTCTTTATTCGTCTCGTAAGGATAGTGATTTGTAACAGTAATAATCTTGGCGTAAAAAGGCTGTGGCAATTGCTGGATATATTTAGCAGAGTCCTTTAAGAAAATTTTATCAAGCATGCCATAGCCAACATTGTAATCTGCTTTCAAAGAATTCGGATAAAAATCCTTACTGAAAAAATAATCATATCCCCAAGACTTGTAAGTATTATTTCGGTTCCAAAAAGATGGTACATCCCCATGAAATGCAGCTGTTGTATAACCCATTTGGCTTAAAATGGCCGGGCCTGATTGAAAAGTATTGCTCGTCCCATATTTAACCATTGCTGAACCAGATGGCAAACCAAATAAAGAATTATCCAGCATCGTTTCCGCATCTGAAGTCTTCCCTTGGCCAACTTGATTATAAAAATTATCAAAAGAAATCGTATGTTGATCATGATAAAAAGCATTCAAATTCGGTGTAACTTCTTTGCCGTTGACTTTGTAGTCAATTAAAAATTGTTGAAAAGACTCCAAATGAAAAACAAAAACATTTTTCCCTTTCTCAACACCATAATACTTAACATTAGCCGGGGCTCGATGAGAATTAATCCACTTTTGAATCGGTTTGAGTTCGGCAGCGGTGGCTTTTTGGCGACTGACAGCTTGATTATGTGTCTGTAGTGCATTAAAGGCCGCATATTCATTTAGACCCAAATATTTCACAATATAGTTATTGTCAAAAGATCGTGTCAATAAACCAGAACGATTGGAATTAGCCAGTCCAAAAACAACAAATACGAGAACAAAACCTAAGGCGGAAGTCAAAAGAGAGAATCGCTTCAGCAAACCCTGCTTATCTGAGGTAATTTGGCGAAAAATTAGTAACAAAATCAAAACAGCAATATCAAGAAAAACTAGAAAATCACTAATATGAACAATACCTGCAATTGATTTACCGAGATTTTCGCCCACAGAAGAGCCGGATGACATAATTGAAAAAGAAAGAAAATCACTAAATTCACGGTAGTAGAGTATATTGGCAAAAAGCCACAACGTCTGAAGCAGATTCATCAAAATCATTAACCAATAGGCTAAATACCCGCGAAAATAAAGGGCAATGCTTAAAAAAAGGATTGCAGTTGGCAATGGATTCAAAACAGCGATCAAAACCTGCATCATCCCTTTGATTCCTAAATTGAAGTTTATGTAGTACTCAATAACAGTTTTTAATTCGATAAAAAAAAGATTGATCAAAAAGAAAGAGACAATGGGCCGTGTCCGATTTTGAACGAAAAAATTTTTAATTTGTAGTGATATTTTTTTAATCATTAAAAAGTTAACTTCAAATCACGAAGTATTTCATATATATCAATAGCAACCAAATCAATGTTATCAAATTTAAAAACTTGATTATCTCGAAAAGCCTGAATCGTAAAAATACCTGTTTCATGATCAAAGCTGACACTAGCTAAATTCAAACCATAAAGATCAAAATTGCGGACTTGAATAGAGTCACTATCGTCCATAACCATTGCTTCAAGACGGTCGATGATCGGTGTAATTTCAGATTCAGTTGTCGACATGATTTTTTTCATCTAGCTGATTCGGTATTATATTATACGCTAACAGTCCAGCGAAAATGCCAAAATAATAAGTCATTAAACGCCATACCAGCATTGCAAAAATCGTCACGGTATGGTTTGCTAAAAAACTAGAAAAAAGCAGGGAAAACCCAATTTCAGCGCCACCTGCGCCACCTGGAACCGGAAAAATAGAAATAGCCAGGGTCAAAATAACATTCAAAGCAACGATAAAAATAGCGTTAGCATTCTCAGCTCCGACGGCTCGTAAAATGAAATAAGGAATCAAATAATAAACCAGCAACTGAATTAACGTCAGGCAGGAAGCTTCAAAGAGTTTTTTGGGATCACTAGCTAGTTTGTGCGATACAGCATGAAATTCGAGAATTTTTTGATCCAATTTCAGGCTGATTTCGTTGACCTGCTCATCTGAAAGGAACCAGCGAAAAGGAATTAGTGCGATGTTTGCTAATTTCTCAGTAATGGGCGGAAAAAACATAATGAATATAAGTCCTAGCAAAACAAGCACATGAATTATGATGCCGAAAATGACCAAACTGGTCATAGCCAGCATATGGTCAGCAACGTACTGATAACCAAAAACAAGACAAATCAAGAAAGTAACAACGATCATACCCTGATAAATAACAAATTTCATCAATGATACTGAACTGCCCTCGCCCACTGAAACACCAGCCTGTTGCAAACCGAGAATTTGCATAGGCTGACCGCCCACTGAAAAAGGTGTAATGCCATTGCCAAATTGTTCCATGAGCGGAGTTCGGATCAATCCCCAAAAACTAACTTTGGTTGGTCTCAGCAAAATTTTTAAGATCCACGTCATAGTCAAGTAATAGAAAATAATCATTAAAAAAGCAATAAGAAGCCAATTATAATTGGTGTTTGCAATTTGGCGACAAAACTCTTTGAAATTTACTTTTCGAAAGCTATAGACAAAGACGATCACACCAATAAAAAGGGTCAACAAAATCCAAAAAAAACGTTGTTTTTTACTCATTGGCTATCCCCGCTGATAAGCGCTAGGGCCTCTTCGTATGCAGCTTTTAATTGAGGCCCAATGACTGAAACATCACGCGTTAATGCGACCTCGTATCCTTGCTGGGAAACATCTTTCACTTGATCGGACATGATCAAATGCAGCTGTTTATCAAAATCATCCAAATTCTGTGCTTTATAACAGTCGACGCCATCATGAAGCCAATCTGCATAAACCGGGATATCTCTAACAAGAACCTTCTGTGAACTGGCCAAAGCCTCCAAAACGACAATGCCTTCCGTTTCCTCATAGCTAGGGTACAAAAATAAATCCGCTCCAGAATAAGCCCCTTGCAGAACATCACCCGTAATATAGCCGGCAAAAATGCAATTTGCGGGATGATCACTTTGAACCATTTTTCTGATTTTTCTTGGGATAATGCGTAAATCGGTATAGCCAAACCAGACGAACAAATATTCAGGATTACGCTTGGCTAATTCGACAAAATCGATGACACCTTTACGCTGAAAATACAGCCCGACCGAAATAATTACTTTGCGTTTGTCATCAGCACTCAAATTCAAAAACTGACGGAATTTGGTTATTTTAGACTGACTTTTTTCATAGGATGAAACACGAACACCGTTTGAAATCGGAATTATTGGCTGCGTCAAGCCGTAACCGCGCAGAAGCGTTTTAGCGTAAGCTGTCGGCGTAATAATGAGATCGGCACGTTTATAAGCATTAATTAAATGCCGTTTAAAAGGTTTAGATAACAAATTAGAGCCAATAAAAGAATTCCGAAAATCCTCATAAGTTGAATGAGCATGATAAACGATTTTCTTGTTTTCTAAACGGGCTTTGGCTAACATTGCGATCGATTTAGGGCCATAGGTGTTCACATCGATCAAATCATAATCCTTAGAAAAAGGGCTTGTATCCAAAACAACATCCGTATACGAGAGTTCCTCTTGTTGCAAACGCTGGGCATGCCCAATACCTGAACGACTGATCAAACCCGGATTTTCAAAATACTGCAATACCTTCATTTATACCATTCTACTATTTATCTTCAGGTGCTTCTTTTTTAACCTTTAATATTCTTCTTTTAGCAACCTTTGGCAAAGGCAAACGGCCCAGTAATTGGCGTGCATAACTAATTTCGTCATCAGTCGGCTCATCAGAAGATTTGACATGAGAGGGATGAAAATCACGAATCACTTCCTCATAGAATGCCAGAACGTCGTGCCCAAATTTTTCTGCACTGACTTCTTTTAAGGCCAAATCGCGATCAGGATTTTCTTTTTTGTAACTGGGATCAGATAAATACATCTCAAGCGCTTCAACCATTTCTTCGTTATTGTTCACGATCGTGCCAATCAGTTTGGACTTAGTAATTTGAATTAAATAAGGATTCGGCATCGCCACAAAAGGACGATTGGCATTGACTGCTTCAATAAAAGTCAGACCCTGCGATTCAGAAGTCGAAGAACTGGCGAAGACATCAGCCATACGGTAATAGGAATAAACGTCACAATGTTTGACCATGCCAACGAATTTCACGTATTTACTCAAACCTAACGCTTTGGCATGGTCTTCCAATTCTTCTCGAGCCGGACCATCCCCAGCAATCACTAGGACAGCATTATGGAAATCGCTAATAATATCCGGTAAAACGTTAATTAATTCTTCAAGATTTTTCTCAAAGGCAACTCGTCCTAAAGAAAGAATGACTGGTTGTTTGGGTCTAATTTTCAAGGACTTTCGTAATTCTGCTGAATGATCCACTTGATTTTTCGCAAAACTAACACCGGTCGGTATAATCGGCATCGGCGCATCAACGCCATAACCGCGCAATGTATCGTAAACTCTTTGACTTGGTGCGATCACACCATTGACTGATTTCAAATAAACTCGCACGATCACTTCGACACCACCTGCCTTGATCAAGCGGCCGTTCATCACATAATGTGTATAATCCTGATACATCGTGTGATAGGTATGAACGATCGGTATTTTTAATTCGCGCGCAATGATTTTGCCCATCAATCCCAAACTGAATTCTGTTTGCGTATGAACTAAATCAAGTCTTAATGTTTTTGCAATGTCGATGCCTTCAAAAAAACCACGAAAAGCAATTCGACGATCCTTGAAACCTGTATAAGGAATTGACGAAAAACGGTAAATATTTTTCTCTCTGCCATGACCGTATTGGGATCGCTTGACCTTTGGGTCAGTCGTCGTAAAAATATAGACATTATGTCCTTGAGCTTCCAATTGGCGAGCTAAAATCTGTGTACTTGTGCTCACGCCGGAAATCTGTGGGAAATAAGTGTCGGTAAAAAGTCCAATATTCATATTTCCCATTATACTTTTAAACTAAAAAAAGACCCGCAGGTCTTTAATTAACTGATTGTTTAACTAAATCAATAACTTCTTGATTTGTCTCTTTATCTAAAGCAACTTTTGCTAATTTTTGCATCTCAGCAACATTCAAGCGTTTCATCAAAGAACGTGTTGGCAAAACTGAAGAGGCCGACATGGAAAATTCATCCAAGCCTAGCCCCATCAAGACAGGTACCGCAACTGGATCACCGGCCATTTCACCACACATGGCTACGAATTTACCTTCTTTGTGCGCAGCATCGATCACGTTATGAACCAAGCGCAGAATCGCCGGGTTATATGGCTGATATAGATAAGAAACACTGTCATTACCGCGATCTGCTGCCATCGTATATTGAATTAAATCATTAGTACCAATTGAGAAGAAATCAACTTCCTTAGCAAATTTGTCCGCTAAAACCGCTGAAGCCGGGATTTCAACCATGATTCCTAATTTGATATTATCTGCAAATTTAACACCCTTGGCCGTTAAATTCTGCTTTTCTTCTTCATAAATCTTTTTTGCATCACGGAATTCCTGTAAAGTTGCAATCATCGGAAACATGATCCACAGATTGCCATAAACCGAGGCACGCAACAAAGCTCGCAGCTGAGTCCGGAAAATATCATCCTGTTTGAGCGAAATTCGAATCGCACGATAGCCGAGAAATGGGTTATCCTCTTTTGGCAGTTTCCAATAACTTAGCTGTTTATCACCACCGATATCCATTGTTCGAATCGTGACCGGTTTGCCATCCATCGATTGTAAAGCAGCTTTATAGGCAGCAAATTGTTCGTCCTCAGTTGGAAGGTGGTCAGAATCAATAAACAAGAATTCTGTTCTAAACAAGCCAATACCTTCAGCACCATTTGCTACGACAGCATCAAGATCTTTTGGAGATCCGATATTAGCATTGATATCAAAATGATGGCCATCAGCTGATTCCGTCGCTTCATCTCTTAACTGAGCCTGTTCGCGTTTGCGAGCAAAATATTCACCCACTTTTCTCGCGTAAACAACTTCTTCGTCCTCATTAGGTTCGATCAGTACTTGGCCGGTAGAGCCATCAACGATAACATTGACATCATTCTTAATTTCTTCAATTGCTTTTTGAGTACCGACTACTGCAGGAATCTCAAGAGAGCGTGCCATGATTGAAGCATGTGCTGTGCGACCGCCAATATCAGTCACAATGCCCTTAACGAATTCGGGATCTAGTTGTGCCGTATCTGAAGGCGTCAGATCATGGGCGACAACGATCACTTCCTCATCAATCAAAGCTGGATTAGGCAGATCAATTCCTAATAAATGACTCGTGACACGTTTAGCGATATCACGGATATCAGCTGCTCGTTCCTGCATATAAGCGTTATCGGTCATCGCTTCAAAAGTCGCAATATAATTGTCCGTGACGTTTTTCAAAGCTGACTCCGCATTGATCTTGCTGTTCTCGATCTGCCCCTTAATGCCGGCAATGAGTTCGGGGTCTGCCAAAATCGTGATATGAGCTTGAAAAACCTCAGCTTCATCTTTGCCTAAAGTCTTTTCAGCTTTAGCTTTTATTTTTTCTAAATCATCTTTTGAAGCAGCCAGCGCTTGATCTAAACGTTTTTCTTCTCCCACTACATCACTAATTTTTTTATTGTAAGGAAAGGCTAAAGCTGGTTCGATCAACAAATAGCTTTTAGCGATACCAACACCGTCTGACGCAGCAATTCCGGTTAATTTCTTTGTTTCAGTCATTGTGTTCTCCTAAATTTAGTTCCGTAAAAACTAATCATTTTTTCATGACAAACAAGCATCGTGCCTTAAGCGATATAGCGTTGACCAATGTCATGCTATCGGCTTGGTCAAATAGCGTAAAAAGCCTAAAAGACTGCTTTGCTTAGAAAAAATCCGACTCTCATTTTTTGAAAAAATGCTGATGTAAATAGTTGATACGATAATCGTCGTTAATTCGACTACCACCTCATCTATCATAGGCTTTGAAAACGTTTTCAACAACAGTCCCGATCAAAATTATAAAAGAATATCGAAAGCCCTTACTTTCCACGGCCATTAAAGATCGAAATATTTTTCAAGGTACACCGCAACGCCATCTTCGGTATTACGTTTTGTGACGGCATTGGAAACAGCTTTTACTTCTGCAGAGGCATTGCCCATTGCCACGCCAATTCCAGCTGACTTGATCATAGGCAAATCATTTTCCTCGTCACCAAAAGCCATCACATTATCAAAGGACCAGCCAAAATGTGCCAACAGTTTGCTTAGACCAAAACTTTTATTAACGCCTCTAGGCAAAAATTCCAACAAGTTTGGTCGGCTCTTAACAATCGTAAAATTCGGAAGATTTTTCGTTTCCGCTTGAATTTCAGCTACCTGAGCAGGTTCAGTTTGACTAACAAATTTAAAATAATGCTGATCATCCGGTAAATCTGCAAATTCAACATCAGTAAAAGCCATCAATTTGCCAATAAAAGATTGATAGCCAGATTTTTTAACATCTATCACAGAATAAGCGCGATCGATCGTGATGCCATCTAGCGGGAAACGCATTTGATTTGCTAAATTGTTGATAGGCTTCATCATATCCTTGGTTAAGAATTTACTGGAAATTATTTTTTTGCTTAAATTATTCTGAATAACGCCGCCGTTAAAATTAATCGAATAGTCTTCCACTTCTTTCAAGTTGAGCTGATCGATAAAAGGCAGAATACCCTTGATTGGTCGGCCAGTTGTTAAAACGACTTTCAAGCCGCGTTGATGCAATTTTTTTAACGTTTCCCGATTACGGATGCTGAGCAGACAATCAGCATTCAAGAGCGTATTGTCCAGATCAAGTGCAATTAATTTTATATCCAATTTAATCTCCTTTTTTTCATTTTAAGACAACAAAAACCGTTCCTAATGATAAAGAGCGGTTAAAAACAGATAATTATTTATCCAACGCTTCAGCTTGTTTCAAGACTTTGCCAGCGTCCATCATGCCATAGGCAACCATATCAATTAGTGCAACCGGTATTTTGTCACCATAATTCTTTTCATATTTATCGACCAAATATCGAACCTGTGGTGCAATTAAAATTACTTTAGGATGATTGGCGGCTATTTTATCAGGACCAATCGAATCAGCAACACCTTCAACGCCGTAAGGCAAATGGTTAACTCGTGCAAAATCGTCCATTTTCTTAGCCAACAACGAAATTGACATGCCGGCTGCATCCACAAGCAAAATATTCTTTTTATCTGCCATTTTTCCCCTTTTCATACAGATTATATAACGATTAAAAACGAAAAATGTCCTTTTGAATCATCAACCGGATCAATAGTCCTCATAGAGGTGAGGTGAAACTCGTTTTTAGTCTAATAAGAACGTCAAATAATTAGCTATCAAGCGAAGATTTCATTAAAAATCCGGCCCAAGGTTTCAAACAAGGCAGCAGAAATTTATCTTGCGTCGTTATTTTAGCAACAACGTTGGTGCGACCGGAATTTTTCATAGGCTTTAGGGCGATTTGTGTTTCACCTTTGTATTGACCGTAAAGACTGTTTTCAATCAAAACATCCCCTGTTTGAATCAAGTCCGTATCATGAGCCGGTATATCTTCATGCTGATACTTAACGCGCGTCTGCGTCGAACGGATCATATAGCCGGACAAGTCTCCGCGATAAAAGTGTGAATTCTTAAAAAGAATCTCTTTTTCCAAATCACTAGAATCATTAGCAAGATCAACATGGAAAATAGGAAAAGGACTAAAAAAAGCTTCAGCGGCCGCTTTTAGTTCATTTTCATCTGCAACCGCATTAGAAATTAGCAGATTATCAATACCACCAAGCAGGCGAAAATGGGTTACTTGCGTCTCAATTGGCAAATCACGATGTATTTCCAGTGTCGGCATGCCTTCTTCTAAGGGCCAAGGACCAATTTCAGCCGCTTGGCTGTTAATAAAAGCAGCTGTGGTCAATCCTAGGCTGGTAAATATTTTTGTCGCTTTCTTAAAAAAATCCGTTTCCAAGCCTGTGTAACGTTGTGGATAAAAATTATGGCTAGCCGTTAAATTGCTGAGATTAGCACCAAAAGCTTTGATCGTTTCCACATGGCGGCTGGCGGCTGACATATTCAACTCAATTTTGATGCCATAAGGATTATTCGTCATGATAGCCTCTTCGATACCAGAAAAAGCTTGATCCAATCTAACAGCAGCAACACCAAGCTGGTTAAAAAAAGATAAATCATCAAAAGAGATATCTAATTGCTGAAATAAAGCAGGATTAAGATCGATAATAACGTCAAAATGTAGTTCTTTTGCTAAGCTCGCAAAAGGTTTGAATGTATTAATAACATCTTTTTGACTACCTTTTACCTGTAATAAAGAAGTGAAAACTTCGGAAAAATGATATTTAGCAGCCATTCTCATATATTGTTCAATCTGAGAAAAAGCCATTTTATCCGGATAGATCGAAATTCCTAATTTGCCCATTTTGTTTGCTCCTTCATATCAATAAAGACTATTTTATCGCGGAATTTCCCAGATTTTTTTAAATGATAGTCATTTTTGGTTGGAAATTTATTATACCAATTACTATACCAATTTATAATTGAACTTGACAATTTAAAAAGATATAATTTTTGTAGAGGTAAAAAATATGCAAATTGAAATTGTTGGCTCCCAAAAAGAAGCCGGTCAAACAGGTCTGAAAATTTTTACAGAGGCGATCCAAAATGGTGCCAAGGTCTTTGGATTAGCAACCGGATCAACACCAATTCCCATTTATGAAGCCATTACAGCATCGAAACTAGACTTCACAGGATTAATTTCCATCAATTTAGATGAATATAGAAATTTGGCAGTTGAGCATCCGGAAAGCTACCACTATTTCATGAATAAAAATTTCTTTTCAAAAAAACCTTTTGCTCACTCATATCTACCGAACGGGCTTGCAGCTGACATCGATGCAGAATTAAAAAAATATGATCAAATTATTGCGCAAAATCCAATTGATCTGCAAATTCTCGGCATCGGACAAAATGGTCACATTGGTTTTAACGAACCAGGAACTTCTTTTAAATCAACAAGTCATCTCGTTAGTTTGACTGAAAATACCATCCAAGCTAATTCGCGTTTCTTCGCTTCGATCGATCAAGTACCAAAACAAGCCTTATCGATGGGAATTGCATCGATTATGTCAGCAAAAAAAATCCTGATCGCAGCGTTTGGAATCAACAAAGCGCAGGCTGTTCAGGCTTTTATTCAGGGACCAGTTACAGAAAAAGTGCCTGCTTCGATTCTACAAAATCATCCAAATGTGACCGTCCTTTTAGATACAGCGGCCGCCAGTCTATTAAAACAGAAATAAGATGTTTTAAAAAACAAAAAAACTGCCGATTAAAGGGCAGTTTTTTATATTGGATTATTTTTCAGCAAGCCGTTTGTACAAATCAACTATTTCAACAGCCAAGTCGCGAAAAGTAATCGCGTTCATAATGTGGTCTTGTGCATGAACCAAATACAGAGTAACAGGTGTCATTTCCCCTTTTCCTTCTGTAATCACATTCGCATCGTTTGTGAGCATCGTGGTCTGCTGCTGATGTGCTTGAGCGATCGAGATCTCAGCTTCTTGCAGTTTTTGATCAGCTAATTGAAAATTTTTGACCTTTGCTGCATTGATGGCTTCAATCGAGAGGCTCTTTGCATTTCCACCAAACATAATCATTTGCATGACAGATTGTTGATATCGTTCGTCCATTTTATCCTAACTCACTATTTTCGATACAAAAAAACAACGGCTAAACGTTGCTCAATTACTTCGATCTCAAACGAGAGATTCGTTTTTTAACGTTCCTTCAACACCATCTAGGGCAGCCTGCTCGTCATCGCCATCGGCCACGATTTCAATCTTAGCGCCTTTGCCGGCTCCAAGACTCATAACGCCCATAATTGACTTCAAATTGACTTCTTTACCGTCATATTTCAAAGTCAACTTTGAATCAAACTCTGAAGCTTTCTGCACGAGCATCGTTGCTGGACGTGCGTGCAAGCCAGAATCAGCAGTAATTGTAAATTCTTTAGAAACCATAATTCCTCCATAACTTCCATTATAAGTTTATCAATAATCTTAGTATTAGCAAGCGCTTACAAGAAAAAACTTTCAAAGAAGCCTTGAAGCCTTGAACGCTCTGATACTATTTTACCTTTTCTTTTCGTCGATAAATAACTTTTCCGCCTTTTTGTGCAAAACCTTTGATTCCAGATTGATAGCTGTATTTGTCCCACACTTGATAAAAATCAGGAAAATCTTTGCTCGTGACTTGAAATTCATCAATTTCACTTTTCCTCAAGGATTCTAATTTGTCTTTAAAGTCTGTCATTATTTATTTCCATGTTGTTTTGCATAAGTTACAATATTTTCCGGTACTTTGCCGGCTGCTACGATCATATTTCTAATATCATCATCTGTCAAAGAATCGACTTTAATGCCCGCCTGCTGAAGATTCTTTCTAGCTTGAACGACAACATTCTGCGGTACGCTGGCAGATGTCTTATATGCTTCAGTCCATTCGCTAGCAACAGAAGAAGCGGCAGCTGCCGCACTTGATGATTTCGCAGCTGCATCAGCTTGCTGAGCCCTTTGACTTTCAGCCGAATTAGCAGCCGCCGTTTCTGCTTTTTGCTTATCGATCGCAGCTTGCGCTGTTTTAATTCCTTGATTAGATCGGCTCGACAAAATGGCGTATGCTTTTTGATATTTAAGAACACTTTGAAAGCTGGTAATTGCATCAGAATAATTCGCAACTTTCAAAAAATTAACTGCAGTCTGAAAATTAGAAATCTGATCAATCTTGTTCTCGGTTGGTTCCTGCTTAACAACGTAGTCTAACGAGTCAGTTAAAGATCGACGGGCCTTGGCATATTTTTCATCTTGCACATATTGTCTTGCCTCGGACTGCAGCCGCTTGAATTTATCTGATCTTTGACCAGTTAAATGCCAGGCATACAAGCCGACAGCGACTGCGATCAACAGAAGAATTCCCAAAAATAATAAAAACTTTTTCATCTTGTATGAATTATAACTGAAATGCCAAACGGGATACATATTCCAGTCTTTTGACAATCTCTGACCATTATTGACTAATGGGAGAAATAGTGTATAATTTTCTGCAAAGGTCAATAAAGGTCAAACATTTTTCTTATTGATGAATGTTTGAAATCCATCTTTATTTGACGGAGGAAAAATGGCTGACTATCACAATAATAATGAAGATCCCTTCGTTTTTGGTAATTTTAGCGTTGACGATATTTTTCGTCAATTAAACGGCCAAATGGCAAACATGCAACAACCAGGAAATAATGGTACGGCTGCCGCACGACCGAATCGCGCTGGCGGCAATAATAATAAAAAAAATGGTTTGCTGGAACAATTCGGCATCAATATCACGGAACAAGCACGTAAAGGCAAACTAGACCCTGTGATCGGCCGTGATCACGAAGTTGAACGTGTGGTGGAAATTCTCAATCGGCGGACAAAAAACAATCCCGTTCTAATTGGCGAACCAGGTGTCGGTAAAACTTCAGTTGTAGAAGGCTTGGCTCAAGCGATCGTTGCAAAAAAGGTACCTGAAAAACTAGCAAACAAAGAAGTTATTCGTTTGGATATGGTTTCTTTAGTTCAGGGTACTAGCATGCGTGGCCAATTTGAAGCACGTATGCAGCAATTAATGAAGGAAGTTGAATCACGCAGCGAGATCATTCTTTTCATTGATGAAATTCACGAAATCATGGGTGCTGGTAATGCCGAAGGCGGTATGGATGCTGGCAACATTCTAAAACCGGCTTTGGCAAAGGGCGAATTTCAGTTGATCGGTGCGACAACTTTGAAAGAATATCGTACCATCGAAAAAGATGGTGCAATTGCCCGTCGTTTCCAAGAAGTAATGGTGGACGAACCTACTGCGGAAGAAGCTTATGAAATTCTCAAGGGATTACGATCAAAATATGAAGATTTTCACCATGTCAAATATTCTGATGAAGTCTTGAAAACAGCTGTTGAACTTTCTGATCGTTATATTCCGGAACGTTTTTTGCCGGATAAAGCGATTGATTTGATCGACGAGGCGGGTTCGAGAAAAAATCTTCATTTAGAGTTTATAAGCCCAGAAGAAATTCAGCAAAAAATTAATAACGCTGAAGCCATGAAACAACAAGCGATCGAAAAAGAAGACTATGAAAAAGCCAGCTACTGGCGTGATCAAGTCGATACTTTGCAGAAACAAAAAAATGCTTCGCAAGCCAATCCGGAAAATGTTGCTAATGCAGCTAATGTCACTATTTCGGATATCACAAAAATCATCGAAGAAAAGACAAAGATTCCAGTTGGTGATCTAAAACAAAACGAAGCCTCTCAATTGAAGAATTTAGATGCCAATCTGCGTACGCATGTGATCGGGCAGGATCAAGCTGTTGAACGCGTTTCTAGGGCTGTTCGTCGTAACAGGATCGGTTTAACTAAATCCGGCCGGCCGATCGGTTCGTTCTTATTCGTTGGCCCAACTGGCGTTGGCAAAACCGAAACTGCTAAACAATTAGCTAAAGAAATGTTCGGATCTGAGGAATCAATGATTCGTTTCGATATGTCTGAATACATGGAACCCCAAAGTATTTCTAAATTGATTGGTGCACCTGCTGGATATGTCGGTTATGAGGAGGCTGGTCAACTGACCGAACAGGTTCGTCGCCACCCCTACTCATTGATTCTGCTTGACGAGATCGAAAAAGCACATCGCGATGTCATGAACATGTTTTTGCAAATTCTAGATGATGGCCGTTTAACTGATTCTCAGGGTCACGTGGTCAGCTTTAAAGATACCATCGTTATCGCAACATCGAACGCCGGTACCGGTGATGTCGGCAATAATACTGTCGGTTTTGGTGCTGAAACGGATAAAGACTCTGCTGAACATCAACTGATTGAAAAACTCAAGAATTATTTCAAACCAGAGTTTCTGAACCGCTTTGATTCGATCGTTGAGTTTAAAGAATTGGGCAAGCAAGAATTAGGTCAAATTACGGACTTGATGCTTGAGAACATGAACACGATGTTAGCTGAAAATAAGTTGCACGTTCAAGTTGACCAAGATGCAAAAGACAAGATCGTTGAACTAGGTTATAACCCGGAAATGGGTGCTCGACCTTTGCGACGTGTCGTGCAAGAACAAATTGAAGATAAAGTTGCCGATCTCTATTTGGATAATCCAAATGCACATGAATTAAAAGCAACCGTGAATAAAGATGGCAACATTATGCTAGTGCCTGCTAAGATGCAAGTACCGGCTAAGGCCGTTTCTTCTAGGCTGCCAGCTGAAAAATCAGATTAATGACTTTTAAACACTTATAAAATATTTTAAAAAGCATCGGTCAGTCAATGATCGGTTTTTTTTGTGGGAAAATTCATTGCAAAAAAATTTCTTTCTGGATTGCGAATGGTTTAAAATGAAAACATTATGAAGATAATTCTTGCAATTCACATTCTCTCAGTCATCTCTATCGCTATTACTGCTACCGCAGCTTTGCTTGTCCCCTTAGAGCAAGACAAAAGATTAGTTTTAGCAACAAGAGTTATCTATTTGCCGCTTTTCATCAGTGGCCTTGTTCTGGCTTTGAAAACAGTTCATGCAGAACCGGTTCTGACAATTATTAAAATTGCCGCCGCGCTGGCCTTTGTCGCTGTGTTGGAAATTACTTTTGCTCGTAAAATTAACAAAAAACCGGCTGCAATTGTTTTATCGATTATTGCACTTCTTTTCTTTTTGGCTGCTATCCTTGGCATTATGATTATTGCAAATTAAATGATATATAAAAAAACTCTCATATTGTTCACGAGAGTTTTTTAATAGCTTTATTTTGTGTCACTATTCACAGTTATTTATCCGAGATGGCAGCAATTCCTGGTAAAGTCTTGCCTTCCAAATATTCAAGGCTGGCACCTCCACCGGTTGAAATATGCGTAAATTGATCAGCAATTCCAAGCTGAGAAACAGCAGCAGTAGAATCACCGCCACCAACGATCGTAGCTGCTCCTTGAGCAGTCAAAGAACCAATAAACTTGCCTAATTCCAAAGTTCCGTTGGCAAAATTACTCATTTCAAAAACGCCCATTGGTCCATTCCAAACGACCGTCTTTGCACCCTTTAACGTATTTTCGAATTTTGTGATCGTCTTAGGTCCAATATCAAGACCCATCCAGCCATCAGGAATACCGTTTGCAAATATTTTCGTGGGAACGTCATTAGCAAAGCTTTGCGCAGCTACAGAATCCTCTGGCAAAACTAATTTATCACCGGCTTCTGCCATAATCTGCTTAGCCAAATCAACTTTATCAGCCTCAAATAATGAATTACCGATCGTTAAACCGCGTGCTGCAGAAAAAGTATAGCCCATACCGCCGCCAACGATAACCTTATCAGCCTTAGACAAAAGATTTTGAATCACTTCAATTTTATCAGAAACTTTGGCACCGCCTAAAACAGCAACAAAAGGTCGTTTTGGACTATTAACAGCACCATCCAAATATTTGATTTCTTTTTCCATTAAGAAACCAGCGGCCGTCTGAGCAACATTGGAAGCAATACCAACATTCGAAGCGTGGGCACGATGAGCCGTACCAAAAGCATCATTGATAAACACATCATCACCTAACGAAGCCCAATACTTACCAAGTACAGGATCATTACCAGACTCGCGCTTAATGTATTCACCCTTCGCATCAACGTCTTCATAACGGGTATTTTCAACCATTAACGCTTGGCCTTCTTTTAAAAGAGCAACAGCATCTTCAAGGTTTTTTCCTTCTGTTACGCCAGGAAACGCGATTTCTTGACCCAATAAATCGCCTAAATGTTTGGCAACTGGCGCTAAACTCAAACCGGGTTTATCTTCAGTCTTTTTAACGCGGCCAAGGTGACTAAACAAAATAGCTTTTCCACCTTGCTCCAATACATATTTGATCGTTGGTAGGGCGGCAACAATTCGATTATCGTTACCAATAACACCATCTTTGATCGGTACATTAAAATCAACGCGCATCAAAACTTTTTTGCCTTTTAAATCAAGGTCTTTTACAGTTAACTTTGCCATTTGGCCTCCTTACATACTCTTACCATTATAGTGTAAAAACTCACAATTCAATAATTTTTACAGCTGTTCCGTAAGCAACGACACTCATAATGCCATTATCCTCGTTAGAATCAAAACGCATCATTACGACAGCGTTAGCACCGGCTTTTTCAGCATTCTCTTTCAAACGACTGATAGCTTCTTCCCTGGCTTCATCTTGTAATTCAGTCCAAGTGACTACTTCACCACCAACAATTGTTTTCAAACTAGCGCCAATAGTGCGAACGACATTCCGGCTTCTGGTCGTTAGACCGAAAACCTCGCCGATCGTTTTCGTAGTTTTAAAACCAGCAATATTTTCTGTCGTGCTCACAATCATAACTGCTCCTAAGAAAAAACCGGTTACAACCGGCTTTTAAATTTATTTTGTATATCCAGGTTTTCCTAAAATTCTAAACATATTCGTCTTGTAAATTTCGACACCAGGCTGATCAAATGGATTAATGGCATTCAAATAGCCAGAAACCGAAACCGCTGCTTCAAAGAAGTAAATTAAATTGCCAAGATTAAATTCATCAAGATCATCCAGCTGTAACAAAATATTTGGTACTCCGGCAGAAGTATGTGCTTGAGCCGTGGCCGTCAATGCAGCTTCATTGACCTCTTTGATTGGACGATTCAAAAGATAATCCAGGTGATCAGTATCGTCGTCGGCAGCTGGGACAACACGATCGCTAATTGGTTTTGTGATATCTAAAATTGTTTCAAAGAGAATTTTTTTGCCATCTTGGATATATTGGCCAATCGAGTGGAGGTCAGTCGAAAAAATAGCTGAAGTTGGGTAAATGCCTTTATTGTCTTTTCCTTCAGATTCAGCCATTAGTTGTTTCCACCACTCAAACAAATATCTGAATTGTGGCTCGTAACCCACGATCGTCTCAACATCAAACCCTTTGCGATACAAAATATTACGGTAAATCGCATATAAAATCGATGGTTTAGCTAAGATATCCTCATCCTTGGCAAAATCATCTTGGGCAGCCTTAGCACCGGCTAATAATTGCTTGATATCAATACCAGCAACAGCGATCGGTAGTAGACCAACAGCACTCAAAACCGAATAACGTCCACCGATACCGTCGGGCACAATAAACCGCTCGTAGCCGTTTTCTTTTGCAACATCCAGCAGAGCGCCTTTATTAGCATCAGTTGTCGCAAAAATTCGTTTGCTAGCTTCATCTTTGCCATACTTCTTTTCGATCAAGCTCTTGAAAACACGAAATGCAATGGCTGGTTCTGTCGTTGTGCCAGACTTCGAAATGATATTTATGGAAAAATCACGGTCGCCAATCAAATTAATGACGTCATCAATGTACCGGCCGGAAGCGGATGTGCCAACGAAATAAACTTCTGGTAAACCAGCCTTAGCTGCCTTTTCATTATGGAATTCAGATTTTAAAAATTCAATAACAGCTCGTGCACCCAAATAAGAGCCGCCGATACCAATCACGACTAACACTTTAGAGTCAGACTTGATCTTGCCAGCAGCCTTTAAAATTCTAGTGAACTCGCCTTGATCGTGATCAGTCGGCAGCGTCAGCCAGTCTTCCATTTCATTGCCAACACCAGTACGGGCAAGCAATGTATCACGAGCAAGCCCAGCAGCTGGTTTTAAAAGTTCAACTTCAGAATCAGCAACAAAATCTTTTAAGTAATCTTTTTTGAAAGTAACCTTCATAATATCCTCACTGTACAGTTACGGATTTTGCTAAGTTACGCGGATGATCAACGTCCAACTTTCGGCCAAGAGAAGTGTAATAGGCTAAAAGCTGAATTGGTACTGCTTCCAAAATCGGACCAAACATCTCCATTTCACCATTTAATGCCGGCAAAATAATATCATCATCGCTGCTAGCGAGATTCTTCGTTACAATCGTCATTGCTTTAGCACCACGAGCCATCGTCTCTTCGAGATTAGAACGTGTCAAACCGGCCGTTTTCGATTGTGAAATTAAAGCAATGACGGGAGTGTTCTGCTCAATTAAGGAAATTGTTCCATGTTTTAATTCTCCGGCCGCAAAACCCTCAACTAAAGTATAGGATATTTCTTTCAGTTTTAGGGCAGCTTCTAAAGTTACATCTGCATCCGCAGCTCTGCCAATATAAAAAGCACGATCGGCATGAACTAAATAAGTATCAGCTAACTCTTTTATTTTATCTTGACCATCAATAACGGTTTGCAAATCAATTGCCAGCCTGCTTAATTCAGCTTGCAACTGATCATGGCCGCCAGCCAATGCAGCCGCTAAGATAACTTGAGTCAGAATCTGTGCCATATAAGCCTTTGTTGAGGCAACGGCAATTTCCGGGCCGGCCAAAATAGGCAGCGCAAAGTCAGCCTCGCGAGTCAAAGTCGAATTCATGACATTTGCCAATGTCAAACTTGGATAGTGTTCTTTTTTGATAAAATCCAGTACCTGAATACTGTCAGCAGTTTCACCAGATTGACTAATAAAAACAAAGAAAGGCTTCTTGGAAATTAACGGGTGATCATAAGCGAATTCTGAAGCGATATGGGCTTCAGTTGAAATACCGGCCCACTTTTCAAAGAATCGGCGTCCAATCAAAGCAGCGTGATAACTGGTTCCCGCAGCTACAATATATAAGCGGTCGGCCTGTTTGATGGCGCTCAAGATTTTTTCATCGATTTGAGGCAAACCATTTACAAAATAATGTTCAATCAAATTACGAGCAACAATGGCTTGTTCATCAATCTCTTTCAGCATAAAAAAAGGATAGGTCCCTTTGTCAACAGCTGCTGGATCAATGTCCAAATGAAAAGGCTGGCGCGTTGATCGTTGACCGGCGGCATCATACAATTCAACAGACTCTTTGGATATCACGGCAATTTCGCCGTCGCGTAACTCGATGAAGTCCTTGGTCAAATTCAAAACGGCCATTGCATCAGAAGTGACAACATTTGCAGTTTTTGAAACACCAACGAGCAAGGGGCTTTTGCATTTAGCTGTATATAATAGACCAGGTGTCTTAGCGTCGATAAGCAAAAAAGCATAAGAAGAATCATCATTTAATAAGTTGATCATCTTACGAAAAGCAGATAAAGTATCCATACCGGCATCAGCAAATTTTCCTACCAACTGAACAGCAACTTCTGTATCTGTTTGTGATTTAAATACAACATCACTTAAATAATCAGCTTTTAATTGCTTGTAATTTTCAATCACACCGTTATGGACTAAATAATAACGGCCATCAGCACTAATATGCGGATGTGCATTCTCAATGCTCGGCTGTCCATGAGTTGCCCAACGCGTATGAGCAATGCCAGAATGACCCTGCATTTTGCAATTAACAACTTTTTTTTCGAGATCTTTAACGCGGCCTTTTTCTTTGACGAGCATGTCATGGCCATCATCTGTATGAATATAAACACCAGCCGAATCATAACCTCGATATTCAAGTTTTTCCAAGCCGCCTAGCAAAAAAGGCAAAGCATCATTAACACCTGTATATCCAACAATTCCGCACATATGTATTACTCCTAAATCAAATTGGTCTAACTACCAACATTTAGGGTATCTTAAAAAAACCGCTAAAACAGCATTCTCATATTAAAAAAATATATTGGTATAGTCCACTAACTAATACGAGACCCCTTTAAAGATTGGAGAACGATCATCGTAATAATTAAGAAGGCACCTAAATAATCAATCCATTGCATACTAACCTGCAGGATTAAAACACTCAAAATCATAGCCGTTAAGGGCTCGACAGCAGATAGTAGACTCATTGTGGTTGGACCTGCTAGATCGAGGCTTAAAAACCACATAGCCGTACCAAAAGCCGTGCTGATAATTGTAAACACGATCAGTAAAATCCAATCAATAGTTGACATGCTAGGCAAACTGACAAAAAACGGTCGATAGAAATTGAAAGCAATTCCCGAAACTAATAGTGAGACAGCAGTGACTGGCAAAGGGCCATATTCGCTAACCAATTTGATTGGATAAATCGTGCCAAAGGCATATGCTACTGCA
Organism: Oenococcus sicerae; assembly: GCF_004102045.2. Taxonomy (GTDB): domain Bacteria; phylum Bacillota; class Bacilli; order Lactobacillales; family Lactobacillaceae; genus Oenococcus; species Oenococcus sicerae. The sequence goes on along the minus strand of NZ_CP029684.2, from coordinate 1,121,525 downwards.
GCGAATAATCCCCAAAAAAGACCAATGGTCGACATTTCTAAGTGATCCAAAGAACCATGGGTGACTAGTAAAAAGGTTCCAAACACAGCAATAATTACCGAAATAACATCAAGTCGATTAGCAAATTTTTTGTTTAGAAAAATATAAAAAATAATCACAAAAATTGGATTTAGCGAGGTCAAAATCGTTGCCATTGCTGCGTTAGAAGTTGAAATCGCCATAACGTAGGTATATTGAGACAAAAAATCACCAAAAATAATAAAGATCAGCAGCTGCCAGCGAATATTCCGATCTTTTAAAAGTCTCAGCAGATTTTTGCGATCGTGCCAATAAACATAAATGAACAGGACAGCTCCTGCGAAAAACAGTCTTGCTGATAATAGCCAATTAGCGTCAACACCAACTCGATTTAAAAGGTACTGAGTAACAACGCCATTGATTCCCCACAAAAAAGGACCTAAAAGGCCATAAATCAAGCCACGTCTCCTACTCCTACTACTATCGGTCATCAATGATTTGTCATCTTAAATTCTAAGAATAGGTCGTTGTAAATTTGCGTCCACTTCGGTCCAAGATCGGAGTAGACATACAGATTCTTGATCGTCTGATCATCAGGATAAAATTGCTTATCTCCAGTGATCGCTTTAGGCAACAGTTTTCTGGCAGCCTTGTTTGGCGTTGCATATTCTACGTATTCGGCATTCTGTGCCGCGTTTTTTGGTTCAGACATAAAATTCAAAAATTTATAAATAGCTTTAAAATGTTTGGCTGTCTTTGGAATTGCTAAATTATCAAACCAAATATTCGAACCTTCTTTTGGAATCACGTAGTGCAGATGCTTATTTTCAGCAATCATTTCAGCTGCTTCGCCTGACCAAGTAACCCCTACCGGTGCCTCTTCTTGGGCCATGTACATGACAATTTCGTCGTCTAAAATAGCTTTAACGTTGGGCATTAAAGCATCCAGTTTCGCTTTAGCGGCCTGAACAGTAGCTGAATTCTTATCATTCACAGACTTGCCCATCGAAATCAGTGAAAAAGCAAAGTCATCTCTGGCCGAATCGACCAAGAGTATTTTGCTGCGAAAACGACTCGACCAAAGCTGATCCCAATGCTGAACTTCTGATTTCCGAACGAATTTATCATTATAAATGATACCCAGCGTTCCCCAAAAATAAGGAATTGAATATTTATTGCCAGGATCAAAAGATTTGTTTAAAAAACGTTTATCGTAATATTTTAAGGCAGTAAATTTCTTTTCATCGATTGGCAGCAAGAGATTCTCACGACGCATTTTTTCCACCATATAATCGGAAGGCACAATAATATCGTAAGCAGTACCGCCTTGTTTTACCTTGGTATACATGGCTTCATTAGAATCAAAAGTCTCATAATTAACCTGATAACCTGTCTCTTTCGTAAATTTAGTGATCAGGCTCGGATCAATATAATCTCCCCAATTATAAATATTTAAAACTTTTGCGCTGCTGCCTGATGTGCCAGTTGCAGCATTTTCTTTGGCAATTAAATAATGCTGAGCGGCAAATAAAGCAGCTATTACTAAGACGATCGCAAACAAAGCTGATAAAATTTTTTTCATTTCGTCACCTCCAAATTCGGTGTCCGTTTTTTGCTGCCAGTACGTGAAAGCAAGTAATAAACAAAGACTAAGACCAAACTAACGATAAACATAACAGCCGAAAGTGCATTGATCTCCAAACTGATTCCTTGACGTGCACGTGAGTAAATTTCCACCGACAAAGTCGAAAAGCCATTTCCTGTTACGAAAAAAGTCACAGCGAAATCATCGAGCGAATAGGTCAATGCCATAAAAAACCCGGCCATAATGCCTGATGAAATATACGGAACCGTCACTTTACTCAGCACCTGCCAAAAATTAGCACCCAGATCCTCAGCAGCTTCAGTCAAGGTATATGGCATTTCTTGAAGTTTCGGCAACACCATTAAAACAACAATCGGAATACTAAAGGCAATATGGCTCATTAAGACTGAGAAAAAACCCAGAGATAACCCAATGGCTGTAAAAAAAATCAAAAAACTGGCTCCAATAATAACATCTGGGCTAACTAATAGGACAGAATTAAAATTCAAAAGAATATTTTTAACCAACTGACTTTTAGCATAATTAATCCAAAGGGCACCGAAACTACCAATAATCGTTGCTAAAACTGATGATAAAAATGCAATGATCAAGGTATCGACCACAATTTCGATCATGCGCGTATCAGCCCAAAGTTCAGCATAATGAACAAAAGAAAAGCCATGCCAGCCATGCATATATTTACCAGAATTAAATGAATATGTGATCAAATAAAGAATTGGCGCATAAAGCAGTAAAAAAACCAACCACAGGTAAAGGTTACTGAATTTTATTTTTTTAGGCATCACTTTCCTCCCCGGCGCAGAATTGTTTTCTTGCGGTCACGAGTCACAACCATCGTCAAGACCATTGCTAGGATTAAAATGACACCAATCGTCGAACCCATATGCCAGTTTTGCGTTGTAAGGAAATGTTCCTCGATAGCGGTTCCTAGCGTAATAACGCGATTGCCGCCAATTAGGCGTGTGATCATAAATAGGCTAAGCGAGGGAATGAAAACAGACTGAACACCAGATTTAACGCCCGGCATCGATAACGGTACAATTAAACGCCACAAGGTTTGCCAAGAGTTAGCACCAAGATCCCGACTAGCTTGAATGAGGTCTCGATCAATTTCGTTCAAAACATTAAAAATCGGCAAAATCATAAAAGGAATTTCAATGTAGCTGGCAACCAAAACGAAACTCGCATCGTTAAACAATAGCTGTTTAGGCACAATACCAAACAAAGCCAGAAAAGAATTTGCCGTGCCGTCACGAGAAAGCATGCCGATAAAAGCATATGTTTTCAATAATAAATTAATCCAGGTCGGCAAGATAACCAGCAATAACCAAAATTGCCTATTTTTTAATTGCGACAATAAATAGGCAGTCGGATATGACAAAGCCAGTGTGATCAAAGTAATCAAAAAAGCATAAAAAACTGAATTAAAAGTCATCATCAAGTAGGTGCCAGATGAAAAATAGGCTGAAAAATTGCTAAAGGTGAGATGGCCGCTTGCATTAGTCATCGATTGAAAAAATAGCAAGGCTAACGGGACGACAACAAATAATGCTAACCAAAGCGCATAAGGAACGGCAAATAACAGTTTGCCCCGCTTCATCAGTCTTCACCTTCATAAGATTCCAAACGAGCATCAAAATCCTCTTCCGATTCATTCAAACGCATAATATGGATATCTTCAGGGTCGAACTTCAAACCTCTTCTCTGCTCAATTTTAGCTGGATTTGTAGCTTGAACTGCCCACTCATTGCCAGCATCATCAATCGCTGTAATTTCATAAGAATCACCACGAAATGACTGGTCATCGATGGTTACCTGCAATTTGCCGCGGCTCGGCACAACGATGTCCAGATCTTCGGGACGAATGATCACTTCGACTCGCTCATTGTGCTTCATGCCAGCATCGACATTTTTGAAATCTTTACCAGCAAAACTAACCAAGTAGTCTTCTTTCATAATGCCGGGAATAATATTAGCTTCACCGATAAAATTAGCCACAAAATGGTTGATCGGTTCATCATAGATATCAACCGGCGTACCAGATTGTTGGATTCGGCCGTCATCGATCACAAAAATCCAATCAGACATTGCCAGCGCTTCTTCTTGATCATGGGTCACAAAAATAAAGGTGATGCCTAAACGCTGCTGTAGTTCACGCAATTCATACTGCATTTCTTTGCGTAATTTATAGTCCAAAGCCGACAAAGGTTCGTCTAATAACAGTACTTTCGGCTGATTAGCCAAAGCACGTGCAATTGCCACACGCTGCTGCTGACCACCAGAAATTTCCGAGATCTCGCGATCTGATAAATCGTCTAATTTAACTAGCTTTAATGCTGATTCAACTAATTCACGAACTTTGCTTTTAGCAAGTCCTTTGATCGACGGCCCAAAAGCGACATTATCATAAACATTCATATTCGGAAACAAGGCATAATTCTGAAAAACAGTATTAACCTTCCGCTGATTAGCAGGCAAACCATTAACATTTCTGCCATCGATCAAAATGTTTCCAGCGCTTGGCTGCAGCCGACCGGAAATCAAATTTAAAATGGTTGATTTGCCCGATCCCGATGGGCCGAGCAATGTATAAAATTTCCCTTCTTCAATATCGAGATCAATATCTTTGAGAACTTTCGTCTCTCCGTAATTCAAGTCTACATTTCTAAATTTAATCAATGGTTGCGTTGTGTCTTCAGTCATTAATCCAATCCCCTAATTCCAACAAATCACATGATTACCAGTATAAAGAATTATGAAACAGTTGTCATTTTTTAGACACAAAAAAACTCGGCAGAAGCCAAGTTTCGTTCTTTTGATTAACGTTTTGAAAATTGAGAAGCACGACGAGCCTTTTTAAGACCTGGCTTCTTACGTTCAACCATACGAGAATCACGCGTCAGCAAACCAGCTGATTTTAAAGCTGGACGAAAGTCAGGATCAACTTGGAGCAAAGCTCGAGCGATACCATGACGCGTTGCACCAGCTTGGCCGGCGAAACCGCCGCCAATAACATTAACACTCACATCATAAGTACCATCTGTGGATGTCACTGCAAAAGGTTGTGTCACAACAGCCCGAAGATTGGCTGCTGGAATATATTCTTCAAATGAACGATCATTGATCGTAATCTTACCAGTCCCAGGTGTCAAACGAACACGAGCGACAGAATCCTTACGACGACCAGTTCCTGCATATTGAGTATTTGCCATTTATTTACCAGTTCCTTTCTTAGAGCAGATCCTTGATGTCTAACACTTGTGGTTTTTGAGCTGTTTGTTCGAGCTTTTCACCACTAGCATAAACATGTAATTTTAGTCCCTGGGCACGACCCAAAGTATTTTTTGGAAGCATGCCTTGAACAGAGAGCTCAAGCAGCTTCTTAGGGTTCTCCTCGCGAAGGATACCGGCCTTACGAGACTTAAGACCACCAGGATAACCAGAATGGTGATAATAAGTCTTATCAGTTGCTTTTCTGCCAGTCAATTGAACTTTGTCAGCATTGATAACGATGACGAAATCACCAGTATCAACAGATGGCGTGAAAGTCGGTTTGTTCTTTCCACGCAAAATCGTAGCGACAACACTGCTTAAACGTCCTAAAGGCACGTCAGTAGCATCGACGATATACCAATTGCGCTGAATTTCTTGTGGTTTTGCTAAAAATGTACTACGCATAATTTTTCATCCTTTTCACTACATTCCGTACCAGGGCATTGGAGTAAATAAGACCGATAAACATGTTACTAGTCTTTACCCCTAAAAGTCAAGTCATTTGTCAAGATTTGTTTCCGAACTATCACTCAATCCTAAAATAAAATCATTAGTCGTTGGATTAACAACAATATTAGAAACGGCATCGGCCAAATTTGATCTAATTTCTTTTAAGCCATCAGCCGGGACAGCGATGATCTGTGCCAAATCATTTTTATTATAACCGTTTGAACTGGCAGAAAAATACCATTGGCCCAAATGGTCCCAATCAGTAAAAATCGGCAGGTAGCTGACGGACGGCTGATCACTTTGAGAGAGCAAAAAGAAATCAATCTCATCTTGCCGCACCCGATGTTTCTTGATTCTTGTTGGAATCAGAAAAACAGCCGTATTAACCAATTCGTTAATATTATCGTCACTAATATCCTGCGCATCCAAATAAGTCTGTAAGGCGGGGTTTTCTATCTTTTCGGTATCTTTGGTTTGCAGTTTATAAAAACGATTCAGAGCCTCATGAGTCGGCTGAGAAGCTGAGGTTGTATTATCTTCGCTCATTTTATTTTGCACAAACTGGGCAAGCTGCTGCGTTGGAACTGGTAAAAACCCCTTCAATTCGGGATCGAAAAAAATAATCAGACCATATTCCTGATCAGAACTGAGACGACTGAAAACCTCAATACCTAAATGTAAGAAAAAATCCTCGGCAATCGTCATCGTTAAGAAGCGATCGTATTTGAGTGTTTCTTGATTAAAAGGTGAAAAAAGTTCGGAATCAGTTAATAGTTTGTCTAATTCCCGCCCATCAGCAGCTGGTCGAGGGTGTTCGATCTCAATAACGGCGATATTAGGTGTGTCCTCATCTTGGCCAATAAAATATTCGATTGTTTTAATTAGTTGACTCATAATAAACCTTGTCTAAGTATAAACCAGAAGCCGGAGCTGTGAATCGTGCCTGCTGACGATCCTTTACTTGAATCAAACGCTCAATATCGTGTACCGGGCGTGTGCCGTTGCCGATCTCCAAAAGAACACCAACCATAATACGAATCTGATTATATAGAAAAGCATTGCCTTCAAAAGTAAAAAGCAGTTCATGATCATTTGAAACAGATTTTAATTCGGCTTTTGTAATTCTCCGAACCGTTGTCGCAGTCTGATTACCAGCCGCTGCGAAACTGGCGAAATCATGTTCGCCCAGCAAATCTGGCAAAGCTGCCTGAATGCGATCGAAATCTAACCGCCAAAAATAATGTCCTGTATAAAAACGCTTAAAAGGATCAACGAATTTGCTTGTCGAAACACGATACAAATAACGCTTGTGGTGGCTGCTATGACGCGCATTAAAGTCAAGCTGAACTTTCTCGACATTTTTGACAAGAATGTCAGTCGGCAGTTGGCTGTTAATACCCATCAGCATCGCACGTTCAGTCAGGTCAAAAGGAAAAACAAAATTGATCACTTGTCCATTAGCGTGCACCCCGGCATCTGTGCGACTGGCACCGACAATTTTAACTGGTGTTTTGGCCATTTTTGAAACGACTTTGATTAATTCATCTTGTACAGTTCGGCAGCCTGGTCGGTTTTGTGTTTGGAAACCTTCAAAAGCATGGCCATCATATGAAATTGTTAATTTATAATTTTGCATAACTAAAAAAAATAACAAAAAAGGCCACGAATAGAAAAATAATTAATACGATAAAATCATTTTTGTGATAATTCAACTGATGATAGCTGCTTCTATCTTTGGCGTTAATAAACCCCCGGAGTTCCATTGTGTCAGCTAAAGTCAACGCCTTATTAAAAGCAACACTGATCAATGGCACGATCATCGGAATAAGTGCCTTCACGCGTTTAAAAAAACTACCAGTTTTCAAACTCAAACCGCGTGAGCGCTGTGCATCAACAATGGTCGAAAATTCGTCCGATAAAATTGGTACGAAACGCAGCGTCATCGAAATTAACAAAGCAAAGGTCTTGGTGTCTAAGCCGGCTCTGTTCAAAGGTTTTAAAAGGCTGGAAATGCCATCAGCGATTTGAGTCGGCCGTGTGGTAGCAGTTAACAAAGTGGTCATCAAGATCATCAAAAAGAAGCGTAAGGCAATAATCGCGGAATTAATTAAACCTGACTCAGAAATTTTAAACCAGCCAACAGCCAACAGCACATCAGATCTGCTTGATGGCGCAATCAAGACCAATTGAATCAACATCATCAATATAACCAGGGACATAATGGATTTTAGGCCTGACCAAAAAACAGTAATCGGAATTTTAGAAGCCGTAATGCCAGTTAAAACAAATAAAACTAAAATGCCGTATGTCAGCCAAGAATTAGCCAGCAGCAAAATAATCACAAAGAAAAAGTCTATGAGAATTTTCGTTCGCGGATCAAATCTGCTAATGACTGAATCAGTAGAGAAAAAACGACCAAAAATGTTATTCATTGATAGCCTCGATCAAAGCATTAATCGACAAAGGCGTCGACTGTAAACCAAGTGCTCTAGCAAAAACTAAACTGGTTGGCAATTGCAAATACGCTTCAATATGTTTTTTAAAAATATTTATTGGTTTATCGTCGTATAAAATTTGTCCGGCAGAAAAAAGCAGCATTCGATCTGCGAGCGATGCAAAAGTATCAATATCATGGCTAACGACAATCACCGTTGCACCGTTCTCATGATATTGTTTTAAAATTTTCAATAAATCTTTTTTGGAATAGTCATCCATTCCAGCTGTGGGTTCATCCAACAACAAATATTTAGGCTGATTTATTAAAACACCGGCAATCGCTACTTTGCGCATTTGACCAACCGACAAATTGAAAACTGATCGTTGCCAGAGACTTTCATCCACTCCGATTTGGCTCAAGACGTGTTCAGCTTTGTTTTTGGCTGCTTGTCTGCTATCACCAAAATTCAAAGCTGCAAAGGAAACATCCTCCAAGACAGTCGATGAAAACAATTGGCGTTGTGGAAATTGAAAAACCAAACCGACCTGTTTTCTTAAAGCTATCAACTTTTTTTCAGAACTTCGACTATCAACGATATTGTCTGCAAAATCTATTTCACCCGTTGTTGGTAAAATCAATGTATCCAATAGTCGCAAAAAAGTTGTTTTACCAGATCCCGTCTGACCGGTTAGCAAGATAAACTCTCCGCCTTTAATGGACAAGGAGATATTTTTCAAAGAGAAGGCATCCGTGCGAACAAAGGAATTGTATTGATATGTCACTTGTTGGAATCTAATAACCATGAAATCAGCCGATCTTGGGAAATAATATTTTTTGGAATTTGTTTATCTGAGGACCGTTTTCTATTCAAACCGGCCACTAACTTTGCAGCAAAAGTTTCGCCGAGCTCATGGCGATGAAGAAAAGAAGTATCTAACATAATCATGTCAGTCCTGCCATCGGCAATGATTTTGCCATTCTCCAAAGCAATCACTCTTTGTCCCTGCAGAATTTCTTCAGGATCATGAGTAATATTGATAATTGTTAAACAAGGATTGTCTTCATGCAATTGATGAATTAGAGTTATGATCGATTTCTTGGCCAAAGGATCAAGCATGCTTGTCGCCTCATCCAAAAATAAAATATCTGCATTTAATATGAGAGCAGATCCAATTGCGACGCGCTGTTTCTGACCACCGGATAATTGATCTGGCGAAGTCGTTGAATAAGCAGACAAATCAATTTGCGCCAAAGTTTTCTTAATTTTCGCAGGCATTTGTGCAGGATCAACTTGTTGGTTTTCCAAGCCAAAAGCTAATTCATCCTCAACTGTCGCGCCAATAAATTGATCATCAGGATTTTGAAAAACCACGCCGATTTTCCCTAGTACTTCAACATCGCCAATTCTTGGATTTTCCAGTCCAATAATCAAACGCATTAAAGTTGATTTTCCTGATCCGTTTTGTCCAATCAAAGAGACCCATTCGCCTGGATCAATTTTCAAAGAGAAATTATGAAAAATATCTGCACTATTTTCAAAAGCAAAAGATAAATTATGGATACTTATTGCCGAAGTCATCATTCAAATTCTAACAAATGAAAAAGCAATAATCATAAAAATGCTAAAATAAAAAACACCTCTTTGTTTTAAGAGGTGTTTTAAAAGTTAATCAACAAATTCAAGCAACACAATTGGCGCGGCATCACCACGACGCTGGCCCAATTTATAAATACGTGTGTAACCACCATTTCGGCTTTTAAAACGAGGAGCTACATCGTCAAACAAAGTCTTCACGGCTTTTTGCTCGACGATATCTTCAGCGCTTTTAGCATTCTTGATCTTGTTCTCATCTTCAACATCTCTCAGATAAGAAACCGCCCGACGACGTGCAGCAAGATCGCCACGCTTTCCAAGCGTAATCATTTTTTCAGCCTGACGACGAACTTCCTTAGCACGAGCTTCAGTAGTTTGAATCTTGCCATTAAGAATTAAATTAGTCGTCAAGTCACGCAAAAGTGCTTTACGCTGAGATTTAGTTCTTTGCAACTTTCGGTATCCCATGATTACTCCTTTCTGGATTTCTCCAATTATTAGTTTTCAACATCTTGTTTGAATGAGTGCCCACGTTCAGAAAGTTTTTGAATAATTTCCTCAAGTGACTTACGGCCAAGATTTCTAACTTCACCCATATCATGCAAGGTTTTATCAGTTAAGTCTTCAATCGTGTTAATTCCAGCGCGTTTTAGACAATTAAAGGAACGAACAGAAAGCTCAAGTTCTTCAATAGGCTCTTTTCTTTCCATAACTGTCTCAACCGCATCAGGATCCAACATCATTTCTTGTTTGCCAGCGGTGCTTAAGTCGATAAAAAGCGACAAGTGTTCCGCTAGAATCTTCGATCCAAGACTCAATGCTTCACTCGGAGTAACAGAACCGTCAGTCCAAACTTCCAACGTTAACTTATCATAATCATCACGATGGCCAACACGCGTCTTCTCAACCGTGTAATTGACCTTAGCAATTGGTGTATAAATTGAATCAATGGCCAGAACACCAATGCCAAGTTCCATTTTGCCCTTATTCTCTTCTGCTGAATCGTAACCACGGCCGCGAATAGCAGTGAGAGTCATGCGTAAGCTTTTGCCTGCCGATACAGTTGCAATATGCAAATCAGGATTTAAAATCTCAATATCGCCATCGCCTTTAATATCACCAGCAGTTAATTCGCCAGCACCACTAAAATCAACCTCAAGCGTTTTCTGATCATCGGAATCAATCCGCATAGCAACTTTTTTCAGGTTCAGAATAATTTGCGTAACATCTTCTGTAACACCATCAATCGTAGTAAACTCATGCAGAACACCATCAATTTGAACAGAATTGATTGCTGCACCGGGCAGACTGGACAGTAAAACTCTTCTTAACGAGTTTCCAAGAGTTGTACCATAACCACGCTCGAGAGGCTCAGCAACAAACTTCCCATAATTTTCCGATTCCTCAACGGTCGAAATTGTTGGCTTTTGAAATTCGATCATATATTTGCCTCTCCTATATATTTATTATGCTCGACGCTGTTTAGGTGGACGAGAACCATTATGAGGAACAGGGGTGACGTCACTAATTGCGGTAATTTCTAAACCAGCAGCAGCAACGGCACGAATTGCAGATTCACGTCCAGGTCCAGGACCTTTAACGCTAATTGCAACGCTATGCATGTTTTGTTCGATTGCAGCTTTTGCAGCAGCTTCACCAGCAAGTTGAGCAGCAAAAGGGGTTGACTTACGAGAACCCTTAAAACCTAAAGAACCAGCTGATGACCAAGAAACCGCATTTCCTACCTCATCAGTAATCAAAACAATCGTGTTATTAAAAGTTGAGTGAATATGAGCTACACCCTTTTCAATATTCTTCTTTACACGACGCTTACGACCACTTGTACGACTTGTACGACTTGCCATACTGAAATCTCCTTTCTTAATTACTTCTTTTTGCCAGCAATTGATTTAGCTGGGCCTTTGCGCGTACGCGCATTATTCTTCGTATGCTGTCCACGAACGGGCAACCCACGACGATGACGAATGCCTCGGTATGAAGCGATTTCTTGAAGTCCTTTGATATTCAAACTAACTTCACGACGCAAATCACCTTCAAGCGTTAAGTTTAGCTTATCCACTGTTGCACGAACTTTGTCTTCATCTTCCGGACTAAGGTCGCGTACACGAATGTCTTCACTAACGCCGGCTTCTGCTAAAATTTTAGCAGCAGTCGTATTACCGATTCCATATATATAAGTAAGACCAATCACGATCCTTTTATCACGTGGTAAATCAATACCTGAAATACGAGCCATAACAATTCCTCCTTTCTATGTATGCCGGTTCTTTATGCCACCGACGTGCTCAAAACCATTACTTGCCTTGGCGCTGTTTGTGTTTGGGATTTGCTGAACAAATGACCATAACACGACCATTCCGTTTAATAACACGGCACTGGTCACACATTGGCTTTACAGATGGACGTACTTTCACAATCTATTCCTCCTATTCGGTTAACTGATTGTTGTCTCGTCTTATTTATGGCGATAAGTGATCCGGCCTTTAGTCAAATCATAGGGCGACATTTCAACCGTTACGCGGTCTCCCACAAGGATTCGGATATAATTTTTACGAATTTTGCCAGAAACACCAGCTTGTATCTTTGCACCATTCTCCAATTCAACGATAAAGTTAGCGTTGGGTTTGGTCTCTTTAATTACACCCTCTATCTCAATAACATCGTTTCCTGCCACTCTTACCTCCAAATTTTATACGGTCAACCTTTGAATTATATCAGACAAGAATTTAAAAAGCAAACTAGTTACAACTTCGAAAGAATATCTTTGACAGTTGAGTATACAATACTAGCCTCGCCGCTAGCATCAACGGTAAACAAATCACCGTTCTTCTCATAATACTCAACTAGCGGCATCGTTTCTTTTTTTGCCACTTCCAGACGATGCATCACAACTTCCGGAGTATCATCAAGCCTGCCACGACCCATCATTCGCTTGATGACAACTGATTCAGGAGCTTGCAAATAAACAACAGCATCAATCTTTTGTCCTTGGCTACTTAAAAACGAGGCAAGGGAATCTGCCTGAGCAGGATTTCTTGGATAACCATCTAAAATAAAGCCACTCGCTTTTGCCACATCATCCTGAACCAATCTTTCGTTCACAATACCGTTCGTTACAGCATCAGGAACTAAATTCCCAGCATCAATAAAAGACTTAGCTTTATCACCAAGTGATGTGTGTGCCAGCATTGCAGCTCGAAAAATATCTCCTGTAGAAATGTGTGGCAACTTAAAGTCCTTTACAAGGCTATCAGCGTTAGTGCCCTTGCCAACACCAGGAAGTCCTAATAAAATAATATTTCTTGACATTCTAAACCTCCCCTTTGTTTATTTCTTCATCATAAAAAGGATGTGAGTGAATCAAACCAATATAATTCTTCTTTTGAGTTAAACCTTCAATTTGGCGCATAAGATCAACTGCCACCCCAATCACGATAAGCAAACTTGTTCCACCTAATCCAATTTTTGAATTTGCGTCTATAAAGCCAAAATTTTGAGCCAAAAGTGGCACGACAGCAACAGCCGCTAAGAAAATGGATCCAGGCCCTGACAGACGGTTCAATAATTGACTTAAGAATTTTTTCGTTTCTTCTCCAGGACGAACACCAATGATATATGATCCTTGTTTTTGTAGATTCTCTGAAACTTTTTCAGGATTTACTTGAACAAATGCATAAAAGAAAGTAAACAATACAATCAAAGTGCCATATGCTAAAGTACCTTCCCAAGTTTGCAAACTAAATATATCACTCGCCACCGTGTACCAAGGCTTGTTCCCCCAAGACCCAACAAAAGCCTGCAAAATAGTCTGCGGAGTTGTAATCAAAGAGGAAGCGAAAATTACAGGAATAACACCGGACACATTGACACGTAACGGTAAATAGCTTTCATCGCCATAATTGCGATCAGAACGTGTGTATTGCATTGGCAGCCGACGAACAGCACCATAAAACCAAGTAACACCGGTAACGATAATAATTAATGCTAATGCCAAAACGCCAAAACTAATCCACCCGTTCAAACCAGGGCCCTGAAGAACATCCTGCTGAAAAATCTGCCACAATCCAGGTATCAGCTGAGCAACGATACCTGCAAAAATAATCATCGAAACACCATTGCCGATACCCTTATCTTGAATCTGCTCACCCAACCAGACAGAAAGCATGGACCCAACGGTCATCACTGTTGCGATAATCAGATAAGAATTTATAGATGTATCCTTCAAAAGAGTGACGCCAATTGGCTGACCTAACGCATTTAGACCGGCAGTAATACCGATTGACTGAATAAACGCTAATACAATCGTTAAATAGCGAGTTATTTGCGTGGTTTTCCGTCGTCCTGTTTCACCTTGCTTAGACCACTCAACCAATTTAGGGACAATATCCATTTGGAGAAGCTGAATCACGATCTGTGCAGTTACGTATGGACTCACACCAAGCGCAAATAAAGAATAAGCAGACAGGCCACCACCTGAGAATAAATTCAAAATCGAAAGCAATGATGTCTGATTCATCAGCTTTGTCAAGGCACTTGCGTTCACGCCTGGAACGGTTATGTAGGCGCCAAACCTATAGACAAACAAAATGAGCAATGTCCAATAAATTCGTACGCGTATTTCCTTTTGTTTAAGGGCTTTTGATAGTAAATTAAACATGGAAATTATTTTTCCGGAGCAGAATGCTTAGCAACTAGTTCAATCTTGCTACCAGCTTTTTCAATGGCGATCTGCGCAGTCTTAGAAACTTTTGTAGCTTGAATTGTCAGCTTCTTATTAAGAGTACCAGAAGCCAAGATTTTGACACCTGACAACTCCTTTTTAATTAATCCAGCCTCGATTAATCTAGTAACAGAAACCGTCGTACCCTCATCAAAGCGATTTAACTCGTCAAGATTTACAATTGCATACTCTTTACGAGATAAATTATTAAATCCACGTTTTGGCATACGACGCATCAAAGGCATCTGTCCACCTTCGAAACTCAGGCGAATTTTTTTACCTTCACGCGCTTTTTGACCTTTTTGGCCACGTCCAGCGGTTTTACCTTTTCCACCAAATCCGCGACCTTTACGATTGGCCGATTTTCTTGAGCCTGCTGCAGGCTTTAATGTTGATAAATCCATCATTTCACCTCCTCAACCGTCACCAAATGAGCAATTTTAAAAATTACTCCTCGAGTAGCAGCGTTATCAGGACGGACTACAGAAGAATGAACACGACCCAAACCTAGTGACTTAACAATTACTCGCTGTCGAGGTTCCCGGTGAGCAATACTTTTAATTAAAGTAATTTTCAAATTAGTCATGTCCCCTCCTTAGCCTTCAAGGTTAACGCCACGCAAAGCAGCGACTACCTTAGCTTCCTTCAAACTTTTAAGAGCAACAAAAGTCGCTCTAACGACATTAACCGCCGTAGATGAACCTAGTGATTTAGCTGTGACATCACCAACTCCAGCAAGTTCCATAATTGGGCGAGTAGAACCACCCGCAGCAACACCAGAACCTTCCGAAGCAGGCTTTAAAAGTATTTTGCCTCCACCATCGACTCCAAGGACTTGATGAGGAATCGTCGTTCCAACAGTAGGAACCTCAATCAAATGACGCTTAGCGTCCTCAACGGCTTTGCGAATAGCTTCAGGCACTTCTTGAGCTTTTCCAGTACCAAAACCAACATGTCCATTCTTATCCCCAACAATTACTAAGGCAGCAAAACGAAGACGACGTCCACCTTTAACAACTTTTGTGACACGGTTAATTGAAACAACATTTTCATCAAGATCACCGAGTGCATTTGGATTAATATATTCTGCCATAAACTTTTCCTCCTTCCTTAGAATTTCAAACCTGCTTCACGAGCGCCATCTGCCAGAGCTTCAATGCGTCCATGATAGAGGTATCCACCACGGTCAAAAACAACTTCCGTGATTTTCTTTGCAACAGCAGCCTTGGCAACTGATTGCCCGACCTTAGTTGCTTGTTCAGATTTAGTTCCACCTTGGTTTTCTTTTTCCAAAGTAGAGGCACTTGCTAGCGTGACACCTGCTACGTCATCAATCACTTGTGCGTAGATGTTTGAATTAGAACGGAAAACACTCAAACGGGGGCGCTGTGCAGTACCAGAAATCTTTCCACGAACCCGCGCATGGCGCTTTTGCCGCGTTTTATCTTTATCTGGTTTTGTAATCATAGCAATGCTTCCTTTTATAATTAGACTAGTTATTTGCCAGTCTTTCCTTCCTTGCGGCGTACAACTTCGCCTTCATAACGAATTCCTTTGCCTTTGTAGGGTTCCGGCGGGCGAACACCACGTATCTCCGCAGCGAAATCTCCAACACGTTGCTTAGAAATGCCCTCAACTGAAATATGAACAGAATCAGGAACTGTAACCTTTAATTCTTCACGTGCTTCGAATTCGACTGGATGGGAATATCCAACAGTCAGTACTAGTTTATCACCTTGCATAGAAGCACGGTATCCAACACCGACAAGCTCAAGATTTTTCTTGAAGCCATCAGAAACACCTTCAATCATATTTGCGACATTGGCACGTGTAGTACCATGTAGTGCCTTGCTACGATTTGAATCATCTGGACGATCAAACTTGATCTCAGTTCCTTTTATATCCATTGTAATCTCAGAAGCGACAAGACGATTAATCTGTCCTTTTGGACCTTTAACTGTAACCTGATCGCCTACCCGGCTAACTTCTACATCAGCAGGAATAGTAACGATCTTATTTCCAATACGACTCATGGTTTTCTCCTTTTCTAGATAAATAAGCCATGTAATTTCACCAAATATAGGCGATTACTTCACCGCCGATCATCTTAGAACGAGCTGACTTATCAGTCATAACGCCTTCAGATGTTGACAAAATAGCAATTCCAAGACCGTTCAAAACTTTCGGAACTGAATCAGCCTGGACATAAGAACGCAAACCTGGTTTAGAAATTCGTTTTAAACCAGTAATTACGTGTTCACGATTTGGACCATATTTCAAAGTAAGAGAAATAAATCCTTGCTTATTAGGAGTATCAATAACTTGATAGTCATTGATAAATCCTTCATCCTTCAAAATTTGGGCAAGATTAATTTTAATCTTTGAAGCAGGCACCTCAACGGTCTCGTGTCGAACCATGTTCGCATTGCGAATCCTTGTAAGAAAATCTGCAATTGGATCAGTCATTGTCATAATATTTTTTCCTTCCTAACAGTTGTCGCGTAGCGAGGCACTTTTTAGACAAAACATCAAAGGATAATTTATCTAAAAAGCACACATTCACCCAATAGCGGTACTTTGTTTGTGCTTTCAACTACTTAGCGAACGGAACTCCAAGTTGACTAAGTAATTCAAGGCCTTCTTCATCAGTCTTTGCGGTTGTAACAATAACGATATCCAAGCCACGAACCCTATTTACATCGTCATAATTGATTTCAGGAAAAATCAATTGTTCCTTAATTCCTAATGTATAGTTACCACGTCCATCAAAAGACTTTTTCGAGGTCCCACGAAAGTCGCGAACACGAGGAAGCGCAACATTGATTAATTTATCAAGAAAATCATACATACGCTCTCCGCGTATCGTAACCTTGCTTCCGATACTCATGCCTTCACGAAGACGAAAACCAGCAATAGATTTTTTTGCCTTGGTGATAACTGGTTGCTGTCCAGCAATCAAACGTAGTTCAGCAACAGCTTCATCGAGATTATTAGAGTTAGCTACGGCATCGCCAACACCCATATTAAGGACAATTTTATCCAATTTAGGTGCTTGCATTGGAGACGTATAGTCAAACTTAGAAATCAGAGCTGGTTGAACTTCATTAACATATTTTTCTTTTAATGCATTTGTCATGAAAATGATTTCTCCCGCTTACTTTTTAACGTCATCGCGCTGATGCGCACGACTAACTTTTTTTGAGCTATCCAGCAATTTTACATTCGATACATGCAAAGCTGCCTCTTTTTCAATAATTCCACCCTTTGGCTCAGCCTGAGTTGGTTTTTGGTGTTTCTTGACTTTGTTCACGCCCTCGACAATCACACGATCAGTTTTCAAAAAAACTTTGGTAACTGATCCTTCTTTGCCTTTATCCTTGCCAGCGATCACTCGGACTTTATCTCCGGTTTTAATTTTCATGTGATCCTCCTTTATAGAACCTCTGGCGCAAGACTTACGATACGCATATAATTATTATCGCGTAATTCTCTAGCGACAGGCCCAAAAATACGCGTGCCAACAGGTGACTTATCATCCTTCACAATAACCGCAGCATTTTCATCGAATTTGATATACGAACCATCAACTCGATGGACACCACGAACAGTCCGAACAATAACAGCTTTAACAACATCGCCCTTCTTGACGGTGCCACCAGGAATAGCTTGCTTAACAGTTGCGACAATCATGTCACCGATGTTAGCAAATTTTCTCCCAGAACCGCCAAGAACTTTAATGGTTAAGATTTCACGAGCGCCAGAGTTATCAGCAACTTTAAGACGACTTTCTTGTTGAATCATAGTTCTGCTCCTTTCAAAATATTACAAAACCACAGCTTCTTCAACTACCCGAACTAAGCGGAACCGCTTAGTGGCAGATAGTGGACGAGTTTCCATGATCTCAACAACATCATTTATCTTCGCAACATTGTTTTCATCATGAGCCTTAAACTTTTTCGTGTAATTAACTCGCTTACCATAAACTGGATGGTTTTTATAAGTTTCAACTGCGACTGTGATTGTTTTATCCATTTTGTCTGAAACAACACGTCCACGATAAATTTTGCGTGTATTACGTTCTTCACTCATATTAACCTCCTTATGCCTTAGCCTTTTCAGCAGCGATTTCTTGTGCACGAAGCTCAGTTTTAATTCTTGCAATGTCCTTTTTTACCGTTGAAAGACTAGCAGTGTTTTCTAACTGTCCTGCAGCCTGTTGAAAACGTAAATTAAAGAGCTCTTCTTTTGCATCTTTTTCACGTTTCAGCAGTTCGTCGCGAGACAAACCTTTAATTTCTGAAGCCTTCATTATACGTTTGCCTCCTTAGCTGCTTCGGCCTTACTAACAACCTTCGCTTTAACTGGCAATTTATGCATTGCTAACCGTAGCGCTTCCTTAGCAGTTGCCTCAGAAACACCACCAATCTCAAACAAGATTGTTCCCCTTTTAGTTGGAGCGACCCAACCTTCTGGAGCACCTTTTCCATTACCCATTCGAACACCAACACCTTTTGAAGTGTAAGATTTTTGTGGGAAAATTTTAATCCAAACCTTACCGCCACGTTTCATAAAACGAGTCATCGCCACACGAGCAGCTTCAATTTGACGGTTGGTAATCCAATTGCTTTCTAGAGATTGTAAACCATAATCTCCGAAAACAACTTCGCGTCCACCTTTGGCCTCACCACGCATATGGCCACGCTGAACACGGCGATACTTAACGCGTTTAGGAACTAACATTAATTATTACCTCCATGTGCTTGAGTAGAAGCTTGTTCCGAACGTGGACGACGAGAACGATTACCATTATTCGAGCGATTGTTGCCGCCTCGTCCACGATTGTTATTCCGAGAATTACGACTGTTGGCCGCAGCCGCAACATCTTCATCCTTAACGAATTGACCGTTTTCAGCATCACCACGATAGATCCAAGTTTTAATCCCTAGATTACCGTATGAGGTCATGGCTTCATCCCATGAATAATCAATATCAGCACGCAAAGTATGAAGTGGCACAGTGCCTTCTGTATATTGCTCTTTACGAGCAATATCAGCACCATTCAAACGTCCAGACACCATTGTGCGAACACCTTTGGCACCAGCACGCTGCACACGTTGAATCGCACCGCGCATAGCGCGACGAAAAGCAACACGCCGCTCAAGATCAGCAGCAATCTGTTGACCAACAAGATGAGCATTCAAATCTGGTTTTCGAATTTCAACAATATTGATGTTGACGCGTTTTGATTGTCCCTTATAAGGAAGTGTTAATTTAGACAATTCGCTACGCAACTTTTCAACATCAGCTCCGCCACGACCGATAACAATACCAGGTTTAGCTGTATGGATAGTTAAGTTAATACGAGTTGGTTCTGTACGTTCGATCGTGACACGATCAATGGCAGCGTCCTTCAAATTCTTTTCTACATACTTTCGAATCCGAATATCTTCTTGCAAAGCAGGAACATACTCTTTTCTGTCGGCATACCACTTAGCATCCCAATCTCGAATAATTCCAACACGGAATCCAATTGGATTAATTTTTTGGCCCATACTCAAGCTCCTTTCTTGTCGTTTTCAGAAACGACGATTGTAATATGACTAGTACGCTTATTAATCTTAGATGCGGTACCCTTTGCGCGCGGACGGAACCTTTTGAGTGTTGGTCCCTCGTTAGCGTAAGCTTCCTTGATAACCAAATCAGCTCTATCAAGCGCAAAATTATTTTCAGCATTTGCAACTGCTGAATTCAATACTTTATAAACTGGTTCAGTGCCCGTATTAGGTAGAAATTGTAAGATCGCATAAGCTTCATTAACGCTCTTGCCACGAACAGTATCAAGAACTAAACGTGCCTTACGCGGAGCGATTCGAACTTGATAAGCTGTAGCTTTTGCGGATGTAATATTTTCAGCCATTGCTTACTGCTCCTGACTTAACCGTCTTTTTGTCATCACCACCAGCATGTCCACGAAAAGTACGTGTTGGAACAAACTCGCCAAGCTTGTGACCGACCATATCATCTTGAATATAAACTGGAACATGCTTGCGGCCATCATAGACAGCAATCGTAAATCCAATAAAGCTTGGAAAGATTGTTGAACGACGTGACCAAGTACGAATAACTGGTTTTTTACTTTGGCCTTGAAGCTGACCGATCTTCTTTAATAATGACGGATCAGCAAAAGGTCCTTTTTTTAAACTTCGACTCATCTAAACCTCCGATTACTTACCCTTCCGTCCACGAACAATGAACTTAGTAGATGGCTTCTTTTTATCACGAGTCTTATTACCATAAGACTTTTTGCCCCATGGGCTCATAGGACTTGGGTGACCAACAGGAGCCTTACCTTCACCACCACCATGCGGATGATCGTTAGGGTTCATAACTGAACCACGAACATGAGGTGTCTTGCCGCGCCAACGAGAACGACCAGCTTTGCCCCAGCTTATCAATGAATGCTCGGAATTACCAACTTCACCAATAGTTGCACGAGAAGTGCTAAGAACCATGCGAACTTCACCAGATGAGAGACGAACGATGGCGTACTTGCCAGCATCATCCTTACCAAGAATTTGCGCAGAAGTACCAGCTGAACGAGCTAGTTGGCCTCCCTTTCCTGGTTTTAATTCAATGTTGTGCACTAAAGTACCTTCAGGAATGTTGCTCAATGGCAGCGCATTACCGATTTTGATATCGGCATCGGGACCAGATTGAACTTTCGTTCCTGCTTCCAAACCCTTAGGCGCCAAGATATAGCTCTTTACACCATCTTCATAAACAAGCAAAGCAATATTTGCAGTTCGATTTGGATCATATTCGATCGCTTTAACCGTTGCAGTTTTATCATCCTTTGTTCGTTTGAAATCAATGATTCGATATTGTTGCTTATGACCACCGCCATGATGGCGAACAGTCATTCGACCTTCAGCGTTACGAGCGCCAGTCTTTGATTTTTTTGCCAACAAACTTTTTTCAGGTGTCTGCTTAGTAATAACGGAAAAATCAAATCCGCTCATATTGCGACGACCATTAGTTGTTGGTTTATAAGTCTTGATAGCCATGCGTTACTCCTTTCTCTAAATTATTTTTTATTCTCTTGATTTTGAAAAACTTCAATCGTTTTTGAGTCAGCAGTTAAACTCACTGTTGCTTTTTTGCGATTACGAGTTAATCCTTCATAACGGCCCATGCGCTTGTTCTTGCCACGAACATTCGCGATATTGACCTTTTTAACCGTTACATCAAAAATCTCAGCAATGGCGACTTTGACATCTGTCTTGGTGGCTTTACGATTAACCTCAAACTGGTAAACCTTTTTATCAGCACCAGTCATTGAAGATTCCGTAATAATTGGTCGTAAGATTACATCACGTGCTTGCATTAGCTTAGTACCTCCTCGACCTGTTTAACAGCAGATTGTGCAATAACAACCTTTTGAGCTTTAACTAAGTCATATACATTAACGCCGCTAGCGGTCATCACTTGAACGTTTGGTAAATTGCGAGCCGAAAGCTTGGCATTCTCATTTGCGTCTTCTACGACCAGCAAAGTTTTCTTAACTGCTTGCAGCTTATCAAGGCTTTCAATCACAGCTTTAGTTGACGGCTTTTCATAATCAAGTTTGTCAACAACAATGAAGTTATTAGAAGCAACCTTGTCAGATAAAGCACTCTTTAAAGCTAAACGGTAAGCCTTTCGATTGATTTTATAAGCATAAGAACGAGGTGTTGGCCCCATTGAAATACCACCGCCGCGCCACTGAGGTGCACGAATAGAACCCTGACGAGCATTTCCAGTTCCCTTTTGACGCCATGGCTTTCTTCCGCCGCCAGAGACAGCAGAACGATTCTTGACTGAATGAGTACCTTGGCGCATCGAAGCACGCTGCATCAGAATTGCATCAGTAACAACAGTTTCATTTGGCTCAATACCAAAAACTGAATCTGCTAACTCAATTTCGCCGGCTGCGGTACCATCTTTTTTGAATAAAGCAACTTTAGTCATCATGTTCTCCTTTCTTATTTTGCGGAAGCAGTGTCATTTTTAACATCTGCTTGAGTATTTTGATCAGCTGTCTGAGAAGCTTTTTCATCAACTTCTTTTTTTGCAGCTTGTCCAACGCTGCCAGCTAATTTGATATCACTTGCTTTATGAGGCTTAACGGTTGACTTAACAGTCACAAAACTCTTATTTGCTCCAGGGACATTTCCCTTGATCAGAATTAAGTTATTAGTTAAATCAGTTGCAACAACAAGCAGTTTTTGAGCAGTACGAATATCTCCGCCCATCTGTCCAGGAAGCAGTTTGCCTTTAAAGACCTTATTGATGATCGCACCCATTGAACCTGGGCGACGATGATAACGAGAACCATGAGCCATAGGACCACGAGACTGTCCTAAACGCTTAATAGAACCTTGGAAACCATGTCCTTTGGTTACTCCCTGTACATCAACATATTCACCAGTAGTGAAAATACTGGCTTCAACTTTATCCCCTACTTTATAATCGCCTTGCGCGTCACGAATTTCGCGAACGTAGCGCTTAGGGGTCGCGTTAGCTTTTTTTGCGTGACCTTGTTCAGGTTTGTTGATAGCGATCTTGCGCTTATCAAAGACACCGAGTTGAATAGCTGAATAGCCATCTGTCTCAGGAGTCTTAACTTGAAGTACGACGTTTGGCAATACTTCAATGACAGTCACAGGAACCAATTCACCTTTAGCAGTGAAAACCTGAGTCATACCGACTTTTCGGCCTAAGATACCTTTTGTCATGACTTTCTCCTTCATTTATTAGAGTTTAATTTCAATTGCAACGCCAGCCGGAAGATCCAGTTTGCGAAGAGAATCAACTGTTTTGTCAGTTGGATTAACAACATCAATTAAACGCTTATGTGTACGCATTTCAAATTGTTCCCGCGAATCCTTAAACTTATGAGGAGAACGCAAAATAGTGTATAGAGTACGTTCTGTCGGTAGCGGAATCGGGCCAACAACTTGTGCGCCAGTACGCTTTGCGGTCTCAACGATCTTTGCTGCTGAAGCATCGATCGTGCGATACTCATAAGCCTTCAAGCGAATCCGAATTTTTCTTTCTGCCATAATTTATTCCTTTCGTTGATTTTTAAAAATCAGCTTGCTCCATTCAAAAACCGACAGACGGTCACCATGGCAACGGTGCCGTGCGTGTCGCAACCTTGAATATCATCACTAATCCTTGATATACCGGCGTTTACGGCCGTATTAAAGCATAAAACGTAAAAGGCATACCTGTCTATACTACAGCAAAAGCCTATGCGGGGCAAGAATAATAGCCTAGGATAAGCAAAATGGTTTAATACCAACCATGAATTGTCCAAAAAGAAATTGCGGCAGATACCGATCCGTAACGGTTAGCAATATATTGTTGCATAGCAGAAAGCTGTAATTGGTAATTTCCTTTCACTTGAGTCCATGTTTGACCGACATATTTTTCATAGCTTGCCTCAGTCAACTGTCCGATTCCTAAATAATCACCATTTTCAGCGTTAGGATTACCGGCAGATTCTCGTGAGATCAGCCAGTTAACGTCACCAGAAACAGATGAAACAGACGAGCTGGATGCTTTACTACTAGTTGTAGATGAAATAGAAACAACTATTTTCTGGATTACCGAACTGCTCGCTTTCGAAGAATGTATTTGTACAGAACTTTGGGAGGACGAGGACCAAGCAATACTGGAACTGCTGGCAGATGGCAACTGAGAAGAGATGGTACTTGCTGTTATAGAGCCAGTCTGTAGTGACCTAGCAGAACTCGTTGCTATTGCACTGCTTGTTGCGGCAGCAGTTTGTGAAGAATTCTTCACAAAATCGAGTTTTTCTAGTGAATTGCTCTTAGCCTCAGGATTTTTTTTAGAATCAACGTTGCTAAATGTAAAAGTAGCGGCTGTTTGGCCAACTGATTTAGCCAATCCTTTTGCGGCTGAAAAGGAACCCGCCGAGGATGCATCGTCAGCTTTTCCAGCCGTTGATGGCAAAATCAAGGCAAACAGAGCAAAACAAAGCAAGATCACCGATGCTTTAAATTGTCTTTGCCGTTTTTTTGTGGAAAAGTGGGTATCAAACACATCATGTAGTATCAGCTTTTAACTTTTCTTAAACATTTCAAAAAAATTTTCTCCTGCTCAAAATTAAAATAATGTAACATTGCAGAATACAAAAAGGGATTAAAAAAAGCTTTTATATTTCAAAAGCCCATTCATTTTGTGATTAAAATGTAAAACTATTTGGTATTTGCTGCAATTGTATCAATAATCATAGTTGTCATGGCTCGGTTACCAGCTTGCTGCGGATGGATACCATCCGGCGAAAACCATTCGCGATGTGCCCGAGCGCCATCATACCAATCAACAATATGAAGATTTGGGTCATGTTGAGCTGCTGTTGCTAAAACTTGATTATTTGGCGCTTCCCAAGGCCGCCCATTCGAAAATGAATTGACCCAATAAATTTGTCTGGAACCTGCAATTTGACGGATCTGCTGAATATTTTGCGGAGAAATCTCTCCATTTGTACCGATCATCATCAATAAAATATTATCCAGTTTTCCAGCTTTTTTCAAATTGTCTACAACATTAACAGCATCTATGGTATGCCGCCCGATTTTTGCATTAACAAAGGTCTTCGGCATAGCTAATTGCAAATCAGGACCAACATCCAATAAGACTGAATCCCCAATGGCTGTAATACTTAGAGATTGCACTTTTTGGATATTCTGACTGCTGGTGTTGAATACCGCTGCCATCTGCTGATCCTTAGAATTGGCATCGACTGAACTATTTTGGCCGCTAGTAGAACTGCTGGCAGCTTTTGATGAAGCAGCTGATTTGCTTCTTTGATTTGCAGCCTGACTATTTTGCTTAGCGATTTTCTTTGAACTATTCATTAATTCATGCTGCAATTGATCGGCTGCTTTAGACCTGGTTGCGCTTTTTGAAGTTAGGCCAAATGCAGTTCCAGTGATTGAAAATACAGCTAAGCAAGTCATTAAAATCGTTTGCAAGTTCCAAGCTGTTGGATGTTTCGACCAAACAAGACCATGGCGGAAAGGCATTTCAATAAATCGATAAGACAGGTCAGCCACGATCAAAATAGTTATCACAGAAACACAAGATAACGAAAATTGTCCTGCAAGCGAGCTTGTCGGAAATAGCTTTTCATACATCATCATGATGGGCAGCTGATAAAGATAGATGGAATAAGAACGTGATCCGATATATTGGAATATATGATTACCCATGATGAGGGCAAACTTGCTTTGGGCATTCGCGATCAGATAATAAATCAAAAGAGCAGTTAGAATACTCAATAGCAGCATGCCAAAATAATATGTCCATGCTTGGACACCATTTGCCGTTACAAAAATTGTCAGTAAAGCAAGCAGACTTGTTGGAATCACATAAACGGCAGATTGGTTCAACTTGTTTTGAATTCGATGCAAAATAGCCGGGCAGTAAGGTGAGGATAATAATGTAATAAAAATGGCAACAATACCACCAATGATAAAAGAAAAAACGCGAGTATCTGTACCATAATAGGCACGATTCGTAGACGAGGGTGAATAAAAAAACGCAAACAAAGCTGCTGATAGCAAAGCTAAAACCGTTGACAGAATCAATGATAATTGCCATTTTTTTTCGCCAGCATAAAGAATCATAATCAAGATAATCGGCCATACAAAATAAAATTGAGCTTCGACCGAAAGCGACCAAAGGTGCGTGAAGACTGGCCAATGAGCACCGGCCGCAAAATATGAAACAGAATGAATGATCTGATACCAGTTATTGACATAAAACATGTTGCTTAGCAAAGTACCTCTGATGCCAAAAAGCCCTTCTGGAAATCCGAGTGTTAAAACAGCAATTGTCAGTAAAATCATGACGATAAAGGCTGGATAAAGACGCCAAAAACGGCGTAAATAAAAACGTTTTAAGCGAAAACTGCCGCGTTGCGCCAGTTCATCAAGAATGATTCGCGTCATTAAAAAGCCCGATATCACAAAAAAGACCGTCACACCGGCAAATCCCCCGGCAAACACCTTCGGCCACAAATGAAATAGAATTACCCCAATAACAGAGAAAGTTCTTAAACCTTCAATTCCAGGAATAAAACTAGTTTTTTTACTCTCCCTCACCACTGTTCTTATTATTACATTAAATTTACAAAATAATTTCAAATATTAAAAATATATGACGACAGTAATAATTACTCCGGAACTCTTAAACCAAGCTCCGCTAACTGTTTGTCTGAAACTCTTGAAGGTGCCTTGGTCATGGGTTCAGTTGCATTTGAATTCTTCGGGAAGGCAACTACTTCACGAATATTGTCTTTTCCGGCAAGCAGCATTGCAAGGCGATCAAGACCAAGTGCAATGCCACCCATTGGTGGAAAACCATACTGCATAGCTTCGAGCAGAAAACCAAAAGCCGTTTCTGCTTTTTCAGCTGTAAAGCCTAGTGCTTTTAACATTTTTTCCTGAATAGCCATTGTGTGGATACGAATAGAACCAGAACCCAATTCGTAACCATTCAAGACCAAATCATAAGACTGAGCATGTGCTTTATGTGGATCTTCACCCTCGTTAAGATAGTGCAGATCTTCTTCATTAGGCATCGTAAAAGGATGATGAGCAGCGATCCAACGATGAAAATCTTCCGAATATTCAAATAAAGGCCAGTCGACGATCCAAGCAAAATCCCATTCGTTTTCATTGATTAAATGTAATTCTTTAGCGACATATTTACGTAAGTAGCCCAGTGTGTCTGAAACAACTGAGAATTTATCCGCTGCAAAAAAGACTAAATCACCGTCTTTTAAAGCCAGTGCTGTTACTAAATCATCTTTGATCTCTATTAAGAATTTAGCGATCGGACCAGTCAAAGCATCATTTTCATACTTAACCCAGGCCAGTCCCTTTGCACCAAAACGTTTGATATAATCAGCCTGATTATCGATCATTTTTCTCGTAAACTGCTTCGATCCTTTTGGCGCCACAATGGCTTTTACGAAACCACCGTTATCAATAGCATTCGTAAAGACAGCGAAATTTGTTTTTTTAGCAATACCAGAAACATCGTGCAATTCAACGTCAAAACGCAAATCTGGCTTGTCTGAACCAAAACGATCCATTGACTCTTGCCAGTGAAGAATCGGAAACTGGCTGGAATCAACATCAACATTTAAAACATCAGCCATTATTTGTGTGACCCAACGATTGACAAGCGTCGTAATCTCTTTTTGGTCCATAAAAGATGTTTCAACATCCAATTGAGTAAATTCCGGTTGACGGTCTCCACGAAGATCTTCATCTCGAAAACAACGTGCCACTTGAAAATAGCGATCAAAACCTGCGCCCATCAGCAGCTGCTTAAACAGTTGCGGTGATTGCGGTAAAGCATAGAAGCTGCCAGGATAAATACGAGACGGAACTAAATAATCCCGTGCGCCCTCCGGCGTGCTTTTGGCTAAATAAGGTGTTTCGATATCCAAAAAACCATTCGCTTCCATGAAGCGCATTGACGAAGAAATAATTTTAGACCGTAAAACTAAACCTTTTTGCATCTCAGGTCGACGAAGATCTAGGTAACGATATTTGAGTTTCAGCTCTTCATTAACATCAACACCATCTTCGATATCGAAAGGCGGCGTCTTTGATTCAGCCAAAATTTCTGCTTCATGAACCAAAACTTCTACTTTGCCTGTCTTCATTTTGGGGTTAATAGCCGAATCAGCTCGCAAAGAAACGGTGCCAGTGACCGAAACAACATATTCGCTACGAATTTTTTCAGCTATGTGGCGTGCATCAGTTGAAAATTCATCAGAAAAAGTCAGTTGGACAATGCCTTCCCTGTCTCGTAGATCGATAAAAATCAATCCGCCAAGGTCACGACGTTTTTGAACCCAGCCTTTCAAAGTGACCGTTTTGTCAGCTAACTTCTCGTTAACCAGCCCTGCATAAATTGTTCTTTGTCTACTACTCATAAAAAATCCTCAATTTTCAGTTGTTGCAGTAATACTTTTTTTTGGCTGCCGTCAACCATTTTTTTGATCGTTAATTCTTTGTTTGATACTTCTTGTTCGCCAACCACGATTGAATATCTTGCCTGAGTTCGATCTGCCGACTTGAATTGCGACTTCATTGATCGATTCGTGTAATCTAATAAAACGCCAAAATGGAATCGTTCACGCAACTGTTTGGCTAATAAATTTGCAAAAGCATTCACAGAATGATCAGTCTGAACAATGTAAACATCCACTAGATCCTGATTTTCAACTTCCCCAACCAATGTGATCAAACGTTCCAGCCCAATGCCAAAACCAATAGCAGGTGTTGCTGGTCCGCCGAAATCCTCGACCATTCCTGAATAACGGCCGCCGCCACAAATCGTCGCTGCGGATTTCAATTTCGGATCTGATGTTTCAATTTCAAAAATTGTGTGATTATAATAATCCAGACCGCGAACCAATTTATCATCAATAACGTACTCAATACCAAAATCATCTAAAGCACTGGTCACTTTTTGAAAACGACTTTTCGAATCCTGATTTAAATAATCTAAAAGATGCGGCGCATTAAGCAATACTTTTTGATCATTCCTATCTTTTGAATCCAAAATTCGCATCGGATTAGTCTGCAAACGTTTCTTCGAATCCTCACTTAATTGGTCTTGAAAGCCTACTAAATAATCGACTAATGCCGTTCGAAAAGCTGTTCTGGATTCATCATCGCCCAACGAATTGATTTTAACAACTAAATCAGTTAATTTGAACTCTTTGAAAAAATCAATTGCCATCTGAATAATCTGAGCATCCAAATAAGGCGAGTCGGAGCCAAAACTTTCGACCCCCACTTGATGAAATTCACGCATACGACCAGCTTGCGGGCGTTCATAGCGAAACATAGATTCTAAGTAATACAGATTAACAGGTTTTTCATACTCCGGACCATACAATTTATTTTCAACATAGGCTCGGACGACACCGGCTGTACCCTCGGGTCGTAGAGCCATACGGCGATCACCTTTATCTTTGAAATCATACATTTCCTTACTAACAACATCTGATGAATCACCAGATGTACGTGAAAATATCTCATAATTTTCAAATAATGGTGTATCGATCTTACCAAAGCGATAACGATGGCCGAAAACATCCTGTGCAATTTGATTTATTTTTTGCCAGATCGGCTGAACAGCAGGAAGCAAGTCCGCAGTTCCTTTAGGTTTTTGAAAAAATTTATCAGACATACATATGAAATTTTAACACTGTCTTAAAAAACGATAATCTCCTTTGAGATATAATTTCCATGTGTTCAGACGATTTATGAAAAATCAAGTCCCCCTGTGGATCTCGGCAGCCTTCATTCTGGTCGGATTATTCTTGATTGCTTCTATTTACGTACCAGAAATTAAAATAACGAATCAGACCAAATATATTAAGCTGCAGGCCAAGAAAACCGTTTTAAGAAGTGGGCCTGGCCCCATGTATCAGCAGCTGGCCGTTTTAAAACAACTCGAAAAAATGACAGTCATCAGTCAAGCACATGGCTGGATAAAAGTCCAAACGGCCGATGGCAAGAAAAATGGTTGGATCGCTAGCTGGGTGGCTGACGGCAAAACAAATAATGTTGTCAATCCTGATCGAATGACTGAAGCAACGATCGTCTTAGACCCTGGCCACGGTGGTTCCGATCCTGGCTCACTAGCCGTTGATGGCAGCACAGACGCTCAATATTTTGAAAAAACATATACTTTGGCTACGGTAAAAAAAATAAAAAGCGCACTTGAATCTACAGGTGCACGCGTCATTATGACAAGAAGCAGCGATAAGCTTTTGTGGCCGCTGACTAAAATCACAAATATTTCTAAAAAATATCACGCCGATGCTTTTATCAGCATTCATTTTGATAATTACACGGTAGCTAATGCCGCAACCGGTGTAACTGAATATTATTATCACAAACAGACAACTAACTCTTATCAATTAGCCGCAACGATCAAAAACCATTTCACAAATCTGCCTTTATCAAATCGCGGCACTTCTTTTGGCGATTTCTTAGTCATCCGAGATACTTACCTACCATCCGTTCTACTGGAAATGGGCTATTTGAACAATAGCAGCGATTTCCAATACATCAAGTCATCATCATATGAAAACCTCGTGGCAACCGATCTTAAAAATGCTCTAGAAGACTGGTTTAACAACATTCAACCTAAATTATCACAAACAAAATAAAATCCCCTGCATGATTGATTAGGATTTTTATTTAAAACCATTAATAAAAAAACGTGTGATCAAATCAGCCTTCTGAAACAGCAGCGCCGCCGGCAGACCTTTCATACCCTCGATAAAAATTTTAATAATAAACATAAAATCATTTTTCGTGATAGCTGGAGAAATCCTACCCTCGACTCGTCCTTTTTCAAAGAGGCCATCATAGATTTGCAATTGAGCATCAATCGCATCAGCATCAAAAAAATCAGGACTCTCGGAATATTGAACCATAAGATTTTGATTGAAAGTCGCTGAATAATGCTCAAGCTGTTTCAGCTTCATGGCCGTAATAGCGTGATAAGTATCTTCAAAATCAAGATCGCTATCGATGATCGCCTCCACCTCCACAAGCATATTTTTGAGTGCATTCATGATCACGACATTCATCAGATGATTTTTATTTTTGTAATATTTAAATAGCGTCACTTTGGAAACGACCGCTTTATCAGCGATCTCGTCAACCGTAATATTTTTAATTTCTTTATTATTCAGTAAAACAAAGGTTGTCGCTAAGATGGCCTTTTTCTTTTTTTCCGTTTGACTCATACTATCCACCAGATTATTAGATTAATTCGTTTTTCTCTTTCATCGTAACTTTTTTATTGTACTAATTCAAGTTAAATAGTACAATATGAACTGTTAAGGGTATTAAAGTTCATTTATAAAAATCAAACGAATGAGCTTTTGAGGATGCAAGAAAAAAATGGCTAAGATCGTTGAAGTTGAAAATCTTCAAAAAAATTTCGGTAAGTTTTCAGCTCTGAAAAATGTCACATTTGATGTCAATGCAGGTGAAGTATTAGGATACATTGGACCTAACGGCTCCGGAAAATCGACAACGCTGCGTATTTTGCTGGGAATTATCAAAGCAAGCAGCGGCAAAGCCAAAATTTTCGGTCAAGATGCTTGGCGTGACGCAACTGAAATTCATAAACAAACCGCTTATGTACCTGGGGATGTTTACCTGTGGCCGAATCTTTCAGGCGGTGAGATCATTGATCTTTTCATGAAATTGCATGGCAAAGGAGACCCGGTCAAGCGCGATCGGCTGATTCAGAAATTCGATCTTGATCCCAAGAAAAAAACACGCTCATATTCAAAGGGAAATCGGCAAAAAGTGGCTTTGATCGCTGCCCTTGCAAGTGATGCCGAACTTTATATTTTCGATGAACCAACGAGCGGACTGGATCCTTTAATGGAAGCAGTTTTTCAAGAAGAGGTTAGAAAACTTAAGACAGCTGGCAAAGCGATCATTCTTTCCAGCCATATTTTGTCGGAAGTTGAAAAATTAGCCGACCGTGTCGCAGTTATTCGTAAAGGCGAGATCGTTGAAACCGGTACGCTTGACGAATTACGGCATTTAACACGCTATCAATACAAAGTCGAAACGCAAGAGCCGCCAATAGGACTCAAAAGACTCAATTCGGTCCATGACCTAGTTATTACCGATACAGCAGCAACTTTTCAAGCGGATTCGGATAAAGTAGCTGAAATTATGACCATGCTGATGCCCTACAAGCTAACAAAACTAGAAAGCAATCCACCAACGCTTGAAGATTTGTTCATGCGCCACTATGAATAGATCGGAGACGAAAAATGACTAAAGCACTTTATAAAACAACGAGCATGTTTGAGTCGCTGGTTAAACGTGATTGGATAAAATTAATCATTTGGGTATTTGGCATGCTGGCTTTTGCAGCTTCTGGCGCTGGCAAAATGGAAGTTGCTTCAAGCCCAGCCACCGCTAGCACCTTATATGCGATGTTTGTCCAAAATCCCGCCATGGTCGCTTTATTTGGTCCAACACTAATCAAAAATGCAGCTCATTACACGATAGGTCCGATATACGGGCAGACGATGACTTTGATCACAGCCATCACTTTTGCGATTATTTCGATCATATATGTGATCAATCGAACACGCAAAGAGGAAGATGACGGCATAGCTGAACTCTTTCGTTCTTTTCCAATTGGTAAACTAGCGAATACAACTGCTGTCGTAATCGAACTAGTGTTATTGCATATTGTGATGACATTAGTGCTGGCTTTTTCAATTCAGGCACAAAACGTTACTGGTTTAAATGATCTCGGCAGCAATCTATTGTTCGCTAGCACGACATCGGCACAAGGCTTCATGTGGGGGATGATCGCACTGTGCCTAGCTCAAATTTTTCCTGAATCCGGCAGTGCTAAAGGTGCGACTTTCGGTCTTTTGGGCCTACTCTATATCGTTCGCATGGGTACAGATGTTTCACACAGCCACTTGGGTTGGCTGAATCCGTTATCCTGGTCATACTTGGCCTCTCCCTATGCGTTAGGGCATGAAAACTGGTTAGGCGTCCTACTGTCACTAGTTTTTGCCGTCATTGTGCTGGCCGCTGCCTATTTGCTCGAAATCAAACGCGATGTTAATGCCGGCTATTTACCAGAAAGCGGCGGCAGCATTCATGCTAAGGCATTCCTTCTTAGCCTACCTGGTTTGCTTTTAACTTTGCAACGTAAAATGATCATCGGCTGGTTTTTAGCAGTCTTCGTCTTAGGGCTTGTTTATGGATCGATGTTTAGCCAAATGAGTCGATTTATTAATAGCAATGCGACAATTCGAGCGATTTTCATCGGCAGTGCAACCGCTCATCAAGCAATCGTAGGTAATTTTATGGTTACTTTATTCTCAATTTTATCGATTATGGTAGCTGCCTTTGCCGTGATTTTGTTGACACAAATGACTGCTGAAGAACGTAAAAACCGGCAAGAGCAGCTTTACGCCCTACCGATATCGCGTATCAAACTTTATTTAACTTATATCATCACAACGATTTTCGCCAGCGCTATCGCACAATTTCTTGCTATTTTAGGAATCTACCTCGAACAGCTAGGAAACAAAAACGCGCTGACTTTTTCTCAAGTCCTAGAACCAGGTACCATTTGGATCGTTGCGATTATTTTCGTTATCTCCCTGTTGAGCTTGCTTGTATCTTTTGTGCCGAGACTAACTGGCATTATCTGGGGTTATATCGGTTTTCTGCTTTTCATGAGCTATCTTGGCCACATACTGGCGTTGCCAGGCTGGTTGCAAAAGCTTAGTATCTATAACTATATTCCAAAATTACCGATCGAAAAAATGGACTGGACAACTGTTTCAATCATACTGGTGTTGTCAGTGGCCATGATGATAATCGCTTTAGTTGCCTATCGTCGCCGTGATCTAATCAATGGCTGAAACAAACAAAATAAAAGGCCTTATTAATAAGGCCTTTTTTTAATACCTATTTTTAGTGAAAAATGCGCGAAACTTCATAAACATCATGAACACCCGTAATCGCGTCCATGATGTGCTGTAATTGATCCACGTTTTTAACACCAACTGTCAAACTGATAATTCCGGCACCATCTTTTTCATTATGTGCTGAGACAGCATTCAAATAATGGGTATTCGCATTGACCGAACGAATAACATCGTTTAAAATTCCCGGGCGGTCCGAACTGGTGACAACCAAATCAGCATCATAGTTAGGGCGATTGCCATCTGGATTATTCCATTCTACGGCGATAATCCGTTCGCCGCTTTCAGCTGCTTTTTTGATGTTTGGACAATTATCTCGATGAACAGTCACACCACGGCCCTTAGTGATATAACCCGTGATATTATCGCCTGGAATCGGTGTACAGCATTTGGACAAATGAATCAGCAGCGAATCGATTCCAGCAATTGTAATATCTTCTTCGGGCCTGTTTTTGGCAGCTGGCGCACTACCTTTTCTAATCAATTCTTTTGCAGCATCTTTTTTGCCGGATAACAAAGCTTCTTGCACTTCTTCAGCTTTTTTCTCAGAAATTTTCCGCCTGATATCTTCCGTCAGACGATTGCCGGCTTGCTGCAGGGAAACGTCACCATAACCGATCATCGCAAGCAAGTCATCCCCTGAGAAAAGATGCATTTTGCTTGCTGCTGCTGTGAGATTCTGTTCGGTCATGGCTTCTTCAACTGGCAGCTGTTTGTCTTGAAGATAATCTTCTAGCATCTGACGGCCGCCTTCTATATTGCTAGTGCGGTCCTGTTGACGAAAATAGGCTCGAATTTTATTGCGTGCACGACGACTCGCTACCAAGCCTAACCAATCACGAGAAACTTTAGGTGTTGGTGATGTAATAATTTCAACAATATCGCCAGTTTTGATTTCATAGTCCAAAGGAACGATTTTGCCGTTGATCTTTGCACCGACAGTGTGCAGGCCAACATCAGAATGAATCGCGAAAGCCATATCTATTGGTTTAGAGCCAACTGGTAATTCAAAAACATCGCCTTTGGGTGTAAAAGCATAAATACGATCGGAAAAAAGGTCGCCTTTGACGGAGTCGACAAATTGCTCGGCATCAGTGGCTCCCTCCTGTAATTCAAGAATGCCTTGTATCGCGTTTAAATGCCGTTGGTCAGAACTATTAACTTTGGCTTGTTTATCAGATCCTTTATTTTCTTTATAGGCCCAATGTGCCGCGACCCCGAATTCAGCAACGCGATGCATATCAAAAGTCCGGATCTGAACCTCTAAGGGGTGGCCGTTCGGGCCAATGATCGTCGTGTGCAAAGACTGGTAGCCATTGGGTTTTGGCAAGGCAATGTAGTCTTTAAAACGACCCGGCAAAGGTTTCCAATTTGCATGGATCCCACCCAAAGCAGCATAGCAGTCAGCCACTGAATCAACTAGTACTCGGATCGCCAGTAAATCATAAATCTCAGAAAACTGTTTGTGCTTATCGGTCATTTTTCGATAAATGGAATAAATATGTTTTGGTCTGCCAGTTACTTCAAAATGATTAATTTTCAGATCTTCAATTACTTTTTGGATTTGTTTCGTTGCCACGGAAATGTCAGCATCACGTTCCTCGCGTCGAGAATGCATCATCTTTGCAATACTATGATATTCATCTGGGTCAAGGTATCGTAAGCTTAGATCTTCAAGCTCCCATTTAATGTTTGCAAGGCCTAGTCGGTGGGCCAACGGTGCATAAATATCCAGTGTTTCACTGGCAATTCGATGCTGCTTATCCGGACGGTGGACTTGCAAAGTACGCATATTATGTAGTCGATCAGCTAATTTAACAATAATGACACGGACATCTTTAGCCATCGCCAGCAATAGTTTTCGATGATTTTCCGCCATATTTTCTTCAGTTGATTCATAATGAATGCGGCCCAGTTTCGTGACGCCGTCAACAATATTGGCAACATCATCCCCGTAAGCTGAACGGATTTCCTCATTGGATTCAGGAGTATCTTCGACAACATCATGCAAAAAGCCGGCAATAATCGTGTCGCCGTCCATTTTAAGATCAGCTAAGATGCCAGCCACTTGGATCGGGTGGTAGATATAATTCTCGCCAGACTTTCTTTTCTGACCTGCATGCATTTTTTTAGCCAATTCATAAGAAGAATCAACTCGCTTAATTTGTTGAGGTGTTAAATATTTCGCATAAATATCATGAACTTCTTCAAAAGAGCGATTTTCGATTTTTGCCATCACTTGACCCCCTTAAAACCATCGTCCACTGGGATCTGTTTTTCCAAGTCAGAACTGCCGCCATTGTTCATAAAAGTAAACAAGCCCAGCACAACATAAAAAATAGCGAAGAAATAGGCATAGTTTGAAGAAACAAGGGCACCACCCAACACTAGTTTAAAAAATAAATTGACAGCACTAAAAGTGACCGGAAAGATAAAAATTCCCCAAAATTTCAATCCAAATTGGCGGAAACGATAGCCGCCATACAAAGAAAAACCGCCATAAATAATGCCTAATAACCAGATGATTCGTCTTGAACCATCAAGAAAATTCAGGCGGAAAACAAAGGGGCCCAAAATGCTCAGTAGTATCGACAGAATGAACCATGTCAAATATCTTTTTGTAATCAATTTCGCCATAAGTTAGCTCAATTCTATCAAAAGACTGGCTGAAGAGAGCAAATAAAGTGGCGCAGTTTCCGCTCGTAAGATTCTAGGCCCTAATCCAACAGGAACAAAGGCAGCTGACGCAAGCTCTTTTATTTCTGATTGGCTGATACCGCCTTCGGGCCCAAAGACTGAAATCAGTTCTTTGATAGCAGGATCGATTTTAACGGCCTTGATCGTACTAGCTAATTTGCTCGTCTCACCTTGCTTGGAACTTTCCTCCCAAGCAACGATACCAGCCTGTTTTGATGTGAGGACAACTCGTTTGAGAAAGTTTTTTTCATACATAATTTCAGGCACCAGTAGACGGTGCGACTGTTCAGCTGCTGCTTTTAAGATTTTCTGGTAGCGCGGCAGTTTTTTTTCGATTTTTGATGCTCGTACAACACTGTATGCGAAATCCGTCAAAATGATTTTAGAGACTCCTAACTCAGTGGCCTTTTGTAGTAGCCATTCTAAGTGATCAGACTTCAGCGGAGAAACAACGATCGTCATTTTAATTGGCAGTTCCGGATCTTTTACAATCGCTTTCAGCTGCGAAAACACAATATTGTTTTCTGTCACAATTTGGATACTAGCCAAATAAGCTTTACGATCAGCAACTAGTTCAACGACGTCATCTGTTTTAACACGCAGAACATCCCTTAAATGATGAAAAACATCCGCGTTCAAGTCCTTAGAAACTGTTTTTTTTTCAAGAAATTCACGGCTATTGTCTAGAAAAAAACGGGCAGTCACTGAGCTGCTCCCTGAAAAGGACCATTTAATACAAGTTTTCCCTGAGTCCGGCCGCTTTCAATCAGTGCATAAGCTTTCCGCAGATTGCTAGCATTGATCTGATCAAAAACAACATTTAAAGTTGATTTCAGAATTCCAGCATCGAATAAAATAGCGATCCGATCTAGAGCCTGTCCCTGACTCAAAATATTGTGATCGAAATCTGATTTAGCAAACATATATTCCCATTTAAAACCGGCTCCAATGTTTTTCAAAGGTCCTAAATTAAGCGGCGTTTCGGTGCCGACGATCGAGACCAGCTGGCCATAGGCTTTAATATGTTTGACCGCCGTTTGCCAATAAGCAGATGGATCATAAAGAAAAACAATATAGTCGAATTTTTCACCGGCCAGATTCTCATCGAGATTCTCATAATCGTAAATTTTATCAATTGGATACTGCTTCAACCAATCGATCGACTGTTGCGAGTGGGCTGTGACAGACAACTGTATACCTAAATAAGCAGCCATTTGAAGCAAAATTGATCCGACACCGCCAGCGCCGTTTATAACAAGCATTTTCTTCCCCTCAGCCGCATGGTTCTGAAAAGTCAATCCCAATTTATCAACTAAAATTTCATAAGCAGTCAAGCTAGTAAGCGGCATGGCGGCAGTTTGTGCTGCGGTAAATTTTTGTGGTGCGCGGCCCACTAGCCTTTCATCGATCGCTTGGAAATTTTCGTTGCTGCCAGGCCGCTGTGTTGTGCCGGCGTAATAGACACGATCGCCAGTTCTGAAACGTGTCACGTCACGGCCGATTTTTTTAACGATCCCGCAAGCATCGTACCCAAGAATGCGGTTACCGGCTGCCAAACCAGTTTGGCGCAGTTTCGTATCAACTGGATTCACTGACACAGCTTGTATTTCTACCAATAAGTCATGCTCAGTAATCACGGGAATATTGATTTGTCGATCAACCAATGATCGCTGATCAGTTATCGGAAAATTTTTATCAAATAAAATAGCAGCCTGTTTTTTTGGATCAAACACATGATTGAAATTCATCGCTGTTTTAGAAAACTTACTGTCCGACATTATTAACTCCCTTTGTTTGAATAAATTGTAACGTTTTTTCAGTGATTAGATAATGCTGCTTGCGAGCCGCAAAAACAATTGTGAAATACGACTGTATTTTAGCATCGTTATTTTGCTGATGTGCTAAATAGCGCTGCCAATTGACCGATATTAAGATATATTGGAGCAGCGCGATTTGGGATTGGCTCAGATCAGTTGGTCGCGTTTTGTTTTTGGCCTGATTTAAATCAGCTTGCGAAGCGCTGGTCAATTGATCGAAGACTTTTTGCAGGTTCAGCGGCTGGATCGTATAGTCGACTCTAGCTGTGTGCGTGTTATTCAAAGTAACTTTATTGATTTCTGCCGATCGTTTAGTAAAAGTTAGTTCATAAATTTTTTCAGCTAAACGAGTCAAAACACCAGTTTGAGTATATTTCTTTTTGTCATAAGTCAATGAACCGCTGAGAAGCAGATTTTTTGTGAGATTACGTTTAATTTCCATCAGATCATCTGCTTTAGTTTTTTCCGGTCCATCAGCTAAGTACTTTTTGGGCAAACGATTCTCGACTGCTGTCGATAAAATGATGGTTGCATCCCGCTTGGCCAAAGACAAATGAGGTCTGTTGGTAAAACGAGTTGCTAAAGCGAAAATGATCAGCAGCAAAACCGCCAGGATAGATAGGGAAAATAGGCCCTTGGCATGCGGGATTTTCACGATAGACCTTTGTTATATTGTTCATCATCGCCATTTTTTAAAATCGCCATAAAAGCTTCTTGTGGAATTTCGACTCGACCAACAGATTTCATACGTGCTTTCCCAGCTCGCTGTTTGTCAAGCAGTTTAGCCCGTCGATCTGGGTCGCCAGTATGGATTTTCGCCGTAACATCTTTTCTGTAAGCTTTAATATTTGTCCGGGCAATAATTTTAGAACCGATCGCCGCTTGAATAGGGATCTCAAAATTCTGCCTTGGAATGACCTCTTTTAGCTTGCCAGTAACAACACGAGCACGATTTTCAGCAAAATCCTTATGCGAAATAAAACTTAAAGCATCCACTTTATCGCCATTCAATAAAATATCAATTTTTTTCAGCTCAGAGGCCACGTAACCCGCAACCGTGTAATCAAGGCTGGCATAACCCTTTGTGGATGATTTGAGTTTATCGAAGAAGTCAAAAATAATTTCTGAAAGCGGCATTTTATATTTAACATTCACACGTGATTTATCTAAATAATCCATCGTCTGGAAAATACCACGTTTGGCCTGCGATAATTCCATGACTGCACCAACATATTCTTCCGGTACCATGATCGTTGCGTCAACAAAAGGTTCCTGAATTTCTTTAATGCTGGAAGCATCGGGAATTTCCGAAGGATTAGCAATACTTTCCTGACTACCGTCAGTCTTGACCACGTGATAGGTTACAGTTGGTGCTGTGATCACGATTTCTAAATCAAATTCACGTTCTAAACGTTCCTGAACGACATCCATATGCAGCAGCCCAAGAAAACCGACACGAAAACCAAATCCTAAAGCCGTTGAAGTTTCTGGTTCATAAGCCAAACTAGCATCATTTAAAGATAACTTGTCCAATGCATCTTTCAAGTCATTATATTTGGCATTGTCAGTCGGATAAATACCCGCATAAACCATTGGTGTCATTGGTCGATAGCCCCGCAATGGTTTTTCGGCTGGGTGTTCTGCACTTGTCACTGTATCACCGGATCGAGCTGAATGAATATCTTTGATCGAGGCTGTTAAATAACCGACATCGCCGGCGATTAATTCATCAAAAGGCCTTGCATCAGGTGAGAAAACACCCAATTCCGTTACCTCATAATCCATATTCGAGTTCATTAAACGAATACGATCTCCTAGGTGAACTTGGCCCTCTTTGAGACGGATCGACAAAACAACACCACGGTAAGGATCGTATTTCGAATCAAAAATCAGCGCCTGCAGCGGTGCTGTCAAATCACCAGTCGGTGCTGGAATCACACGCACGATTTTTTCCAGCAGATCAGCTACACCAAGACCTGTTTTTGCGGAAACCTCAGCTGCATCACTCGTGTCAATACCAATGTCATCTTCAATTTCAGCTTTTGTCCCAGCTGGATCAGCTGACGGTAGATCCACTTTATTAATGACTGGCAGAATTTCCAAATTATTATCCAAGGCAAGATAAACATTAGCTAAAGTCTGAGCCTGAACGCCCTGACTAGCGTCAACGACCAATAAAGCCCCATCGGCTGCAGCTAAAGCACGGGAAACCTCGTATGAAAAGTCAACATGACCTGGTGTATCGATCAAATGAAAAATATAATGCTGACCATCTTTGCCATCATAATGAACTTCGACAGAATTCATTTTGATCGTGATGCCGCGTTCACGTTCCAAGGGCATATCGTCTAGAATCTGAGCCTTCATTTTCCTCTCAGCGACTGTATGGGTCAACTCTAAAATACGATCGGCCAAAGTGGATTTTCCGTGATCAATATGAGCAACAATACTAAAATTACGAATATGTTTTTGACGATCTAATTGTTTTTCAATAGTAGACATTAGCTTAATTTTATCAATCAATTGAAGTAAACAAAACTATCCTCAGCCAATCACGATTTTTTTATCAAATCGATCTATTAAACTGTTTGGCATATGGTGGTCCACTTCAATGACACTTTTCGATGATGCGAGAATTCTTTCATGGATGTCATTAGCTGTTTTCGGATCCAAAGAAGCAGTTCCCTCATCAATGATCAAAAGCGGCCGGTCAAATAGAAAAGCGCGTGCTAATTCGATTCGTTTCTTTTGGCCACCGGAAAAATTACTGCCGCTTTCTGATACTTGAGCTGTTAAATCAGCTTTAGCAAAGCCAGCCTGCGTTAATGATGCATGCAATTGCTGATCAGAAAAATGATTGCCTAAAGTCAAATTGAATTTTAGGCTGCCATTGAAAACGGCAGTTTCCTGGCTCACGAAAGTGTAAAGACTTGAATCAAGACAAGTAACTTGACCGCTATCGGCTTGCAACTCATGAATCATAATTTTCAGTAGTGTGCTCTTACCAGCACCGGATGGACCCGTGATCAAAAGTTTTTCGCCAACTTTCAACTCAAAAGAAAGTTTATCAAGCAGTTCTTCTTTGGTGTGGGGGTATTTAAAAACTAAATTCGATACTTGCAAACGAGTAAATGTTGGTTGCGTTGCAGAATTAGACTTTGGCTGCCCTTCGGCATTCTTGATTAAAGCCAGCACTTTCTCATTAGTACTTTCCGTTCTTGCGATAGCTGATCTCGCCGACCCAAGCTGCAGGGCCTGATTCATGATCCAATTGGCGCTGTATTGCACGGCCACAAAATCCGAAATGGCAAGATTTCCTTTCACAACAAAATACATGGCGGCGCCGATCGGCAATACTTGGCATATTTCTGCAACTGCGTAAACCACGGCACTGGAAAGGACGATCGAATTATCACGATTTTTTTGCTGAATTCTGATAAAGTGAAATTTTTTTTGCCCAACCGAACAAAATTCTTTAATACAGCG
This sequence comes from Oenococcus sicerae, assembly GCF_004102045.2. Taxonomy (GTDB): domain Bacteria; phylum Bacillota; class Bacilli; order Lactobacillales; family Lactobacillaceae; genus Oenococcus; species Oenococcus sicerae. Next base: position 1,079,812 of record NZ_CP029684.2, on the reverse strand, counting down.
TAGCGAATGACCGTTTTGGCATTTTTGAATAAATCATTTAAAAAAGTCGTTGTATTTTCGTTAGTTTTCGACCATAAAGCAGTTTTGTCATTAATGTTTTTCTTAAAATACTTTGGCACAATTTGACTTAATCCTGAAAAAAGCAAAAAAATTAGCGTTAAATTAAAATTTGTTTTCGCTGAAAAAATAAAAGTCAACACTAAGCCAACAGCCAAACCCACGATCGAAATAAGTTGACGAAAATAATTTGTCTCGACTAGCGCCAGATCGTTCAGGACAAAAGACGTCTTATCAGAAGCTTGTTTATGACCATCCTCGGTCAAAGCTTGCAGACTAGCCGTCTTTAAATTAATGGAAAACAAAGCAGCATTTTTATTGATTACCAATTGATTCGCATAATAGCAGAGAACTAAAAGCAGGTTGCCAAATAGCATAACGGCAATAAAAGGCAGGACCTGTGTGAAAAGATGTTTTTCCAAGATATAAAAAATATAGGAATAAGTCGTCACATTAAAAGGCATTTCCAAACCATATAGACCAGCTGTCAAAATCGCTAAAGCAAACCATTTTTTATCAATATATTTTCTCATGTTATTCAACCTTTGCCATCCTCAATTTCATATCAACGATATATGTTGTATATTATTATTATATAAGCAGTATTATCAATAAAAATATTGAAAAATGCTTTAATTTGGGTAGTATATGAACCATATAGGTGAATCATGACAAAATTAGCTTTAGGCCAGACTTTCAGACACATTCGTCAAAATAAACATTTCTCAAGCAAAGAAGTTTGTGCCGGTATTGTTTCGCGTTCTTTTCTTTATAAATTCGAACAAGGCGAATCAGACATCGCTGTTTCAAAACTACTGCAGCTATTGAGCAGGATCGCCGTTTCCTTTGATGAGCTGACATGGGCCGCAAATCACAAGCTTAATTTTGAAAGCGCCTTTTACATTGACTTATTTATTGCCATTGAAAATCACGACCAGCGAAAACTTGCAACTTTGGCTCAAGGATCAAACAGCAATTCTCTCTCCGCAAGACTGACTAAAAACTTGGCAGCACTTTACGTTGAAAACGCTGAAAATAAAAAAGCCAAGTGTCGCTTTATTTATAACTACCTGCTTTCCGTTGACAACTGGAATCGCTACGAGCTGCAATTATGCAATTACCTGATACCGATGATCCAACCAGAAAACACAAAAGTACTTTTCCAAAAAAGCCTTGATTGCCTTTTAAGTTATCGGAACATGTTTGATGACAGTTATATCAATTTTTTTAGTTATATTTCGCTAGCTACAAGCTCTGTTTTACTGCGATCAAGAGCGCTAGCAGATGCAAAAAAAATCCTTCAATTAACACAGCAAGCTGCAAAGCAGGCTGTAAACGAAAGACTTGCGATGACGATCGCCTTTCAACAAGGGCTGATCGGATTATATGAAGATGATAGTACCCAGGCAGTGAAGCGAAGCGCTGATATCGTGGAAGCAGTCGGACAATTTAATCCAAAAAATGCTGATATGTTTGCAAAAATACTGCAAATTCATTTAAAAAACGCCCTCCATCAATGAGATGCGCTCATTTATGAATGAACATGGCATCGCCAAAAGAAAAGAAACGATATTTTTCTTGAATGGCATGTTCATAAGCATTTAGGATATTTTTTCGGCCTGTGAAAGCAGCCACCAGCATCACTAATGTTGATTTTGGCAGATGAAAATTAGTGATAAAAGCATCGACCGTTGTCCATTTAAAACCTGGCTTGATGAAAATATCCGTCCAGCCAGAGTCAGCCTGTACATCTTGTCCATACTGATCACCGTTAAACTTGTGACCGATCGTCTCTAATGTACGAATCGTGGTCGTACCAGTAGCCACGATTTTACCTCCATGGTGGCGAACTTCATTAATCTGATCAGCAGCTTTTTGACTAAGTTCATAGAATTCCGAATGCATCTTATGCTGATCAATATCTTCTTCTTCAACCGGACGAAAAGTGCCTAAACCAACGTGCAATGTCAGTTCGATCGTCTTGACACCCTTGGCACGCACTTTATCCAACAATTCCGGTGTCCAATGCAGACCAGCTGTGGGCGCAGCTGCAGATCCTTCGACTTTAGAATAGACCGTCTGATAGCGTTCTTGATCGACGAGTTTTTCTTTAATATAAGGCGGCAAAGGCATTTCACCAAGTTTATCCAACAACTCCATAAAAATGCCATCATAATGAAATTCAATATAACGGCCGCCATGTTCCAATTCCCCAGTAACCGTGCCAGTCATAATCGTTTGTTTTTCATCGCCAAAATCAATCGTTGAACCAATCGGAAATTTTTTTGCTGGTTTAACTAATGTTTCCCATATATCGCCATGATCCTGCCGGAGTAATAGAACCTCGACATGTCCCAAAGTATCAGGACGCCAGCCATGCAAACGAGCTGGGATCACACGGGAATTATTCATCACGATCGCATCGCCGGGATTCAAGTAATCGATAATATTATAAAAATGACGATCTTCATAGGCGCCATCGCCAGCATTTAAAACTAGCAGTCGTGAAGCATCACGCTGAGCCAAAGGTGTTTGAGCGATCAATTCATGCGGCAAATTGTAATCAAAGTCACTCAAAGTATAATGTGGTGTTTTTTCTTCAGTCATGTTTTTCTTCTTTCAAATAATGATTAATTGATGAGATGATGACTCCTAAAGTTTGCTCATCAATTGCTAAAGGCAAACTAGCTTGGTCCTCGTGCCTCATCTCTGGCGTAAAGGGCAGATGAACAAAACCACCGATGGTTCGTAAGTTTTGACGAGCCAAATAATTAAGGAGCTGATACATTGTCGCGTTGCAGACATAAGCACCTGCACTAAGCGATAATTCAGCCGGTAACTCATGGGCATGCAGGGCTTGTAAAAGCTGGTCCACTGGAAGACTGGCAAAATAGGCAGCTGGTCCTTTTTGATCAAGTTTTTCGTGTTTGGGCTGATTGCCATCATTATCAGGAATGCCAGCATCCGCATAATTAATTGCAACTTTTTCGATCGAAACTGCTGATCGGCCGCCAGCTAATCCCACACACAAGACTGCATCAGGCTGCTGCATGCTGATTTCAGAGACTAACAATTGTTTAGAACGCTTAAAAGCAGTCGGCAATAATAATTTCAGCACTTCGATGTCATCGATCGCGTCAGCTAAAGCATCAACAGCCTGCCAAGACGGATTAACTTTATCTTGACCAAAAGGGTCAAAGCCCGTCACTAAAATTTTCATAGAGCCGCCACTAGGCCAGTCCGGTCTGATAAGGAATGTGCAGGTGGGCATACGCTTCTGCAGTTGCTTGGCGGCCTCGTGGTGTACGCTGTATGAAACCGATCTGCAGCAGATACGGTTCGATCATTTCTTCAACTGTTTCGGCATCTTCACCAATATTAGAGGCCAAAGCATTGACGCCAGCTGGACCGCCTTTATATTGATGAATCAGCGTATCCAAATACTTTAAATCGTTTTCATCCAGACCACGATCATCAACTTGTAATTTATTTAAAGCACCATTGACCGCTATTTCATCAATAGTCTGTTTACCATCGACTTGCGCAAAATCACGCACTCTTTTCAACAAACGATTAACGATTCTTGGTGTACCGCGAGAACGCAAAGCTAGCTCAACTGCGCCAGATTCGGCGATTGACATATCAAAAATGTCGGCTGAGCGCTCAGCGATTAGTTTCAAATCACTGACTGGGTAAAAACGCATATGCTCAACAATACCAAAACGATCACGCAATGGTGCTGATAGCATGCCGGCACGCGTCGTTGCACCGATCAAGGTAAAAGGCGGCAATGGAAAATGGATCGCATGGGCTGTTTCACCTTGGCCGACAACGATGTCAACGTAAAAATCTTCCATGGCTGAATACAGCACTTCCTCGACCGATTTTGGCAAACGGTGAATTTCATCAATAAATAAAATATCACCAGCTGATAATTCATTTAACAGTGCCACTAGATCACCAGCTTTTTCGATCGCCGGGCCTGAAGTGGTCTTAATATCGGCACCCATTTCGTTAGCGATCACAACAGCTAAGGTCGTCTTGCCTAAACCAGGAGGCCCAAAAAGCAGCACGTGATCCAGTGCTTCATTACGCTGTTTAGCGGCCTGTAGATACACGGATAATTGATCTTTGATCTGTTTTTGGCCAATATAATCGGCCAAAAATTTGGGCCGCAGCGTCAATTCGGCATCAGTATCAGCTGCAGTCGACTGCGCATCTAAAATTTTGTCTTTGTCATCACTCATTTAGTTAATAGTTTAAGTCCTTTTTGAATATAGGCGTCCGTTTTCAATTGGCCTGCATCAGCTAATTTTTTGCCAATTTTGAAAACATCTTTAGCAGAAAAACCCAATGCGATCAAGGCAGCTAAAGCGTCATCTAACGCCGCTGAATTAGCTAATAACTCATTTGGCAAAGGACTATCTTTCGTGAAATCGCCTAGTTTTCCTTTCAGATCCAAGACGATTTGTTGAGCCGTTTTACTGCCAATACCGGGAAACTTAGTCAGATAAGCCGCTTGACCATTTTCCACCGCAGCGACAAGACCGTCACGATCGCCACCAGCAATAATCGCTAAGGCGGATTTCGGACCGATCCCAGAAACATTTAATAATTTTTTAAACAAGTTACGATCTTCAACCTTTTTAAAGCCATAAAGACTAATTTCATTGTCCCGCACGATCTGTTCTGTGAAAATAATCGTCTGGTCGCCTTGCTCATATTCGTAAGGATTAGGTGTAAACACACGAAAACCGACCCCATTGACATCAATACCAATATAATTAACGGCAATCGTTTTAATGATACCAGTTAGAAAATCATACATAAGAAGATTATAACGATATTAAAAAAGACCCGCAAAAGGGATCCTGAAATATTATTGTGCTGCTTGAACACGTTTTAAAAAAGCAGTTAAATTTTCATAAAAGGCTTCTGGGTGATCAACGGCATGATGATGCCCGCCATCTGTGTTGACAAACAATTCAGCACCCGGGATCGCTTTAGCAGTCTCCTGCATGGACCAAACCGGCATTGTATCTTTTTCACCAGTCGTTAGCAGCATTGGAATTTTAATATTATGCAGCTGCGGCCGAATATTCCAATCCTTTAAAATACCTGTCACGACAAATTCGTTGTTGCCTTGAAAATGATTATAAACATCAGTGGCCAACAAATCAGGTCCGGCATCCGGATCATAAGTCGCAGTTCGTTCAATGTTTTCCCTATACAGACGATTAACATCACGATGATAACGCGGATCAATAAAATCGGCTTTGGCTTCAACCGACTTCATATAATCAACTTCGTCTTTGCCTAGCAGATCCAAGCGTTCCTGATTAACTGATGTGACATAATCTTGGATATTATCAGTCATGGAGTAGACGATCGAACCCTTCAAATGCTCGGGATGAGCCAAGCTATATTCATAAGTCAAGACGCCGCCCCAAGAATGGCCAAGCAGATAAAAGTGATCCAAGCCCATTAACGAACGAACTTCTTCCAGTTCATCAAGATAATACTGGTAGTTTAAATATTTATCAACGTTTTCCTGCTTTGTCCAATCGGGTGCTTCTGACCAAAATGAGCCAAGCTGGTCATAGGTAAAAACCTGAACATCTAAACCGGTATATTTCTGAAAGTTCTCAGCCCAAGGCCAAAATTCTTTAGAAGTACCGCCAGGTCCACCATGCAAAGCCAACAGCTTGATCGGCGCATCAGGATTACCAAAAGAAGCTGACCAAATATCGTAGCCGTTTTTTAAATGAAGAATTTTTGTTTCGTGTTTCATTAATAACCTTCTTTCAAGCTCACCTGATTAATAGCTAATTTGCCAGTCGTCAAGTAACTTTTCAAATTCGGTCCGAAAATCTGGTAGGATTTTTTATAATAATGTTCGATCAAAGCCGATGAATGCGGTGTAATGATCACGTTTTCCATTTGCCAAAGCGGCGAATCAGCATCTAAAGGCTCATGTTCAACAACATCCAAAGCAGCGGCCGACAACGTCTCATCTTTTAACGCACTGATCAAGTCTTTTTCAACAACGCTAGGGCCGCGGCCGACATTGATAAAAATCGGCTTATTTTTAAATAAGTGGAAGAAACTGCTGTCAAAGTAACCACGAGTCATATCGGTTAAAGGCATATCACTGATCAAATAATCAGCGTCCGCGACTTGATCCAGTTGGCTATGCGTAATCACTTGCTGAAAATAAGGCAGCTCAGTACCATGCCGATTAACGCCAATAACCGTCACATCGAAGCCTTGCAAAATTTTTGCAACAGCCGAACCAATTGCACCAGTTCCAAAAATAACAATCTTCTTGTTCTGCAATTGTTTAATACCTGTCAGGCCAAGATCCCAAACTTGTTTAGCTTGATTTTCCAGTGCTTTTTTCAAGCCACGGTTGAAAATCAACATATAAGCTAACACATTTTCCGAGATAGCTTCAGAATGAAGACCACTCATATTGGAAACGATCACGCCTCTTTTCGCTAATTCTGCAAGCGGCAGGAAGTCTATTCCAGCGGAAATCATTTGAATCCATTTCAAAGATTTTCCGCCATGAACCAATTTTTCAAACCAAGGATCCAGACCCTGCCCCTTCGAAAATTGACCGTACAGAATTTCAATTTGATCAACAAGATCGTCAGTCATCTGATCTGCTGTCAGCAATTCCAAATCCGGAAAATTGTCACGAACTTCTTTTAAATCATCATTTTTGAGTTTTTGCAGTAACAATAATTTTGTCATAACCTCATTCTACAAAAGTTGTTTGAACTATACTCAATTTATGGTGAAATTCAATCAAACAAGACTCAATAAATTACAACAAACTTTGATCAACAAACAGATCGATCTTGCTTATATTTCTGATTTTAAAACAATTCAATATTTAACCGGCTTCGGTTCCAATCCTTATGAAAGAATTCTGGCCATGATCATTTTCGCTGATCAGGATCCCTTTATTTTTGCACCAGCGCTAGAAGTGCAAGTTGTCAAATCGGTCGGCTGGCCTTTTGACCTTTATGGTTATCAGGATAACGAGGACGGTTTATCCATGATTTATAGCCACATTAAAAAACGACAAGCTAATCCAAAAAAAATAGCTACTGAACAAGGCAATTTGACTTTGGCTCGCTTTAATCGCCTTGTAGCTGCTTTCCCGGACGCCGATTATAGTTTCAATTTGACGCCGATCGTAGAACATCAGCGTTTGATCAAAGATACTGACGAAATCCAAAAATTAGTGCAGGCCGGTCATGATGCCGATTTAGCTTTTGCTGCTGGTTTTAAAGCACTAAAAGTTGGTAAAACAGAATTACAAGTAGCGGCCGAATTGGAATTTGCCACTAAAAACCGCAACGTCCCAGAAATGTCTTTTGCTACCTTGGTCCAGACAGCCGAACATGCTGCTGATCCTCATGGCGAAACATCCGACTTGCCTTTAAAAGATAATTCTCTGGTCCTATTTGATTTAGGAACCGTTTATCAGGGCTACATTTCTGATGCAAGTCGAACAGTTGCTTTAGGCAAACCGACTGATCATATGCGAGAAGTTCATCAAGTCGTTTTAGAAGCCCAATTAGCTGCTCAAGCGGCTGTAAAACCCGGTATTACGGCAGCTTCTTTAGATAAGATCGCTCGTGACATCATTACAAAAGCCGGTTATGGCCAATACTTCATTCATCGTCTCGGTCATGGCATGGGTATGTCTGAACATGAATATCCGTCTATCATGCAAGGCAATGATTTGATACTCGAACCAGGTATGTGTTTCAGTCTCGAACCCGGCGTTTATATCCCTGGCGATCTTGGCGTGAGGATCGAAGACTGTATTCATGTGACTGCAAACGGCTGCGAACCTTTCACACATATGGATAAAAAATTACAGTTATTTTAAACAATTCAACTCATGGAAAAACAGATTTTGATCTGTTTTTTTATTTGTTCGCGTAAATTCGTGTCACGGAAACAAATTTTTTTCTGTTAAACGTTTCAAATCATACAAAAATTGTTAAAATGTAACAAGAGGATCAGATTTATGGTAGCAAAATTGCAAGACGTCGCTAAAGCGGCGGGTGTCACAATTACAACGGTATCGCGTGTTTTAAATGATTTTCCGCATGTTTCTAAAAAAACACATGACAAAGTATATGCAGCCATCAGAGCATTAAATTATCATCCAAATGCCTTGGCTCGCTCATTACAAGGAAAGTCATCAAAATTTATCGGTTTAATTTTTCCAACGATCGCCAATCCTTTTTTCTCAGAACTGGCAAATGAACTGGAGGTCAAACTTTCGGCTAAGGGTTATAAAATCATCATTGCTAGTTCAGCCAATAATGTTGAAGCCGAGCGCCGTTATTTGGGTATGCTGGCTGCCAATATGGTCGAAGGCATTATCACAGGCTCCCATAACCTAGGCATCGAAGAATACAAGGACGTGAATATGCCGATCGTCTCGTTTGATCGCTTTCTATCTGAAGAAATTCCGATCGTGTCATCAAATAATTATCAAGGCGGCACATTAGCTGTTGATTATTTAGTCAAACAGGGCGCTAAGAAAATCGCGATCATCACCGATGAAGACGATTCAGACTCGCCGACTTCCTGGCGAGCTGTCGGCGCTGAAAAAGCCATAAAACAAGCAGGCATCCAATCGCAACAGTTCGCTTTCCCCGACTCGCAATTTACAGAATCAGAAAAGGCCGAAGAGTTGCGGTCCCTGCTTGCCAGCCAAAAGTTCGATGGTATTTTTGCAAATAACGATACGACGGCTCTGCTGATCAAAAAAATTATTAAGGAAAATAACTTTAACGAAGTCCCGATCATCGGTTATGATGGTACGGATTTTATCCGCCATTATTTGACGGATGTTGCCACGATCGTGCAGCCGATCCCGGAAATCGCTGATGCTTTGATTGGTCTGCTGTTCAGAAGAATTGAAAAACCTGACGAGCATTTCGAGAATCCCGAACCGCTAGCCGTACAACTCTTTGTGAATTAAAAAATATCCCCAGCAGTATTTGGCCGCTGAGGATATTTTTTTACCTTTTAGTAATTTCGATACTGCCATCTTTAAGATCTGCTTTCAAATCTTTGACATCAAGATGATCCAGATAAAAATCAGTCACCTTGTCACGAATCTGCTGTTCGATCACACGCCTTAGCGGACGCGCACCCATCGCTTCATCGTAACCTTGTTCGATCAAGTAATTTTTAGCTGCTGGTGTCAGCTTGAGTGTCAGATCCTTTTTAGCCAAGGTCTGATCTACTTCGGTCAGCATTAGCTCCACGATCTGTTTCAGATCTTTTTTGCTTAAATGACTAAATTCAACGATCGCGTTGAAACGATTTAAGAATTCTGGACGGAAATAGGCTGACAAACGATCAATGATCGAATCATCTCGATGCTGACTAGCAGTTAGTTTTTCATTGCCAAAACCAGCATTTGAAGTGGCGATCACAACTGTATTTTTGAAATTAACCACATTACCCTGGCCATCAGTCAAACGACCATCATCCAAGATTTGCAAAAGCAGTGTTAGCACCTGCGGATTTGCCTTTTCGATCTCATCTAGCAAGACGATCGAATACGGGTTGCGGCGAACTTTTTCTGTTAAAGTATTTTGATTATCTTCATAACCGACATAGCCGGCCGAAGTACCTACTAATTTAGAAACAGCTGTTAAATCAGCATATTCAGACATATCCAAACGAATGATCGCATCTTTAGAACCGAACATATCTAAAGCTAATTGTTTAGCTAATTCTGTTTTACCAACACCGGTCGGACCGACAAATAGGAAACTGCCAATTGGACGGTTGCCCTCATCAAAGCCAGCCCTATTGCGGCGTACCGCTCGAGCCACAGCTTCGACCGCTTCATCTTGACCGATTACTTTGCCCTTCAAACGATCAGAAATACCTTTCAGCCGTTCAATATCATTGGCACCCATCTTAGCAACTGGAATACCAGTCAAACGCTCGACAGATTCAGCAATATCGTTGGGCCTCACAATAACGTCTTCTTGATTACTTTTTTTGGATACGTTTTTTAATTGGCTTTCAAGTTTGCCAACTTGCTTTTTCGCTTCAGCCGCCTTTTCAAAATCTTCTTGTGCAACTGCACGATCTTGTTTGCCCTGAGCTTTTTTCAGGTCCTTTTCCAGACTTACTTTATCAGTAACCGGATGCTGAGCCGACAAGTGTGCGGCAGTCATATCAACCAAATCAATCGCTTTATCTGGCAATGACCGCTGAGGAATATATTGCACCGCATAATCAACTGCTGCCTTGAGTGTTGCATCTGGAAATTTAACATGATGGTGCTGCTCGTAAAGTGCACGAACACCCTTTAAAATTTCCAGCGTATCTTCAGGACTTGGCGCGTTAACCGTCACTTCGTTAAAGCGGCGTGCCAAAGCAGCATTTTTCATAATTGTATTACGGTACTCATCTTGCGTTGTAGCGCCAATCACCGAGACCTCACCGCGGCTCAAAGCTGGTTTTAAAATATCAGCCAGACCTTTAGAGCCGGATTCATCACCCGTGCTGCCAGCACCCAAAATCTGATGAATTTCATCAAAGAATAAAATCACGTTGCCAGCACTCTTGACTTCACTGATCAATTTCTGAATATTTTCTTCAAAACTGCCGCGATACTGTGTACCAGCCTCTAAAGCTGAAATATCAATCGAATAAATTTCCTTGCCTTTGATCGCCGCCGGTACATGGCCGCTGACAATTGCTTGAGCCAGACCTTCAACAACTGCCGTTTTTCCGACACCAGCATCGCCAACTAGGACAGGATTATTTTTCGTCCGTCGACTTAAGATCTCAGCAGTTTCTTGAATTTCTTTATTACGACCGATAACTGGATCAAGTTTCCCCTGACGCGCCTCTTCAGTCAAATTGCGACCGAGTTTTTCCAAAATACCCGCTTTTTGGGCTGCCTGCGGACGATCAGCAACAGCTGCAGATTGTGGACCGACTTCTTGAAACTGGTCGTTGATCGGCATCTTGCCAGTCTGCCGATAGCTGGCGAAGTCTTCTGGGCTCACCTCTTGACCATTGATCAAATAACGAGAATCAGAATTAATGCCATTCATTCTACCCATCAAATTATTAAAAATATCATCCATTGAATTGAATGGATCGTTGTTATCAAAATTATTTGTTGCCATAAATTGAATCCTCCTAATTAATCTTCTAAATAATTGGTTTCCAATTCTTTTAAAACTTCCCACATGCTAGACTCAGTTGCTTGAGCTAAAGCATCGAGATCCCTCAAGTTCAAACTTGTCGCCTCAGACTGTGGTTTGTTAAAAGACTTGTGAATTGTCGTGTAACCATACCCACCCGCCTTAGCGACCTGATAAATCGTCAAATTGTGGTCTACTAGGTAGGCTTTTATATCGATTTCCATTGGGACCTCCTTTCGCTTATTATTATATCACTTATGTAAAACAATTACAAACGTGAACTATTACAAATGTGCAATAAAAAAAGCCCAAAGGGCTCTCTACAAATTACTTCTTCTTATCATTTTTATCGGTCTTATCTTTATTAACTAAGATCTTATCAATCAGTCCGTAATCCAATGTTTCCTGAGCATCCATCCAATGATCACGTTCAGTGTCCTCTTGAATTTTTTCTAACTTTTGACCAGAATTAACCATTAAAATATGATTCAGCTTATTTCGTGTTTTCAGCAATTGTTCGGCGATGATCGACATATCAGTCTGCTGCGTACCAGCACCGGCACCGCCCATCGGTTGATGGATAAGATATTCAGCATTCGGTAACATAAAGCGCTTGCCCTTTGTACCTGATGAAGCAATGATCGTACCCATTGAAGCAGCCATTCCCATGACGATTGTCTGAACATCAGATCTAATAAAATTCATCGTATCGACGATCGCCATACCAGCTGTGACAGATCCACCAGGTGTATTTGTATACATATAAATGTCTTTATTTGGATCTTGAGCATCCAAGAATAATAATTGAGCAACGATACTGGTTGCCATTTGATCTTCAACTTCGCCTTGAACCAAAATAATTCGATCCTTTAAAAGACGACTGGGAAGGTCATAACTCTCTCGTCCATTTGCAGTTTGTTCAATAACTCCAGGCCACATATTGCGCCTCCTTAAATTTGATAAGGTAATTATAGTTCAATGGTCAAGAAAGGTCAAACTTTTGTAGCACGCAGTTCTTTAGCGATCTGCATCAATTTTCGCATACGATGATTAATACCGGATTTAGTTAATTCTTGATTTTCAACCAGTTCAGCAAGATCACTTAAACTAGCTTCTGGATACTGGAGTCTCAGTTCACCCACAATTTTCAATTTGTCCGGCATTGTTTCTAATTGATGAATACTGCGCAGAAAATTCATGGCTTCATATTGTTTTTCGGCTGCTTCAGTCATACGCGTTACATTAGCATTGTCAGCGTTGGCCAAACGATTAGCTGAATTTCGCATGTCCGACATAATGCGAGCATCCTCAAATGCCAGCATGGCACTAGTCGCCTGAATGATCGACAAAAAATCCGAGATACGCTCGCCAGTTTTCAAATAAATAATTTTTTTGTTCCGCCGCTCAGCAATTTTCGCACCAAGATTAAAATGACGATTATTCATGATCAGCATAATTTGCTGAATCAAATCGTCATCAGAAGAAGCGATCTCTAAATGATAATCCTTCGAACGTGGTGCATTAACAGAACCCGTCGACAAAAAGGCAGCCCGTAAAAAAGCCTGCTGTTTGGCCTGAGAATTCAAAAAGACACTCGGTACATGATGGGTGATTGAAAAAGGATCCAGCTGTAAATCAAGCAGGATCTCGTCAGCCTTATGCATCGTAATAATGCCATATCGATGCAAACCAAAAATTTTAACCGAACCGCCTCGTTCAATATTCGTCTGAATATCGGTTTCATAAGTTTGTGCCAACAGTTGATAAGTCCGACGAGCACTAGCCGGATTTTGGGTCTGGACCTCTAATGTGTTTCCATTAGCATTGCCTAAATGATAAATACCGTTTAAACGCAAAATTGCCGATAACTCAGACTTTGATGTCTTTAAGTTGATCGGCAATATTGACAGTTCTTTTTTTACCTGCTGCGTATAAGTCATTAGATTTTATTATCTAATATTTCCAACAGTTCTTTAGCAATTTTTTCACCATCATGGAAAGCGCCTTGATCGCGTAGCTTTAAAAAGTCACCCGTGATCGGCACAACGCCAAGTTTTTTATCTTCACTTGTGTCGACTTTGACCTGTGTCGAAATCTCATTCCATTTTTGAAAATCAATGTAATCTTCAGGAACGATCGCTGTATTAGTCAGCACATAATCCAGTAGATGATCAGAAACATTATGATAGATCGCCTTAATATGACTGGCATCCGTATAATGATCTGTTTCGCCTTTTTGTGTCATGATGTTAGCGATATAAACCTTTTTCGCATTACTCTGGTGCACGGCTCTGCCAACGATCGGAATAACTAAATTCGGTAGTATCGATGTATAAAGCGAGCCCGGACCAAAGACAATCATATCGGCATGATCGATCGCAAAAAGAACTTCCGAGGTCGGTTCGGGCTGTTGACCAGCCTCAGTCGTGATCGACAATCTTTCAATGACCTTGTGCGCCATTGTAATTTCGTGTTCGCCCGAACCAATCGTACCATCTGTAAAATCAGCATGCAGCACCAAAGGAACATTGGCAACAGGATACACTTTGCCAGAGATCATCATATAGCGGCCCAGTTTTTGGACGGCACCAAAAATATCGCCAGACATTTCAGTCATAGCGGCAATAATCAAGTTGCCTAATGCATGGTTCTGAAAGAACTCATCGGATGAATCAAAACGATACTGGAAAATCTTTAAAAAATCCTCAGGCAGCAAGGATAGCGAAACCAGTGCATTTCTAATATCTCCAGGCGGCACAATATTCATGAAGTTTCGGATCACTCCGGACGAACCGCCGTCATCAGCAACTGTCACAATAGCGGTTACCTCAACATTACAGTCACGCAAGGGACGTAAAATAACTGGTAAACCAGAACCGCCGCCGATCACGACAATATTTCTTTTTTTTGAAGTTGTCATGATTTGGCCTCCTGCTTGTCTTTTTTTAGTTCGCGAACCAAGGATGTTTTCAAATCACGATGCTGAATCGTGACATCATAGCCCTCTTTAATTAAATCTAATCCAAGCCGCTGAGCAAAAGCAACTGATCGGTGCTGACCACCTGTACAACCAAAAACGATCGTCATGTCAGAATCAATGTCGCCGCCAGCCGCCTCTTTTTTAATAGCTAGCGGTAAGACCTGTTCGATCGTTTTTTTATAATTCTGATAAAAGTTTTCAGCACCATCGGCAGCCATGACATAATCAGAAACTTTCTGATCAAGCCCGGTCATCGTCCGCATTTTTGGATCCCAATATGGGTTGCTTAAAAAACGCAAGTCAAAAAGCATTGAAGATCGCGGAATATGTTCATATTTATAGCCAAAAGAAATAACCTGAATTTTCATGCTAAATACGATTATATCAGGCTTCTACTTGTGAGTCAGAGAGAGTCTGAATATAATCAAATAAAAGTTTACCAGCAACGGCACCATCACCGACCGCAGCTGCGATTTGGCGAATTGAATCCTTTCTAACATCGCCAACTGCAAAGACGCCGGGCACTTTCGTCTGCATACTCTCGTCTGTCTCCACCCAGCCCTGGTCGTCTAAAACACCTAGTTTATTTAGCCCTTGTGTATTAGGCGTGATACCCACATAAACAAAAATGCCGCTAGCTGGTACGATCGACTCTTGATTTTCCTTAGTGTCCAAAACTTTAACAGCGGTTACTTTTTCGTCATCACCAACAATGGCCTCTGTTTGCTTATTCCAAGAAAAATCAATATTTTTAGTCGAAAAAGCACGTTTCTGAGCAATTTTAGAAGCCCTTAACGTATCCCGGCGGTGAATGATCGTCACATGTTTGGCTAAATTCGCTAAATAAATTGCCTCCTCGATCGCAGAGTCGCCACCGCCAATGACTGCTACATCTTCATTTTTAAAAAAAGCACCATCACATACTGCGCAATAGGAAACACCGCGGCCTGAATACTTGTCTTCACCGAGCACGCCGATATGGCGATGTGTCGCACCGCTGGCAATCACGATCACTTTTGCTTCATATGTCTCATCATCTGTGACAACCGTCTTGGTATTCCCATGATCAATGACATCTTGAACCTCACCAAAAACATATTCAGCGCCAAAACGTGTTGAACTGGCATACATTTTTTCCGCTAAATCAGGTCCTAAGATCGAATCAAAGGCTGGATAATTTTCAACCTCGGCTGTATCATTCATTTGACCGCCATATATGCCTTTATCAATCATTAAAACTGATAAATTTGCTCGACTGGCATAAGTTGCAGCTGTCATGCCAGCTGGACCTGCTCCGATAATCACGACATCATATTTCTGTGTCATCATAGCTCCTACTTACTATTAGTTAGTATATCACTCAATCGAACCAAACAGGATATGTAATCAGGTATCCACGAGAGAATACCTGCTTTTAACAAGCTCACAGAGTCTGAGCGAGTTCTTTAATATACTTGCGTAATGCCTCGCCTGTATCTGGATGTTTCAAACCAAACTCAATGTTAGTTTCCAAAAAACCAATTTTTGAGCCAATATCATAACGTTTCCCATTAAATTGGTGGGCATAAACGTGCTCTTGATGATTAAGAGCCTCGATCGCATCAGTTAATTGAATTTCATTTCCCTTTCCTGGCATCGTATTTTCCAGCATGGAAAAAATCGTTGGCGTAAAGAGATAACGACCAATGATCGCCAAATCTGAAGGCGCATCCTGTGGACGCGGCTTTTCAACGAAATTTCTAACTTCAAACAGACCTGGTTTGATTTCTTTAGCAGGATCGATCACACCATAACTAGAGGTCTCTTCGTGCGGTACCTGCATCACTGCTAAGGTGGATTGTTCAGTTTCATTGTAACGATCGATCAGTTGTTTGGTCAAAGGTACTTCGTCTGTTGCGAGATCATCCCCAAGCATGACAACGAATGGTTCGTCGCCAATGAAAGACTTCGCTTTTAAAACTGCATCACCCAAACCGCGCGGATGCGACTGCCGAATGAAATAAATATTCAAATCAGTTGTATCTTGGACAAGTTTTAAAAGTTTGTCTTTGCCCTTAGCTGATAGATTATCTTCTAATTCAGTATTGGAATCAAAATGGTCTTCGATTGACCGCTTAGATTTGCCATCAACGATCACAATATCTTCAATTCCTGACTTAATGGCTTCTTCAACAATTAACTGAATTGTCGGTGTATCCACAATAGGCAGCATCTCTTTAGCTAAAGCTTTCGTCGCAGGCAAAAACCGAGTCCCCAGTCCAGCAGCCGGGATAATTGCTTTTTTAACTTTTTGTACCATTGAAATCATTCCTCCGAAATCAGCGGCCGACTCATAAGAACAGCGACTGCGTCTTCTATTTTCTCATTTTCATATAGAATTTTGTAGACATTTTCACTAATCGGCATAGAAACTTTGTTTTTTCTTGACAATTGATCAACAGCCTTGGCTGTTTTAACACCCTCGATGACCATACCCATTTCTTTTTGAATCTGCTGAATATTTCTTCCAGCCGCTAAAGCTAATCCAGCTCGAAAATTACGCGAATTAGCTGACATGGCCGTTACGATCAGATCGCCCAAACCAGCGAGACCGTCAAATGTTTCAGGTTGACCGCCCAAAGCCACACCAAGGCGACGCATTTCAGCTAAGCCCCGTGTGACTAATGCAGCTTGCGTATTGTCAGTCATATTCAAACCCTTGATGATGCCGCCGGCAATTGCTAAAACATTTTTTAAAGCAGCAGCATATTCGCTGCCGACTAAATCGGCATTCGTGTAAACACGAAAAAAAGAATTTGATAAAGCTGTTTGAATTTGTTTAGCATACTGCTGATTAGCACTTGCCACTGCAACCAGTGTAATTGCTTTTTTTATCACTGATTCAGCGTGTGAGGGTCCCGAAATAAAAAACAAATCACGTTCACGCAATGTCGGAATCTCTTCCACGATCATTTGACTAATGCGTTTATTAGAATTAACCTCAATGCCTTTGACCGCGTGACCAAAAATGACCGTCTTATCCAAGCTGGGCAACAGCTGATTGACTTTGGCCGCAACTTCGCGTATTGCCGTTGTAGGAACTACGAACAAAACGATCTCGGCAGCAGCCAAAGCTTCTTTCAAATCCGTGGTAGCTTTGAGCTTATTATCCAATAGCGACTGCTGCAAATAATGCTGATTCAAATGCTGATGATTAATATCATCAACGTCCTTTTGATTGTGGCCCCAAAGTATAACTTGATTGCCGTTGCCGGAAAGTGTGGAGGCCAATGCCGTTCCCCAAGAACCAGCACCTAAAACAGCGATTTTACTTATTTGTTTGGTCATGAATTTCATTTTCCTTAATGAGAGCCGTCTGGCGTTTTTCCAAAGTCGCAAGTGCATCAAATCCCATACGATCAGTCCGATATTTTAAGGCAGCCGCATCAATAACGCTAGCTGTGTTACGACCAGAAGTTACCGGTAATGCCATTTTCGGAATTTCGATACCGAGAATTTCCAGGCTGGCACCCGCATCACCGAGGCGGTCGAAATTTTGGACTTTTTCATTTGAACGTTTTAAGTCAATGTTCAAGACGATCGTCGTATGATCGCGAATTGACGCAGCCCCATATGTTTGCAAAACATCAATAATGCCAATACCGCGCACTTCCATGAGGTTAGCCAAAACCTCCGATGGCGCGCCAACCAAACGCTGTTCATCCTCAGCATAGATATCAACACGGTCATCGGCAATAAGGCGTGCCTTGCCTTGTTGGATCAGTTCCAGAGCCGCTTCTGTTTTACCAACACCAGGATCACCAGTCAATAAAACACCAATGCCATTAATATCGATCAAAACACCATGAACAGTTTTCCGCTCCGATAATTGAGCGCCTAAATAATAAGTCATATTTGACAATAGACGTGATGATGTCAAGGAACTAGTTAAAACAGGAATATTTGTTTCCTTAGCCGCTTCGATCAATTCAGCCGGAATATCAAGATTGGTCGATACTACAAAGGCCGGTGTTGTACTTCGAGACATTTTTTTTAAAACAAATTGCTTTTGTTCGTGTGTCATCGTTTTAGCGTACTCGATCTCATTAACACCATACAACTGAACACGATCTGCTTCAAAATAATTCAAAAAACCAGTTAACTGCAGACCCGGACGTGCAATATCCGGAACTTTGATCAGTCGGTCTAAATGATCTTCTCCCCACACAACTCTTAAAGCTGTATTTTCAACTAAATCTTTGACCGTTACTTTTCTTTGTCCGTCCATTTTTTTACCTTTCTGCGCTCGTGAGCCAGCTTTGAGCAAAACTAAAAATTAAACTCAAAATAAATACCCAGCCCCAACCATGAATCGTGATGCCTGACACTAAACTATCGTCAACAGCCAAAACGATCATATTAATAACAATACTAAACAATCCCAAGCTGATAAAAGTGATCGGTAAGGAAATAAAATGCAGGAGTGGTTTCAAAAAAGTATTTAATAGCGCTAGAACAACGGCTGCTACGATTGCCGAGGTCCAATCCTTGACTGTCAAACCGTTTGGCAATAGATAATGAAACACAACGAAAATTAAAGTGTTGACAATTAATTTATAAATAAAACTCATTTCAGCTCCTTAAATAAAGCTTGACGAACCTGGATTCAATTCCACAATTTTGCCGCTGCGCTTATAAACCAGCCATTCAGCAATGTCCGTCGCATGATCGGCTGTCCGTTTTAAATAGCCAACAACAACTAGATAATCAGCACCAGCATCAATGGTATCAGCGTCATCTTTCATAGACACCAAGATATCCTTGCGGATAACTGTTGATAGTCGTCCCACCTGTTCCGAATGTTGGGCAACCTTTTGCGCATCGTCAATTGAATCAGAAACATAAGCGTCCAAAATTTCATCAAAAGTTCGTGTCGCCATCAGCCCCATTTCAGAAATTTTTCGTTCAATTTCCGGCATTCTACGATCACCATTTTGCCGATGATGGATTCTGATCGTCGAGTATGCAATATCTCTTGCGTAATCTCCCATTCTTTCTAACACGGAAACCGCCTTCAAAATCGTGACAACTTCTCTCAGATCAGTTGTAACTGGTTGATATAAAGCGATCATTTCAAAAGTCTTCTTCTCAATGGCAGCTTCCCTTTCGTTGATCTCGTGATCACGATTAACGATTTCCTCAGCTGCTTTTGTATCATGAGCCATAAAAGCGACAACTGATTTATCAATTGTTCGTGCCACCATTTTGCCCATGCTGCGGAATTGATCGTCCAGATCTTCCATTTCAATGTCAAAGATTCTGCTCATTTTATCATCTCCCTGCTATCATTTTTATCCAAATTTACCACTAACGTAGTCCTGTGTCTCTTTTTCTTTCGGATTTAAGAAAATATCACGCGTTTTGCCTACCTCAACTAAACGACCATCATTGAAAAAAGCCGTCGTCTGGCTGATACGCGCCGCTTGCTGCATATTATGTGTCACGATAATCAGACAGTATTCATCACGCAGATCTAAAAGTGAATCCTCAACCACACGGCTAGAAATCGGATCCAGCGCGCTAGTCGGTTCATCTAGTAGCAAAATGTCCGGTTTGGTCGCTAAAACACGTGCCACACTGACACGTTGCTGCTGGCCGCCAGACAAACCCAATGCATTCATGTCCAAACGGTCCTTGACTTCTTCCCAAACACCGGCTTGTCGTAAAGCTTTTTCCACGGCTTCATTCAAGTCGTGTTTTGGAACCTTGTGCCCTAGTCTTAATCCAAAAGCCACATTTTCATAAATACTAAAAGGAAAAGGTGTCGGCTGCTGGAAAACCATGCCGATGCGTTTACGCAGATCGACTAAATCAACATTGTCAGCATACATATCAACACCATGGAACAAAAATTTTCCTTCTACTTTGACGTTTGGTGTCAGGTCATGCATACGATTCAGAGCACGCAAATAAGTTGATTTTCCCGAACCTGACGGTCCGATCAACGCCGTAATACCATTTTTTGGAAAATAAAGGCTAATATCAAACAAAGCCTGTTTGCCACTATAAAACAGATTAACGTTTTCAGTTGTTAACAAATATTTCTCGTCCGCCATTAGCCAAAATTCCCCGAAACATAGTCATCAGTCAACTTCACTTTTGGCCGCGTAAAAATTTTTCTTGTCAAATCATATTCGATAATTTTCCCCAAATGAAAGAAAGCTGTGTAATCGCCAATACGAGCGGCCTGCTGCATATTGTGCGTCACAATGATGATCGTATATTGTTTCTTTAATTCCATCATTGTCTCTTCGATCTGCATCGTGGATTTAGGATCCAAGGCACTGGTTGGTTCATCCATCAATAAAATATCTGGTTTTAAGGCTAAGGCTCTAGCAATGACTAATCTTTGCGCCTGCCCACCGGACAATTCCAATGCTGATTTATTGAGATCATCTTTTAATTGGTCCCACAAAGCTGCCTGCCTCAGCGAAGACTCGACAATTTCGTCTAACTGTTCTTTAGTGTATTTCTTCCGCTGAGTCAAAGCAAAAGTGATATTGCGATAGACCGACTTAGCGAAAGGATTTGGCATTTGAAACACCATACCGATATGTCGACGTACTTCATAGACATCAACATCAGGTGAATTAAGATCCAATCCGCGATACATAATTTTGCCCTTAACTTCAGCAACGCCATCATTCATACGATTCAAAGAACGCAGGAAAGTTGACTTACCCGAACCTGAAGCGCCAATCAAACTTGTAATTTTAAAACGTTCAAAAAACAGGTTAGCTGGTTTGATCGCCTCATTATAGCCATAAAAAACAGAAACATTTTCAGTTTTCAAAGCAATTTCATGTTTGGCAGGATCCGGCTGTGAAATATAGGTATCGGGATTATCCAGCGTGATGATACTTTTAATATCCTTGACAAATTCAGTTTGTTTTTTAAGCTTTACCATTATTTTTCCGTTCCCGAGGTCATCTTTTTATATAGCTTATTGCCGAAGTAACGAGCTGATAAATTGAAGAGCAGCACCATCACGATCAAAACAGCCGAAGCACCTGCTGAAATTTTAGCGGCATCCGGCATCGTTCCTTCGGAATTAACTTTCCAAATATGCACAGCTAGGGTTTCTGCTGGCCGCATCAAATTCAAAGGACTGTTTGAATTCATTGGATTCCAATCGTACCAATTTAATTGAGGTGCAGACTGTCCAGACGTAAATAGCAAAGCAGCAGCTTCGCCAAACACACGTCCGGCAGCCAAAACGACCCCCGTTACAATTGAGGGGACAGCCGCTGGAAAAATTACCTTTTCCGTTGTTTCCCATTTTGAAAGCCCCAACGCGAGCCCAGCTTGTCTCTGCAAATTTGGAATCGCAGCCAGCGAATTTTCAATCGAACGTGTCAGTAATGGTAAGTTAAAAAATGTGAGTGCAATGGCACCGGATAAAACAGAAAAGCCCATGTGAAACTTCAAAACAAAGAGCAAAAAGCCAAATAAGCCAACAACGACAGATGGCAGCGAACTTAAAACTTCAATCGCTGAACGAAAAATAGCAATGAATTCTGATTTTGGATCAGCAAATTCATTCAGATAAATAGCAGAACCCAGTGCAATTGGCAAAGAAAGCAGCATTGAAACGATCAGCAGGTAAAAGGAATTGAATAATTGATCAGCAATGCCGCCGCCAGCTTCAAATGAAGAAGAGTGGCTGGTCAAGAAATGCCAGCTAACATTTGGAAGTCCTTGTCCAAGTATCGAAATCAGCAAGGCAGCTAAAATCAAAACCACAATGGCAGAAATGAAATAAATAGTTCCAATCGCAATTTTATTCGTGACTTTTGGATTCATTAGCGTTTCCCCTTAGAAATATTGGTCTGTTTACCTATCAGGCCAATAATCAGATTAAAGAATAGCGACATGATCAATAGCAGCATCGCTAACGTCCACAAAACATCATTTTGAACTGAACCGTCAGCCGTATTGCCAATGCCTTGAGTAAGAACTGACGTCAGCGTTGCCGCTGAACTCATCAAACCGTTCGGCATGATCGCAGCATTTCCAACAACCATCTGGACCGCTAAAGCCTCACCAAAAGCCCGTGCCATACCAAAGACAATAGCCGTTAAGATACCTGGGGTCGCGGCTCTCAAAATAACCTTATAAATCATTTGCCAACGTGTCGCGCCAATTGCTAAAGCAGATTCACGATAGTGGTTCGGGACATTTTTTAAAGCGTCGATCGTCAAGGATGTGATCGTTGGCAAAATCATGACAAATAGGACGATCGTTCCTGCTAATATGCCAAAGCCCGAGCCACCAAAAATGTTTCTCAAAAACGGCACTACGACTGTCAAACCAATAAAACCATAAACGACCGATGGGATGCCAACTAACAATTCAACGACTGGCTGCATAATTTTTTTGCCCCAGTTAGGCTGAATTTCAACCATAAATAATGACGTCGCAATGGCAAAAGGCGTTGCCACTAGCGCACTTAACAACGTGACCAGAAAAGATCCAACGATCATCGGCATAGCACCAAATTGTAAGTTGCCATTTGCATCAGGCGAAGTCGGATTCCAAACTGTGCCAAAAATAAAGTTAAAGGGATTGATATGATCTAACGTAAAGGTCATCAATCCACGACTCAAAACAAAGAAGAAAATCGAGAAAACAACAACACCGATCAGAATTAAAGCTGACAAACTCAAACTACGGCCAAATTCATCTTTCTTGGCAGAAATTGATTTTTGCAGCAATGAATTTCGAATGGGATCCTGACTATTCTTGTTATGTCTTCTTGTCATATTACTTGCCTGAGACCTTTCCTTGGGAATTCTTCGTCACCTGCATACCAGCTAAAGGAATATAACCAAGTTTTTTCACAATACCACTCTGTATTTTTTTAGACTGAAAATATTTAATGAACTTTGCGGTTTCGCCTTCAGCTTTGCCATGGGTATACATGTGTTCATAGCCCCATATTTTCCACTTATTCGTTTCAACATTCGATTGAGTCGGCTTAACATGATCAATGCTAATTGTGTTCAAGTTCGCTCCGGTGATATAACCGAAAGATAAGTAAGAGATCGAGCCAGGTGCTGAAGCCACGATTTTTTGAACAGTACCATTACTGTCTTGTTCTTGAGCATGAAGTGCTGTTTGTCCTGCTAGGACCGATTTTTCAAAAACTGTCCGAGTTCCCGAACCGCTAGATCGGTTCACAACCGTAATCGCTAAATCAGGACCACCTAGATCCCGCCAATTTTTGACCTCACCAGTAAAAATTTTTCTTAACTGGTCCATAGAAAGATTCTTGATCGTCACATCTTTGTTCGTCACTGGTGCGATCCCAACCACAGCTACTCGATGGTCACTCAGCTTGGCTGCCTGAATACTGCTCTGCTGTTCAGCAAAAATATCAGAACTGCCGATTTGAACAGAACCCGCTTGTACCTGAGTTAGTCCAGCACCCGAGCCGCCTCCTTGAACTGTAATTGAGGTCTCTTTATTAATTTTTTCATATTCTGACCCTGCTCTCTCTGCTAAAGGCTGGAGAGCCGTTGAACCAACTATCAAAATATTCTTCGTTTTAGCCTGAGTCGACCCAACCACATTGCTCGTTAAACTACGATGAGTTGAACCATAGTAAAGTGCCAAAACCGCTATTAAAATTATGCCAATTCTCGTTAAATTTTTTCTCATAATATGTACTCCGGGGCAATTGCCCGGATAGATAAAAATTACTTTTTAGTCACAACACCGCTAGCAGTTCTATCAACCTTCATACCTGCCAAAGGAATATAACCAAGTTTTTTAATCAAACTTTTTACACTTGATTTGTGGAAATAAGCAATAAATGCTTTTGTAGCGCCTTTAGCCTTGCCTTTGGTATACATATGTTCATAACCCCAAATCGGCCAAGCGTTTTTCTCAACATTTTTTGTCGTTGGTGAAACTTTCTTGATCTTAAGTGCCTTCAGACCTGATTGACCCTTAATGTAGCCAAAAGCCAAGTAAGAAATCGAACCAGGTGTTGTTGAAATCATTTTTTGCACTGTACCATTAGAATCTTGCTCTTGAGCAGTGGCTGCAGTTGCATCGCCTAAAATAGCCTTTTCAAAAACAGCTCTAGTTCCAGAACCAGCAGCACGGTTAATTAAAACAATCTTCTCATTTTTTCCGCCGACTTGATTCCAATTCGTTACTTTGCCGGTGAAAATCTTTTTTAACTGACTCTTCGTCAAACTTTTTACGCTAACGTCCGTATTCACAACCGGCGCAATGCCAACCACTGCAACCTTATGATCAACTAAAACACTAGCATCAATGCCGTCCTTTTCTTCAGCAAAAACATCAGAATTACCTATTTGAACCGAACCAGCCTGAACTTGCGTTAAGCCGGCACCAGATCCGCCACCCTGTACAGTAACCTGCACTGAAGGATATGCACTTGAAAAACGCTCACCGACTTGCTCGGCGAGAGGTTGAAGTGCTGTTGAACCAACAGCTAAGACTTTCCCAGTCAACTTTGACTTAGAAGCTGCGAAGGCGCTTGTACCATGATTAACGCTCGTCAAGGACGCACCGCTAATAGCAACCAACGCAAGTAAACTCACTAACCATTTCTTCATAATTATGAAACTCCTCGTGTCTTATTAATATTCAATTTTCATGTGCGGGACTTATATCGCCGCATCTAAAAGATACCATAAAAAAGCCTCAAATAAATGAGGCTGATCAAAACTAGTCAGGATTCTTTTGAGATAATTGCCACTGCAGATAGGCATTGATGAATGGATCCAGATCACCATCCATAACGCCGTCGGTATCTCCCGTCTCATATCCGGAGCGAAGATCCTTAACCATGCGATAAGGCTGAAAAACATAGGAACGAATTTGAGAGCCCCAAGCAACGTCTAATTTATTCCCAGCCAGCTTTGCATGCTCTTCTTCACGCTTTTGTTCTTCTCTTTCATAAAGCTTGGCTTTCAGCATCTTCATCGCAATATCACGGTTACCATATTGGGTCCTTTCGACCTGTGAAGCCACCACGATACCAGTTGGAATATGTGTTAAGCGAACAGCGGTTGAAACTTTATTGACGTTTTGCCCACCAGCTCCGCCAGAACGATAAACATCCATTTTGATATCAGCTGGTTTGATATCGATCTCAATTTCATCATCGTCTAACTCCGGCATCACATCAATCGAAACAAATGACGTGTGTCGGCGGCCGGCAGAATCAAAAGGGCTGATCCGGACAAAACGATGAACACCCTTTTCACTTCGCAAAAAACCATAAGCATTGTGACCGATGATTCTTAAAGTTGCTGAATCAATTCCAGCAACATCGCCAGCCTGATAGTCAGTAACTTCGACTTTAAAGTCATGTGATTGACCCCAGCGTGTATACATTCGGTATAAATTGCTGGCCCAATCAGTCGACTCCGTGCCGCCTTCGCCCGGATGAATTTCCAAAATGGCATTATTGGCATCATATTTGCCAGTCAGCAGTTGCTGCAAATTATAAGATTGAAGATTTTTTTCCGTTTTCTCAATGCCGCTATCTAGCTCTTCATGCATTTCCGGATCATCTTCCTCAGACAATAATTCAGTCAAAGCGGTCAGATCCTGGACTTGTTTATCTAGGCTGAGAAACGAATCCCGTCGCGTTTTTAAAACATTGGTTTCGTCAATTACTTTTTGAGCCGCTTCATTATCATTCCAAAAATCAGGCTGGCTCATTTGATCTTCATTTTCAGCGATCGATGCATCTAAGGCATCAAGGTCAAAGCGACCCCCTAAAACCGTCGATCCGGCTTTGCATATCACTGATATTTTTTTTTGCTTCGTTAAGTTCCATTATTTCTCCTTCAATAATTGCGTCAATGGCGATGATCTTGGCAGCAAAAATAACTACATAATCACTTTAACAATGATTTAACGGTTTCAAAAAAAATCGAATAAAAAAAGAGCTTTTGAGGCTCAATTCTTTAATATGATCGGATTTTCCCAACAAAAAATCACTGCAGCAGCGTGCCCGCTTCTAAATTATTATCCAACTTGTAAATATGCTTAATGTCGATTACCACAACTGCAGCACGAGGAAAACGCTCAAAAATCTTCGTCTGGCCTAAAATTTTTGTCGCGTAATCATCGCTGTCGTGAATATGTGCCAGACCTTCGAATCGAAAACCTTTTTGTGCCGGACGATCCGCAACCGCAACCGCAGCACGCCCATTCTCGGCAAGATTTTCATAGGCTTGTCTAAAAGTATGTTCAAAATAAATCAAATGATCATCGTCTAAAACATGTAAGGAACCTTTCGGACCGACTTGCGGATTGCCATGTTTGTCAGCAGTGGCTAAAAAGGGTAACTGACTAGCCAGCATTTTTTTCATCTCTTCAGTTAATTTGACCATTCTCAAAATCTCCTATTCTCTAACGAAGTAAACATCATTTGACAATTTCTTGCATGCAAGTGCTCACTGAATATTTTAACGATTTATCTACACGATAGTATCAGATATTTTTTTTAGCAAATTCATCGAATTTCTTGGCCGCATCAGCTAAGAAAGTTTGCGTGCCCTTATTCGTAACACGTCCTGTTTCATCTGATAATTGATCGCTATGACCAATATATAATTCCGGCTGAGCCATAGTGGGCATATCCAAGAAAACAAGCGATTGCCGAAGCACATGATTCGCCAAAACGGCCGAAATACCAGAAATAGATTGTGAAGCGACCAAAGCTGGTTTACCAGCCCATACACTTTGTCCCCAAGGTCGCGAAGCAACGTCTAAAGCATTTTTCAAGGCCGCAGGGATACTGCGATTGTACTCAGGAGTGACAAAAATAAAAGCATCTTGATCAGCTACCTGCTGACGGAAATCAACGTAGGATTTGGGCGAATCGGCATCAAAATCCTGGTTATATAATGGCAGATCTGCAATATTCAGATAACTTGTCTCTGATCCTTTTGGCAGTCCAGCCACTATCGCTTCAGCGATCCCTTTTGAGTATGAATTCTTCCGAAGAGAACCAATAATAACACCATATTTAACCATGATGAATCTTCCTTTCAATATGTGATATAAGCTTACAAATAGTAAGTATAATGGAATATTTAACAAATAACAAGCACCATTTGTTTGCTATTCACTGTCATATACTTAAAGGAGGTTAACTGGATATGTTCCGACCAGAGAAGGAACAAAAAATTGGAAATTCTCGATGATACAGATAGGTTGAAGATAACCAATATTGCAAAAAAAGTACTCGATTTATCTCTGAGTCGCAAATATTTTCAAAAATGATCTAATATGCTAACTTTAATTTACTAACTAAAAATTAGTAAAAGGAGGTTTTGATTTTGAAAATATTCGTTATTGGTGCAACTGGAATGGCCGGTAGTGCCATCGTAAAAGAAGCTGCCTCTCAAGGCATTGAGGTTTTAGCTAATGGCCGATCTGTTGACAAATTACAGGCGCTTAAACAAAATAACACAAGCATTAAAATTTTAGCTAAGGATGCCTTTTTACTTGAGCTAGGTGATTTTGAAAATGCTGATGTCATCATTGATGCTTTTGCGGCAAAACCAGTAGAAGCTTATCTGCAAGTTGATCTAGCCAGCAAACTAATTGCCTTATTCAGAAATAATAAATCAGTGAGGATAGCCTTTATATTAGGTGCCGGTAGTCTTTTAACCGGTCAAGACGATCATCTAGCGGTTCGAGACATCGAAGCCGATCCAACTTCGCAGGCTTGGCGTGCAGTTCCGCAAAATCAATTGAAGGAATTAAATTTCCTGAAACAAGTTGATAATGTCGATTGGTTCGGCGTTTCACCAGCACTTTCTTTTGTCCCGGGTCCTCGTGCGACTAAGATACTTTTTGGGGAAGACCACTTATTATTCAATGAAAATGGCCAGTCAGAAACGACAGCTGGTACCATGGCAGCGGTAGTTGTTAATGAAATTTTAAACCCTAAATATCACCAAAAACGTTTCACAGCTGCGAATGCTTAAAATAATCCTATGAAGAAAATCCCAACAGAATCGGCTCTGTTGGGATTTTTTAAACTTATCAGACTCTGAATTCGTTGACATCAATCACTTGATCAGCCTGATCAGAAACAAAATAATTCGGCAAACTAGTGCGTTGTCCATCAATTGACACAATTTTATTCCGTTTTAAATATTCAGCATTGGTGAGAATGGCATTGCCCAAAATAATATCTTCGTAATCTGTCGCCGCCTGATCACTTGCCGGATTATGAGTATTAGAATCCATCGTAATCTTAACGAGTTGTGTCGTTTTTTCTGTTTTCGCTGATCCAAAAATTGACAAAAATCAAGTTTTTAGAAATACATAGCCATTTTTCTTGCACGGGCTTTTCCCCTGTGATAGGATACAAATAACAAATTCAGAATGTTGAAAAAGCTTATATATGGTCATAATAAGGATGACCGTTTCTACCTGGAGCCGCAAACTCAGAACTATAAGCAATTAAGTACTTGTCCCGTTTTTCCGTGACCTCTGGGAAGCTTTTTCTTCTATTTAAATTAGATAGGAGATCAATTATCAAAATTTTAGAAGAGAAAATTAAGTCTGAGGGCATCGTACTCGGATCAGATATTTTAAAGGTCGATAGTTTTTTGAACCATCAAATCGATCCTTTTTTAATGTTGCAGATCGGAAAAGTTTTTGCCGAGAAATTTAAGCCAAACAGCATCAGTAAGGTACTCACAATTGAATCTTCGGGAATCGCACCAGCCTTAATGACTAGTCTGCAGTTGCAAGTACCAATGATCTTTGCCCGCAAGCATGAAAGCCGTACTCTCAGCGGAAATTTCTTCTCCGCCAGCGTTTATTCCTATACAAAACAGACAGAAAATCAGATTGCCATCTCAAAAAAGTTTATCGGCCCTAAAGATCGTGTTTTGATTATTGATGACTTTCTAGCCAATGGCCAGGCAGTTCAAGGCTTGCTGGATATTATCAGCCAAGCAGGTGCTGTTGCAGTTGGTGTCGGTATTGTGATTGAAAAACGTTTTCAAGCCGGTCATAACTTGATTTTGTCCAAAAAGCTGCCGCTTATATCGCTAGCAAGTATTGATCGTTTCGAGAATGGTCAAGTCATTTTTTGCAAAAAGGAAGTAGCGTCCCATGCCAATTGATCACCAGTCAGGTCAAAATCAACTCGCTCATAATTATCGTTCGGCACTTTTAGGTATTCAGCATTTGCTAGCCATGTATTCTGGAGCCGTTCTCGTCCCGCTGTTAATCGGCGGCGCGCTGAAATTTAATGCTGCTCAGATGACCTATCTCATTTCAATGGATATCTTTATGTGCGGATTGGCTACTTTTCTACAGTTATTCACTAATCGCGTCTTTGGCATTGGATTGCCCGTCGTCTTAGGCTGTGCCATCCAAGCTGTTGCACCGCTGGAAATGATTGGTCAAAATTTTTCCATCGGCAGCATGTATGGGGCGATCATTGCTTCATCTATTTTTGTCTTTTTGATCGCCGGTGTTTTTGCTAAAATTCGCAAACTTTTTCCGCCCCTAGTAACTGGAACCGTTATTACAGTCATCGGTTTGACGTTGATTCCGATCGGATTCGTGAATCTTGGCGGTGGCAGTGCTGCAGCTAAATCTTTCGGTTCTAGCAATAATCTGATCGTTGGCTTATTCACGATTTTAGTTGTGTTGGTCTGCAGTGTTTATGGTCACGGTTTCATTAGCCGGATCGCCGTTTTGATCGGCCTTCTGCTGGGAACGATTTTGGCTGCATTAACGGGGATGGTTTCCTTCCAAGCAGTTGTTGATGCAAGCTGGTTTCACTTCCCTCAGCCGTTTTACTTCGGTACACCGCATTTTGAAGTCTCTTCCATTTTGACAATGATCGCCATTTCGTTAGTTTCTTTAGTTGAATCAACAGGTGTTTTTTTTGCCCTTGGCGATATTACCAAAAAACCGATCGGTGAAAAGGACCTGAAAAGAGGCTACCGTGCTGAAGCTTTGGCTGGCATATTGGGTGGTATTTTCAACACCTTTCCATACACAACTTTTTCACAAAACGTCAGTCTGGTCCAGCTATCCGGTGTCAGAAGCCGCCAACCGATTTATTATGCAGCCGGTTTCTTGATGCTGCTCGGTTTACTGCCTAAAATCGGCGCCTTGGCTACGATTATCCCCTCTCCAGTAATTGGCGGTGCGACAGTCATTATGTTTGGCATGATCGCGATTCAAGGAATTCGTATGCTGGAAAAGGTCGATTTTTCAAACAACAAAAATATTCTTGTTGCTGCGATCTCAGTCGGCTCCGGTTTAGGTGTCAGTGTTGAACCAAATATTTTCCAAAGTCTGCCAGAAACAGTTAGATTGATCTTCAGCAATGGTGTTGTTGTCGCCAGTTTATGTGCCGTGCTGTTAAATCTGATTATCCAGCCGGATAAAACAACCGCTGAAATAAAAAATCCTACTGAAAGTGTTAAACAGTAGGAAAAATTAAATTTATTTATCGTTATCAATCGCCATTCATGATCGTGTTTTGTACAATCACATAATTAACAGTTTTCAGAGCCTGCAGATTATCACCGCCAGCATAAGAAATAGCGGACTGGAGATCCTGAGCCATTTCATTTAAGGTATTTGCAATGTCGCCTCGGTAAGGAACCAAAAGATCCTTCCCCTCGACATTTTGGTAAATACCTTTTTGTTTGGCCGAAGCCGACCCATAATACTGCTTATAACGACGATGATCGATCACAAGATCGTCACCGGGGGACTGTTTATGCCCAGCAAAAAGCGAACCGATCATCACCATGCGGGCGCCGAAACGAACAGATTTAGCAATGTCGCCATTATGACGAATGCCGCCATCTGCAATAATCGGTTTACGTGCCGCTTTAGCACACAAGCGTACTGCTGCTAACTGCCAACCAGCTGTGCCAAAACCTGTTTTTAATTTTGTAATGCAGGCTCTGCCAGGACCAATGCCGACCTTAGTAGCATCAGCGCCAGCATCCTCCAATTCACGAACAGCTTCAGGTGTCGCAACATTGCCAGCAATGACAAAGGTGTTTGGCAAATGCTGTTTAATATAGTGGATCATATCGATCACAGTATTAGCATATCCATGAGCGATATCAATCGTGATATAGTCCGGCGCCAGACCAGCAGTAGTCAATTCGTCGATCAGTCGGTATTCTTCATTTTTAACGCCGACACTGATCGAGCTGATCAAGCCCCTTTGTTTCATATCAGTCACAAAATGAACTCTTTTTTCTGGTTCAAAGCGGTGCATGATGTAAAAATAGCCGTTTTTCGCCAGCCAAATTGCCAGATCGTCGTCGATCACAGACGCCATATTCGCTGGTACAACGGGTAATTTAAAATGGTGTCCGCCAAACTCAACGCTTGTATCAGCTTCCGAACGCGAGCTGATCAAACATTTGTTGGGAATAAGCTGAATATTCTCATAATCAAATACTTCCATGAAATCACATGCCTCTTTCAATCTTTAGCAATGGCAATTTTCTCACCAACGAAACTACGATATCGGTCTTTTTCACGAATGTCAAACATTTTAGATCACAACCGAGAATTGATCAATTGCCAACCATGAATCAGAAACATATGCTGCTGACGAAGACAACAACTATCAAGGATAGGATGGTGACTTTAAGCCGATTAAAATGGATATCCTGTGCATCTTTTTTATTCAAATATTCTGCCAGAACAAACAATCCCAGAACAGCCAAGGCCAACCAAAAAGATGGTATAACCGTCGTCTTGTTGAATTGTCGCCAAACAAGCGTGATCAGGTTCTGATGATTTGGCAAAACGATTGTTGCTAAGACCAATATACTGGCGGTGTACATACATATTATCTTGAAAATCCTCATATCAGTTTTTTCATTCCTCTCTTGTATAAAAAATTTGTCATCGCAAAATGATATCCATTTTTTTAAAACGTTTATCATTTATTCACAATGAAACCAATCTTAACATATCAGCTTAATCAGTTTACAAGCTTAAAATGGTGTTCGGTCATTATTATGAATAAATAAGAAAATCGAGAAAATTCATTTAGGCTAAGTTAACTAAACAATTTATTCCCAATCCTAACACCCACGTATGAGCATCGCGCCCTCTATTTCGAGCGTCCCATTTCTTTGGATTCGCTAGGGAATCAGCTGTGAACAAAATTTGACCAAATTTAACACCGCGAAAATGAGCAACAGAGGCCAGCGCCGCACTCTCCATTTCAACTACCTCATAACCGTCATCGCTGTATTGGTTAATTAGAGCAGGAGTTTCTCGGAAGAAAGCATCAGTTGTCCAAGTCTTTACCAGTTTTGCTTGTTATCCAAGGCCAGCCAGACTTGATTGGATCGAGATAGTCACATCGTTATCCAGACAAATACTAGGAGCTGCAGGTAAATAATGATAAGAAGTTCCCTCGTCACGCAAAGCTTCAGTTACGACTAATAATGAGTTTTCCGCTTCGTCCTGTAAAACACCACAGGAACCGATCGCAATGATTTGCGTTGCCCCATAAGCAATCAAAAAATCAATAATCTGAGCAGAAGCCGGGGCCCAATGATCGCAGGACATAGACCTATATTTTCGCCATTAACCTTAATTTCGCAAACTGTCAAAATGTTGGAAAACGTTTTAAAGGTCGCCAAATCTTTAGCCTTATGTTCTCTTTTAAATGCTAAAAATTTCTCAGGCGTTACAAATGCTAACAACATCTTTGAAGGAAAATGATATCCCTCGTTTCTGAAGGGATTGATAACAGCAATGGGTGAGGCATCATAATTCATAATTGGCAACTGATTCATAACTTATCTCGCTTTCAAAAATACTATCATCATATAATAGTTTTTACTCTTGATTTGCAGTGTCATAATAAAAAATAATAAACTGGCATTTCAGGAGTATAAAACTATGTCTCAAAAGTTGTCTTTTCAAAAAGCTTCAGAAAATGATCTTGAACAAATTGTTTCTATGTATCGAATTAGTTTTAAAAAACTATATGATCGCTATCACGATGAGAAAACAAGCCCTTATAAAGAGCCAGCGGAAGTCATCCAAAGAAAAATACGCCAAAACAGCAGTTTCTTTTTCTTTATTACTGAGGATCGAGTCAGGGTCGGTCTTATTCGAGTCATGCTTGATCCCAAGCAGCCAAATGCTAAGATCTCTCCGCTTTTGGTCTTGCCGAGTTTTCAAGGGCAAAAAATCGCTCAACATGCTTTAGCAGCTATAGAAAACTTATTCCCTGATATAAAAACTTGGTATGTTGATACGATCAAACAAGAGGATAAACTCGTTCATCTGTATCTAAAATGTGGATATAAAATAATTGAAGACAAAAATCAAAACATTCAGCCAGGAATGGATTTGGTATTTTTTAGTAAAGAAAGTTAGAACTCCCATCGAATCATAAAAAAACAGGTGTTGTCTCCATCTGTTTTCCCGCTAATAGCCGAAAGACTACTTTTGTACTAAAATTGAGAAAAAGTAAGGAAAGCGAGAGCCAAAAATGAATCTGCATATTGATCCTTTATCTGTTTCAAATTCCAAAATCGAAGGTTTACAAGTTATCAATGTCAAAATGGTCACAGATGATCGTGGAACCGTCCGAGAACTTTATCGCCAGAGCGATTATGCCGTATCTCTGCCAAACAGCATATCTGCATGGAGCCAAGTAAATTTAACGCGGACTAAATGCGGTGCGGTACGAGGTCTCCATGGCGAGACCATGTCGAAATTAGTGACCGTTGCTCACGGATCTGCCTTTGGTGTTTACGTGGATACTAGACCCGACAGCCCCACGATCGGTGTAGTTGCAACCGTTCATCTCACGCCAGGAATTCAAGTTTTTGTGCCCCAAGGAGTTTGTAATGGTTTTCAAGCCCTTGAGGATGACGCTGAGTATTTATACTTCTTTGACAATGAGTGGGCCTCGAAAATGTCAGGAACTGCCTTGTGCCCATTGGATCCTGAATTGAAGATCGACTGGCCGATTCAAATCGATCCAAACAATCGTGAACAAATATCCGAAAAAGATTCAAAGGCGCCAAACCTTCGTGATGCACTAAAACTTCAGGCCAAACCACAAAATAATTGATTCAGAAGCATATCTATGCTGATTTCTCTTGAAAAGAAAGTGTCTAAGAGAAAATTTTATAACTCACCATTTAAAAATTGTGCTTCGCCATTGCCAAAGCTCCAATCGTCATCATTATTAGGAACGAGGCTAAAGATAATATCTTCTTTCCGTAATCCTAATTCTTTATTTAGCCTTGCTGCGAGCTGCTTGTAAAAAGCCAATTTAGCCTTCGTTGACCGGGGACGTGTCGTTAAATTAAAGACAACGATATTTCGACTGCGCTTGATTCCTAGTCCAGTATCTAAAATCTGCATTTCAAAGGGCTCATGCTGAGTTAAAATCTGATAACGATCACTAATTGGTGTATTTAATGTTTGCACTTGGGTCTCATAAGCGATTGTCAACAATTGTTTTAAATAGCCTGCATCATGGCCTTTGATTACATCAATTCTCATTAGTGGCGTAATTTGTTCCTCATTTCATTTAAATAAGTTATTGATAGCTTTATGATAAGCGTATGTGTACCCCAAAGGGCTGAATGGTTAATCAAAAATTATATATAGTAGATGATACTGAATTAGATCGATTGAGAAGAAATGATCAGGGCTTAACTAAGATCGTGAACACAATACAAAATAAAGGTGCTACGTTAGGTGCTCTCAGTCTAGCATCCATGACGGGAATTGTTGATGCCAACTTAAGACAACTGATGGCTAACCTGATTATTGAGTTGTATAAATACCAAACTGAAAACGCAGCCAACAACAACTGACTGACTTTGCTAAACAAAACTCAGAGACCGAGCAAGCAGAGGAATGGCGGACAATCTGCAACAAAGAAGATGAGGATACCATGAAGAATGCATTGTTTGAATCAACGAAAAAGGAACTAAGCCGCCAGCCTAAACAATTAATTGATTTGAATCAATGGCTTTTTTTAACCATCAATACTGCTAAATCAATGATTGACAATACAGATAGATCCCAATTTTTTTATTTAAAAAAGTTTGTTAACTGCGATACAACTAGAGATATTCAGCAGCTATTTGACAAAATACAAGGTAAATTTGGAAACAAGGATTTTTCGAAACGCCATAGCCATAAATACCTATATCTTTGTTCTTTAGTAGCCAATTTCCCTCAAACAAGCCTTTCTAGTGAAGCTCGGCAATTGATGAGTTGCTTTGTTACTGAAGATGAGTATTTATTATACGAAATATAGAAAATAAAAAACCGGCGCAGTTATATTAAATTAAGCACTCCGTCTTTTTGTATGCCATATCGCGAATTTCTCGTCTGGAGATCAAGCGTTAGCTAGTTTTTAAATAATCTAAAACACCCCCAATTTTTCGTTTTGAAGGCATATTCTTCATATAACTAATTGGTATCATTAACTTTAAAGCATCATTTCTTGAACTATACAGCAAAGCCTCATGGCACTCATTTATTTAGATCTAGATTAAGTTAGACCGAAGAAATGCTAGATTATATTGTCTTTGGTCAAAAAATACACCTAATATAATTACTACTTTAGTTTTTTTGAAGAGGGTAAATAATGGACAGGAAAAAATATACTGAAAGTGTCACACTTGGAAAAGTTGAACAAAATCCTCAAATCAAACTTCAACCTTATGATCCTACTTGGATAAATTCATATCTTGAGGAAGAACAAAAAAAAGCAGCATTACAGGGAAAGGCACTTTTAGTCGAACATGTTGGTTCAACTTCTGTCCCGGGATTGAGTGCAAAACCAATAATTGATATTCTATTGTTAGTTAATGATTCCTCAAAAGAAGAAGATTACGTACCTAATTTGATCGCTAAAGGCTATATTTTAAGAATTAGGGAACCTGAATGGTTTGAACATAGAATGTTTAAAAGCAACACAAAAAATGTTAATTTGCACGTGTTCAGTTCAGGGTGTACGGAAGCCCAAGAAATGCTTAATTTTCGTAATTGGCTACGTATAAACGATCATGACAAATCATGGTATGAAGCGTCAAAACAAAAATTAGCTTCTAAGAAATGGGAAACCGTGCAAGAATACGCTGACGCTAAAACACCGATTGTACAAGAAATCAAAAAACGTGCTGATAATTACTTTTCTAAGGGTCTATAAATATAAATAGCCCCTCAAAAATATTGTTATTGATTCAAGATATCATGAGAGCCAGTCGCGACCAATAACAAAACCAATTCATCACGATCTAGCCGGTAAATGATAATCCAACTATCATAATTTTTGCCATAGTTGCCATATCTGGCAGGATGAAATTCACGATAGCCTCGCCAATTGCCTGCTAGTGGATGATCCTTGATCTGTTTTAAAGTTGAATTGTCTTGTTTGATAATTGCTTTTAAACAAGGTTTTAAGATGGCTATCGGAAAGTGCTTTTTGGCTAACTTTTTTAATTCACGTTCAAAAGATTCGGTCTGTTTAATTTGCATCCAGTTTATCGATCCAATCATCAAAGTCCGCCAATGAGCCAATGTTTTTTACTTGACCTATTTCTGCTTCTTCTTTAGCGACTAAGGCTGCGGGCGAATCTAAAAAGCTAACTAAACGGACTTCATTGTTAGCGGCCTTAACTAATGATAAGCGAATATATTCAGAAACAGTTAACCCCTGCTGGGCCAAATTATTTTTAGCCCGTTCACTAATATCAGCGGTGACTCGGGTCGAGACTGTTTTATTTTTAATAACGCTAGCACTCATTATATTGTCCTCTTTGTGTTTACCATCGTACTACATAAATAATAACAGGTTTGTTTTGATAAAGCAAAACCAGCTCATAAATTAACAATTGCAGGTTCTTTTAATAGAATTCATGTGAAGACATTACTAAGAGCATATAACTTAGGTTTATTTAGAAGTTCTGTAGAATCGTTTCGCGACCTAATGCAGCAGCGGCTTAATCATCTCTTAAGAACTATGCTATATATTCACAAAATACGACAAATGTGAATAGTTCACAATTAAGGTATCAGTAAAAACTGCTCCTAAGTCAATAGTTCAGACTATTTTTCATCTAGGGTTGAATTGGTTAGGTTACTTTCATTTTTCGATCGGCAATCCTGATTCTTTCGCTGTTGAACCAATTAAAATATTTGGCCACATCCAAAATCAGGTGGGATTAGGAAAATGGGTCTTACGCGTTGCTTGCGATGTTCGCCTAGTGAAACAGCCGCTAATTTCAGGATTTTGTTTTCTTCTTTTAGACGAGCAACTTCTTTTTGCATCGCATTAAATTCAGCACGAGTCACTGTTTGACCATTGACATCAATCACAATGATTTGGGGTTTTTTCCCCAATCTGTGACAGTTTGGCCAGCCAAATGATATTTCATTGGCGAGGGAATTAGCACAACGTCTCTCGTTGTACAAGTTAACAATTGATGATTTAAATTCAGGTGAGTATCTTTTGCTTTCATAATAAAAAAACTTCGATACTTGATTATCTCGGATGATGCCCTAGGAATAAAGCAGTCCGAATTTTCAGTATAGGAGCAAAGTTTTAACAGATACATGGTCTAGCCAATACTGGCTCCGAGAATAAATAAGGCCTTCGTATTTAACCAATGAACCCACAAAAAACGTAGCCCAACAGTCGTAGCAATCAGTATCTTTTAAGTTAGTGGCCCTGAATTAGTCATCGTCACGTTAATGATCAAGCTGCTTAGCGAAAATATAAGCTAGATAAACAGAAATCATAACCACCACTAATTTAATCAACCAAAGGAAAGTCGGACTAACAAATAAAGGCAATAGAAGTTCATTGATAATAGCTGCCATCAGAACACTAGCTCCAGCTATTAAACCAGTTTTTTTAGCTTTGTCATTTTTCATAATTGTCGTTTCCTATTACTTTCCCAATCGATTTATTTTTATAAATAATTATTTATAAGCTCATCATAAGCCCTGATGTGCTTGATCAAATCGGAAAAAGCGCAACAATTTTTGTCGCAAAATGTTGCAACGTGTGGCAAAAAAATTGAAGAGACAATATATTTATTAGTATCATCAGCGTAAGAACGGAGATGATACTAATGCTCATAGGCAAAATTCTTAAAGAAAATCGGCGTCACAATGCCTTGTCCCAAGAACAAGTTGCTATCAAATTACACGTTAGTCATCAGACTGTATCGAGTTGGGAACAAGATCGAACTAAGCCTGACAAAGAAAGCCTGAAAAAAAATTGCACAGATATACCATCTACCCAAGTCTGCTAACGATCTCATAGTCAAAAATCCCACTAAAGATGAAGGCATTAATCTTTTAATACTTGTTTTAGCAGCTTTCCTAGTTCCTCTTGTTGGATGGTTATTAACATTGATTATCGTTCAAAGAAATAAATCAACTAATAGCTATTATTATCGATTGATTTACAGTCTATGTACTATTTCGATCCTGTTAACTGTGTTAGACCTCATTAGTAAATATCAGGAATAGCTCAACACATGAACGTTATAGCTATCTATCAATTTGTCTAGTTCATAACTTCATTTTCAATCACCTAAGAGCTGATAACAAGTTATCTTACGATAAAAACTTCACTTAATGGAATAGCATCTGGAGCGATTATTTTAATAACTACACTTTCCTAAGAAATCGTATTACTGTCATAAGCAATATCAGGTAATATCTAAAACAGCTAAAGCAAACAAAAAGCGCTCAACCAAACGGTTAAAACGCCTTGCCAACATAACGCAATGGATGGAGAGAGATTCGAACTCTCGCGCCGCATACACGACCTATCGGTTTTCTAGACCGACCCCTTCAGCCACTTGGGTATCCATCCGAACTTAAACATTTTACACTTTTATCGTAACAAAAATCCATCATTTTCCCAAATTAAAGACGTTTTATCAAAGTTGAGAGCCCCATACCACCGCCAACACATAGACTTGCAATGCCGCGTTTTCTATTTCCATGAATCAAATCGTAGACTAAAGTTACGAGAATGCGTGCACCAGAAGCACCAACTGGATGTCCTAAGGCGATGGCACCACCATTCGGATTCACTTTGGCTAAGTCCAAATTCAAGACCTGTACATCAGCCAAAACCTGTGCCGCGTATGCTTCGTTCAATTCGTAAAAATCAATATCTGCGTCAGCGAGACCAGTCTTTTCATAAAGATCACGAATGGCAAAAACAGGTCCAATGCCCATGATTTCTGGATCAACACCAACAATATTGCCAAACTGCCATTCGGCCAAGGGCGATAGACCTAGCTCTGCAACTTTTTTTTCACTAGCTAAAATGACACCGGCCGCCCCATCATTGATCCCAGAGGCATTACCAGCCGTTACTTTACCATCAGTTTTGAAAACAGTCTTCAGTTTACTCAACTGTTCTAATGAGGTATCCGTTCGCGGGGCTTGATCCTTTTTGATCTCGGCCAAGGAAATCAATTCATCATTAAAAGCACCATGCTGATCAGCTGCCACAGCACGCTGATGGGACAGCAACGAATAGGCATCCATATCTTGACGACTGATATGATATTTTTCAGCAATATTTTCAGCTGTGATGCCCATGTGAATGCCGGCGATCGGGTCAACTAAGGCATCCCGCAGCAGGCCGTCTTCGAGCTTCTCATTGCCTAACTTCTGGCCAAAACGGTGATCACTGAGCAAAAATGGCGCATTTGACATTGATTCCATACCACCAACTAAGATCAAATCATTAAAACCAGAAGCAATCAGTTTGGCTGATAAATTGATCGCCTGCAGGCCTGATCCGCAGACATCATTAATCGTGCTGGCCGGCACCGAAATCGGCAATCCGGCTAATAGAGATGCTTGTCGAGCTGGATTAGGACCCTCACCGGCTTGCAAAACATTTCCCATATAGACTTCATCTATTTGACTAGCTGCGATTTTTGATCTCAACAATAAGGATTTGATGACGATCGTGGCCAATTCGACAGCCGTTTTATTTTTTAGCAAACCGCCGAACTTGCCAATCGGCGTCCTGGCTGCAGCAACGATAAATACTTTTTGCATATTTATTTATTTTACGCTATTCAAGCAGTGCCAACAGGATCCAATTTTGAGATAAACTTAGTTAATGACTGCAAATCAACAAATACACATCTCGATCCCTAAAGAAACCTTGAATCGGCTTTCTTTAACTTACGGAGATGAACTTCTAGCTCGCGTAGATCGCGACAAAATTATTATCGAACCCAAAAAAGACCGAGCTAGCAGCCAGACCCAATCCTTAAGGTGGTTTATGGTCCCAGGCCTGTTGGCTGGAATCGTTGCGCTGATTAATTTTATGGTCCAAAAAACGAGTCATGTCCACTTATCAGGTGCTAATTCGATCAGTCAAATTACGATTTATTTAGCTGTCTTCTTTGGATTCATGACATTTCTGATTGCGTTATTCCTGCTCGGCCAAAATCAGCTGGTTGCTACCAATTTTTGGATAAAAATTCGTTCAGTCATAACACTCACGACCGCTTTTACGATTTTAAATTTTGCTATTACTTCTTTTTTCTTTTATTTCGTTGATCTCGCTTTTCATGGTGTCATTTTGGATCCGTATACAAGTTCGGCCCTGATCGCTGGATTCGTCGGCATCGCCAGCTACTTAATGATGAATGCTGCTCAATCTATCAGCTTTTCAACAATAGCAACCGTCATGATCGCGACTTTAGTCGGCGGTATATTTTTGTCGATGATTACCAATTCCCAAGAAGATTGGTGGCAAATCAATTTTTCTTATCTAGGATCTAATTTGTCAAACAACTGGTGGCAGTTCAATTTCACTTTGATTTTTTCAGCCTTAGTCATGCTGACACTGATTGATTATATTTTCTCCCTACTGTTTCAAATCAAAAAATTTGCGACAAGGAAAATGCAAATACTCCGCGCCTTGCTGGTAGGTACTTCTATTATGTTCGGCTTGGTCGGCGTTTTTCAAAACAATCGATCCATTGATTGGCTGCACCAGCTCCACTGGTGGTCCGCTAACTTGCTGGTAGTTTTCATCTTAGCGGTGATCATTAGTCTTAAATGGCTGCTCCCGAATGTAACGCGCGAATTCCTGCTAACGGCTTACGGTTTTGCCGGCTTAATGGTTTTGTCTGAAATATTGTTTCAAACGGTTCATTATTTGTCGCTGACCGCTTTTGAGATCATTTCTTTTAGTTTGGCTTTTGGCTGGCTGGTCTTATTAATGCAGAATCTCAATAATCTTTATATTGAAAACTATGAAATTTTCACGATCGAACTTAAATAAAAAACTCGCCTAAGCGAGTTTTAACAAAACTGATTTTTTGCCCTGATACATTACATATGAGTGAAATCGAAGACTTTACGGCCAGTAATGGAGCCGTTTTTCATCTCTTGGATAACATCGTTCAAATCATTAAAGTCAGCTTTTTCAACGATCGGGTGAACTTTTCCTTCAGCTCCGAACTGGAAGGCTTCTTTCAAGTCGCCTCTAGTTCCAACCAATGAGCCACGGACTTCGATACCATCCAGAACTGTTTTGACAATATTCAAAGACATGTCGCCTTGCGGCAATGCAACAGCAACTAGCTTTCCCATTGGGCGCAATGAATCAACGGCCTGTTTGAAGGCAGCATCATTAACAGCTGTTACTTGCGCGTTGTTAACACCACCGGTTGCTTTTTGAATTTCGGCAGCAACATCGATTCCTGGCTGCTTACGGTTGATCAATACTTCGGCACCATTTTCTTTAGCAGCTTCCAATTTGTCTGGGTTGCCATCAATGACGACCACGTGAGCACCAAAGACATTATGTGCATACTGAACGGCCAAGTTGCCTAATCCACCAGCACCATGAACAGATACCCACTGGCCAGGCTTTGTCTCGCCGACCTTCAAAGACTTGTACATGGTCACACCAGCACAAGTAATCGAAGAGGCTTCAACAGGGTCAAGACCTGCAGGAACTTTGACAGCGTATTTAGCATCAACAACTACTTGTTGAGCCATAGCACCATCGACTGTGTAACCTGAATTTCTCACTTTACGGCAGAAGGTCTCATTGCCGGAAACACAATAATCACAAACGCCGCAGGCGCCATAGAACCAAGCGATCGATACACGGTCGCCGACCTTCAAATAATCATCAGCACCTTCCCCTAATTTAGAAACAATGCCAACACCTTCATGCCCGATCACACGGCGGAAATTGCCATTACGTTCACCTAACGTATTTGGATCGCCAAAATCTCCGCTTGCACAATGCAGATCTGTATGACACAATCCACAATATTCAACGTCAACTAAAGCATCTCCAAAACCTAAGGCACGTGGCTGCCAATCATCTATCAGATCAACGAACCCATCATTTTTTTCACGAACAACTGCTGCTTTCATAATAGTTTTCCACTTTCTTTGGTTAGTTACATTCTGTCTTTTATAAGCATCCATCGCCAACAGCTGAAATCAGTTTTGCAGGCTCAGTATCATAAAAGATCTTTGATTTCTTCAATTTTTAGGAATCGGTAAACATGCACTTTTCCAATTTGTACAAAAATTTACAAAGACAATATAGCATATTATTGTGAAATAAAAAACATTGTGAAATTTAAGGACTTAAATCACAAACTTAAGTATTTATCAAAAAAATCAGCCTAATGTTTGTGCCGCGTTTTTAATCTTTTCCAGAAAAGATTCGCGTTTGTCGGCTTCCGTGTGTTTCATATTGCCCAACTGAAAAGAAGCAGTGGTTCGAATACCACTCATTAAAAGAACTTGATTTTTCAATACATAACCATAATCAATTTCACCGTGAGCAGCATAATTATCAGAATCATAAGTGGTCACGATCCAAGCATTGCGCCCTGTCAATAAACCGGTCGGATGCCCATCAACATATCGATAAGCAAAGCCGGCCACGATCAATCGATCCACAAAGCCCTTTAGAATGGCCGGCATACCACCCCACCAAATCGGAAACACAAAAATAATCTGTTTGGCCCAAGTGAACAGATCACGATACTTGGCCATTTCAGGATCATTTTTAAGTTCTCGTCGCGGATGGTCATTATCGAAATAGAGTACCGGCTGAAAATCGTCAGCATAAAGATCAAGGATCTTCAAATTATTTTTAACCGGCACATTATCAGCAATATCTTTAACAATAGCTGCATCAAAACTTTTTGCATTGGGATAAGCGCTAACTAATAAAATATTCATATTGTCAATTATATGTCAAAACTTTGGAAACGCTTTCACAAATATCCTTAACTACACTTCTTGTAAAGCTTTGCCAACCAAAGACCAGCGTTCCATAAAAATAGCCTTTGCCTGAGTAGCACGATTCGCTGGTGAGGTCGAAGGCAGATAGACCGCCTCTTGGCCAATATTTGGTGCGACCAGCTTATTAAAAAGTTCTGTTGATTTCTTCCCCTCAGTAAAGATCGTCTTAATGCGAGCCTGAGCCAAAATGCTAGAAAAATCGTTGGCAATTGGGTTTTTGATCGTTGCATCTTGAGCACCGATAATATCACCAGATTTCAACGTCTGCCAAATAGCAATATGATATTTTAAAGCAAATGCGAGTCGTGCTTCTTTGGTCTTTTCCGGTTCTTCAACAGCCAAAATTTTGGCTAAGGTCGGCCAAAAAATATTCTGCGGACTGCCATAGTAAAAGCCAAAAGCCAAGGATTTAGGCGATGGCAAACTGCCTAATAAAAGAATTTTGGAATTTTTATCATATAAGGGCGGCCAAGGATGGACGACATGCATAAATTTAGGCTTCTGTTTTTTGGTTATTTTCGTTTGCTCCTTGAGCTTGTTGTTGTTTAAAATCGATTCCCTGACGTTTCAAATAATCAGCTAACACCTTCGCATTATTTTCATGATCATCTTTAGCTGAATAAAGCAGCACGCTGTCTACATGCGCCTTGAGCGTCTGCAAAAACCCTGCAGTAGCTGGGTTGCTAGCTAGTTCCGTTAAATAAAGTGCTCGAAAAGCCATGTCATCAATTTCCTGATCGTGGAATTTTTGGCGCAGCTCAGTCGATGGTGCAATATCTTTAGCCCACAAATCAATCGCTGCTTTTTCTTTACTAATACCGCGCGGCCATAAGCGATCAATTAACACACGGTATCCCTTGCTCTCTGTTGCATAAATTCTCTCAAATTTGATCATATAAAACCATTCTATCGCGATGAATAATTTTAAAATCGCTTTTATCAGACATTTAAGATAGTACTAACTTCTGGTTGAAAAACAGTCTTAGAAACTTTCCGAACCATTCGTTTTAAGATTCTCTTTCCAGCTTCCCCAATCTTTTCGGCTGACAGAGATAGGATCATGTCGATAATCATCAGGATCGATACCCTCGGCCAATAAAATTGCATCGCGTTGTTTGATA
This sequence comes from Oenococcus sicerae, assembly GCF_004102045.2. Classification (GTDB taxonomy): domain Bacteria; phylum Bacillota; class Bacilli; order Lactobacillales; family Lactobacillaceae; genus Oenococcus; species Oenococcus sicerae. The sequence goes on along the minus strand of NZ_CP029684.2, from coordinate 1,035,080 downwards.
GCCGGCAGCATCTTAGAAAGACCATTCACGCTCAAACTATCTTCCTGAATCTCATAATGATAATAAGCTTTGCTGTCGTAATAAGCCTTGTTGATGTGCTGAGCATACTCAATCGTGAAAAGTTCATCTTCTAAAAAAGAAATCTCCTCGTGAAAATGAATTGTGTAGCGTTGAATAATTGATCGTTTGAACATTTTGTTCCAAGGATAGCCGCCGATCGGTCCAAGTTCGCCTATAACATCTTCAATAACTTCTCGACTAGTCATCATTTTTTTAGAAAATGGCAATTCTAATCGAGCCAAACTATGATCCCCCAAATGACCAGAAATCAATAATTCGGCCTCACTTTTTTGCGCCATTTTGACAAAATTTTCAATGTAGTCGGCTTCGACCCAATCATCAGCATCAACAAAAACGATCCAATTGCCCTTAGCCACTTTTAAACCATGATTGCGCGTCGCTGATACACCCATATTTTGACTATTTCGCAGCGCTCTCACACGTGGATCACTTCGAACGAATAATTGATTGATCCCAAAACTAATATCGGTCGAGGCGTCATCTACTAAGATAATTTCAATATTTTGATAACTTTGTTTTAGCAGGCTGTTAACCGTTTTGACGATTGTTTCCGAACGATTAAAGACTGGCACAATAATTGAAATGAGTCCAAGATCCATGTTTCCCTCCAAAAAATAACTATTCATAAATTATAAGATATCGCATTTGATCCAGCTAGTATGCATTGCAAAATAGATGATGCCATGTTATATTACTAGTCAGCATTGCAAGCTAGTAAAGGAGCTGCCATGGTGCAAGAAAGATCATCGCAAATGTTAAAAGGTATTCTGCAAGGCTGCCTGCTCGTGCTTCTGAGTCAACAAGAAATGTATGGTTACATGATCAGCCAAGAATTGGCAAAATATGGTTTTCAAAACACGCCAAAAGGAACTATTTATCCCTTACTGCTGAATATGGAGAAGAAGAACTTAATTATTGGCAGCATGCACCCCTCAGCAGATGGCCCTGAACGCAAATATTATCATACAAGTGAACAAGGTCTGCGTGAAAAAAAAATTTTTCTAGAGCAGTGGCAAGATCTTCAACAAAATGTTAATCAATTAATAAAGGTGGAAGCTAAATCATGAGAACAGCGGAACTAATCGAAAAAAACAATCATCGTCGAAGTAAATTGAATGAAGAAAATGAAGCATATTATAGCGACTTGCTGCTGTATGTGCGATTAAAGCCTTTAGCAAAAGACAGTTATCAAACAGAAAGCGTTTTGCTAGAGATTTTGCAGGATATCATTGATGCACAATCCAGAGGTATTTCAGCTGAAGAATATTTCGGCAAAAGTCCTAAAGAAAATGCCAATGCTTTAATCGAGTCACTGCCCAATAACTATTTTGAAACATTCAAATGGTATCTCATATCAGTTTTAGCTTTTATCTACTGCGCGTTTTTTCCAACTACCATTGATCTCAGACATTCATATGATTTAGGTTCGATGCTCTTATCAGCTACGTATTTTCTGTGCTTGATCAGCTTGTTAGTTTGGATAATTGGAAAAGGTATTTACAGCCAAAAGAAAATATCTCGTAAGAAAATAATTTTTAAAAGAGTAGCACAGTCCCTGGCATTTTCAGTAGCCGCAGCGCCAGGATTTTTAATCTTATTATTCACAAAGACATCCTTTAAGATCAGGCTGGAAGGTCCAATAGGAATCGCAGTTATTAGTGTTTTAACCAGTATCGGAATCATTCTCTATCTTCGAGAAAAAAAGCAGGACCGAAAAATATGGTTGCCATTGGTGATTGTCATTATTGGATACGCAGTCTTAGGGATTTCAACAAGATTCCCAACAATTGGTCAGTTCCTGATGAGCGAACATTCTACAGGCAGAATCACCTTGGCCATTGCAACAGTTGCACTGCTTATTATTTTTTACATCCTTATTTGGCTGCTTGCCAAAAAGAAAAGATCTCAGTCTCACAACTAAGATCTTTTTTGCTGGTTATCGATCAGCCAAGGAATTGGCCGATCCTGCCAAGTTAAAATACGATGCATGTTTTCCTGAGCGGGCGGCACAAACATCTTCGGTTCCGGATCAACCGACACAAATTTAGCATCTAAAGTCTCCACTTGATCGACTTTTAATTGACCACCCAGTAATTCGACTTCAAAGCCCAGACTTAAATTTTCCTGCGCATCCCCCCAAGAATTATGCGGATTAACAGTCGAAATCATTTCAAACAGCTTTTTAACGCGAACATCCAAGTTTGTCTCTTCTTTAAATTCACGCACGATCGCGGCCATGGGTGATTCGCCATACTCAACAAAACCGCCAGGAAAGCCCCAGCCATTCGATATATCAGCGCGCCGTTCTAAGAAAATGGCATCATGTTTCTCATTCCAAAGAAGTGCAAATGTATTAACCATAACCAAAGGATCATGACCGATTTTGGCACGAATTTTACTGATGTAATTCCCTTCAGCCATTGATCAGCCCATCGTCACGTTATGACGTGCCTGCCCAGTGTCAGGAATATGATCCAAAATAGTCATGTCATCAGCAGAAATTTCAAAATTAAGATCGGCATTCGATTTAGCGTGTTCAGCTTTTGTTGCGCGCGGCAAAGGCAGAATACCTTTTTGGAGTACGTATTTCAAAGCGGTTTGCGGCACAGATACGCGATATTTTTCCGCGATATTTTGAATTTCAGCTTGAGTAGCCAAACCACCAGTCGCTAGTGGTGAATATGCCTCAAGCTGGATGCCAAGTAACTTGCTGTAAGAAACAATTTTTGGCTGTGTCCAGCCAACATAAAATTCAATTTGGTTAACAGCCGGTTTGACCGACCAAATCTTTTCCAAGTTTTTTAAATCATGGACATCGAAATTCGAAACACCGATCGCTTTAGCACGGCCAGACTGATAAATTTCTTCCATCGTCCGCCAAGCCTCTTGATTAGCACCATCATATCGATAATCCAAATTAATATCGCTCCACGGCCATGGCGCATGAATTAAGTAAAGATCAACATAATCTGTCTGCAGATTATCCAGCGATTCTTGGAAATTTTTCAGAATATCATCATGATTTTTAATTTCAGCCGGCAATTTCGTTGTCAAAAAGACTTGATCGCGTTTTAAGCCCGAATCCTTGATTGCTTGGCCAACTGATTTCTCATTGAAATAATGAAAAGCCGTGTCAACGTGTCGATAGCCGATTTTCAAAGCGGAAGCGACAGCGTTATAAGCCTCGTCGCCATCTTTTAAACGCCAAGTACCAAAAGCTAGTTTCGGTATTTTTGTTTGATTGTTCAATTCAAATGTTTCATCTAAAATACTCATATTTCAATTATACGTTGCTTTTCAATTTTTAAAATCTTATTGCAAACTGCTTCTACTAATGCTAAATCATGGGAAACAAGCAGCAGTCCACCGCTATAATCAATCAAAAACTGCTCCAAAGCTGCGACAGCTGATAGATCAAGAAAATTGGTCGGTTCATCTAAAATCAAAAGATCAGCACCAGACAGCAGTACTTGAATCAAAGATAGTTTTACTTTTTCGCCACCCGACAAACTGGCGGTTGCTTGAAAAACCTTGTCACGACGCATACCAAACGCACCGAGGAAATCACGGGCAGTCTGTTCGTTTTCTAAGGAAGCATCCAGAATATTTTGCAGCAGCGTTTTATGATCGTCTAATTGACCTAGATCTTGATGAAAATAACCGATCTTCAAAGTTTCTGATCGTGTAACCATCGGCGCCGAACTAGCCAAAATTCTTTCGATCGCAGTTGACTTACCGGAACCATTTTCACCTATTAAAGCCAGCTTATCAGCAGTTGCGATGCCAAAAGTCAGATCATCAATCAATGTTTGCGAATTGCGTTTAACTGGCAAATTCAAAACTTTCATGAGCTTTTTCCCTTGGGGGAGGTCAATCGGATTTTGTAATTTCAGTGCTTTTTTATGAAAAACCTTCTTCACACTTTCCAAATTTTCGATCTGCCGCTGATTATTTTTCACTAATTGATACAAGGCTCTTGCTTTCTTTGCGATCACAGGATTGCGAACACTGCTTTTCGATAATTTATCGGCATGTTCTTTCGTGATTTGAGCTGTCTTTTCTAGTTTTTGGCGATGTTTGCCTGCCGCTTGATAAGCTTTTTGTTCGTGAGATCGCCGGCTTGTTAAACCGCGCTCAAAATGATCCAGACTGCCTTTGAATTCCTTAACTCGATGATCGCTAAAGGACCAAATCGTTTCAGCAAAATGATCCAAGAAATACCTATCGTGAGAAACGGCGATCACGATGCCGGAAAAACGTCCCAGTCGCTGCAAGAGCCAATTCACATTTTGCTCATCTAAGTGCGTTGTCGGCTCATCTAAGAGCAGAAGTTCTGGTCGTTGAATGAAAGCCTCTTCGAGCAAGGCACGCGTTTTCTGACCGCCGGACAAATCATTAAAGTCATTTAATTGACGGACAAAAGTGCTTCGACCTTTGACTTGCAAATAGCCAGAAAAAGCGCGATCTTTTTGTGCCAAAATATTTAAAAGGGTTGTCTTCCCTTGGCCATTATCGCCAATAATGCCAATTTGAGCAACATGGTCGACAGTCAAATAATCAATATTAAATAGCAGTTGCGAGTCGAGATACTTCGTCAAATTTTTAATCGTTAAATACATAAAAACCACCTTTTCTAAAAATCGGCGGCCTTTACAAAATATAAAAAAACACCGATTTTAATTTTTTAATTCATTTAAAATCAATGCTTTCTTCACTGGATTTACCTCACTCAAAATTATAACAAAATGACTCGATAAAACTCACAATAAGACTTTATGTAAGGGGTATCATTATCAGTAATCGAGGAGAATATCATGGCTAACTATCAATTTTTGCAACCCTTTAAATTTAAAAACGGCATCACAATTAAAAACAGGATCGTCATACCACCAATAACTGAGTGCTCTAGTTTTGAAGATGGCAGCGTCACACAAGATGAGTTGGATTATTTCGCTTTACGAACAGGCGGCGTTGGTCTTTTCATCACGCCGGCTAGCAATGTGAGTGATGGCGGCAAGGGGTTTGAAGGTCAATTAAGCTGTGCAAACGATAATAAATTACCAGGTTTAAGCCGACTGGCACATACGATCTCCATCAACGGCACTAAAGCAATTTTGCAGCTCCATCATGCGGGACGGATCAGCAATTCCAAAATTCTTCGTGGCAAAAAGGCCGTCAGCCCGTCAGCTATTGCTTCATTGCGGCCAGGTGCCGAAATACCAATGAGTCTGACGGACGATGATATTCAGCAAATTATTTCTGATTTCGGCGAGGCAGCTCGGCGTGCCATCCAAGTCGGTTTCGATGGTATCGAGCTGCATGGTGCTAACACTTATCTGCTGCAGCAATTCTTTTCCCCACACTCCAATCGTCGTCTGGATGATTGGGGCGGTAGTCTAACAAAGCGAATGAAGTTCCCACTGGCCGTTATCAATCACGTGCACCGCATCGTGGAACAATATGCAGATCGGCCATTTTTAGTTGGATATCGAATTTCTCCGGAAGAAATTGAAAACCCTGGTATTCGTTTATCTGATACATTAGCTTTCATTGATGTTTTGAAAACACAGCCGATTGACTACCTGCACATCTCGACAGCTGATGTTTGGCAGACATCCAAAAATGATCCCGCAGACAAAACACCGGTCATCGAACAAATCAAAACGCGTCTTGATGGCGCTTTGCCGCTAATCGTTGTTGGCAATATTGCACGGCCGCAACAAGCTGAAAAAGTCATCGAGCAGGGATTCGATTTTGCTGCTTTAGGACACGAGTATCTGCGTGAACCGCAATGGATCGAAAAGGTTCAAGCAGGCCAAGAGTCGAATATTCGTTATTCGATGAGTGCGAATGATTTGAAACAGCTTCGCATTACGCCGCCCTTGTGGCAGTTTCTCACTGAGAATCTGCATGCAAAATTAGCTGCTGACTGATCAGACCAATGTTTTCACGTAATTTAGAATACGGCGATGAGATTCAAAGTGAATATCCGGTAATTGGTCAAAATCAAAAAAATCAATCGCTGTTGTTTCCGCTTGGTCGTAATCTGCTGGGCCGTCCTTCACTTGCGTGACTAAATAAAAAGGCGTTAGCACCTGCGTCTGATCACCATTCGGATAGGTAAAAAATTCTTGATCAAAGTTTTTTAAAAATTTATATGAAACAATTTCTAGACCAGCATCCTCTTTGAATTCACGTTTTAAAGTTTCCTCGATCGTCTCGCCGTACTCCATATAACCGCCTGGTAATCCCCAGCCGCCAGTATCAGCACGTTCCTGCAGCAACACTTTTTTATCTTTAATATAAGCCGCACCGACACCAACCATGATCAGAGGCATGTGTCCAACTTTCGCACGAATATCTTTTATATAATTAGCCATAAAGTTATTATATTTTAATTGGCAAACAAAAAAATCCTTTATCAAGCAGTCATCTCTGCAATAACTTAACTTTTATTGCAAATATGCATGATCAAGAATTTTATTTAGTCGTCTTTTCGACTGGGCGATGAATCAAAAGATCGATCTTTCCTTTTTTAGAACTGACGGTAATCGCATCCCCAGACTCAATATCACCAGCCAATAAAGCATCAGATATCTTATCTTCGACATTATTTTGAAAAGCTCTACGGATCGGGCGAGCACCGTATTCGGGATCAAAACCAGCCTTGGCAACAAAATCAATCGCGATCTTACTCATCTTAATTGAGATACCTTGTTCGGCAACGCGCTGCAAAATAGTGTTACTCATTAACTCAACAATTTTATGCAGTTCCGTCTTGCTTAAGGAATGAAAAATCACAATTTCATCAATTCGATTGATGAATTCAGGACGAAAATGTTCTTTTAAAGCATCTTGAATTTCAGCTGACATCGCTTTGTAACTATCTTGCGGCTCGATGGCGCCAAAGCCAACATGTTTATTATCACGAATCCGAGTCGCACCCAGATTTGATGTCATAATAATGATCGTATTTCGAAAATCAACTTTGCGACCCTTAGAATCTGTCATATAGCCATCATCAAAAACCTGCAACAACAAATTAAAGATATCAGGGTGGGCTTTCTCAGCCTCATCCAACAACACAACTGAATACGGATGATTACGAACGCGTTCAGTCAGTTGACCACCCTCATCATAGCCAACATAGCCAGGAGCCGATCCAATCAGTCTCGAAGCAGAGTAAGACTCTTGGTATTCGGACATGTCTACTCGAATCATATTGTCTTCCGAATCAAACATCGCTTCAGCTAGCGCCTTGGCTAATTCTGTTTTACCGACACCAGTTGGACCGAGAAACATAAAAGTGCCAATTGGACGACTTGGATCTTTAATGCCGGATCTTGCGCGGCGAATGGCCCGAGAAACTGCCGAAATCGCTTCGTCTTGACCGACAACACGCTGATGCAGGATTTTTTCCAAGTGCAAGAGACGGTCAGACTCCGTCTTTTGCAACTGAGTGACTGGAATGCCTGTTTGCTGGCCGACGACATCAGCAATATCTTGTTCGCTGACAGTCAGCTTATACTGATGGTCTTTTGTACCATTGATTAATGAATCAGTCACAATAACAGCCAACTGTTTTCGAATTTTAATTTCCTGTTGGCGGATCTTGGTCGCTTGATCAAAATTACCAGCTGATACAGCTTGATCCAGTTGATCGCGCAAATTATCCAACTGTTTCTCTAAATCCGCTTTCTTGTCTTCAGGCTGAGCAGTATCAATGCGAACTTTGGCTGCCGCTTCATCCATTAAATCAATGGCCTTATCCGGCAAAAAGCGATCCGTCACATAACGTGAACTCAATTTGACAGCAGCCTCAATCGCTTCATCAGAAATATTAACATGATGATGCTCTTCATAGCGGGGACGCAGACCTTTTAATATCTCAACAGACACTGCCTGACTGGGTTCGTCGATCGTAACACTGGCAAAACGACGTTCCAAAGCCTGATCCGACTCGATATATTTTTGGTATTCGTCAAAAGTCGTTGCACCGATCGTCTGCAATTCACCACGAGCTAAAGCCGGTTTTAACAAATTAGAGGCATCAAGCGCCCCTTCGGCACCGCCGGCACCGATCAAAGTATGCAATTCATCAATAAACAGAATCACTTGACCGTCTTCGTGAATTTCATTGATAATCTTTTTCAAACGGTCTTCAAACTCACCGCGATATTTCGTTCCAGCGATCAGAGCTCCCATATCTAGTGCCATTAAACGCTTATTGACCAAATCGAAAGGCACTTGTCCGGAAACGATTTTTTGAGCAAGCCCTTCAGCAATGGCCGTCTTACCAACACCTGGCTCGCCGATCAAAACTGGATTATTTTTCGTACGCCGGCTCAAAATCTGAATCACGCGATGGACTTCCTTGTCTCGACCAACAACCGGATCAATTTGTCCGATCGTGGCTAATGCTGTCAGATCACGAGACATGGCATCTAGCGTTGGCGTGCCCTGCTGGCTGGTCTGGCGCTGTGGTTGCGCTTTTTGTTGGCTTGGATCAACACCAATTCGCTTAAAAACAGCACGGGTTAAATCTTGGGCACGTACATCAAGGCTAGCTAAAATTCGTGAACTCAAAATCGATTCATCCGTTAATAGTGCCAACAATAAGTGTTCCGTTGCAACTTGTCGTGCACCAAGACTTTGAGCCTGCAAAGCTGCATTTTTTAAAATTTCCTGCGCTTTAGGCGAATAAGCCAAAAAACCAGCTCTCACATTTTCGTGAGAACCATAACCTGTGAACTGTTCAATTTCATTTCTAATATCGTCATCGGTGACATTGTGATCCTGAAGCACCTTACTGGCTAAACCATCTTTTTCCAAAGCCAAAGCTAATAACAAATGCTCAGAACCAACAATTTCATGTTTAAAATACTTAGCTTGTTCTTGTGCTAAGAGTAAAACATTTTTTGCAGATGCTGTATATTGATTATCCATGAATGTTTGTGCTCTCAAATCTCAGTCGATTGATCATGCCCACAAGGACACGAGCCCGAACTGTATTTTCTGTTACTTTATCGGAGATCCGCAATGAGTTCTTGTCAATTGCTGCGATCATAATATTCGCTTCGCGCTCACTGATTACCTTGTCTTCCAAAAGCGCCGCGATAATTTGATCAGCATTATTATCACCAATTGAGTCGCCGATGTAATCGATCAGCTCGTCAAATATTTTCGTATCATCAACTAAATCGACGTGCTCAATTCTGATGTAGCCGCCACCGCCACGTTTTGATTCAACAACATAACCATTTTGCAAAGTAAAACGCGTATTGATCACGTAATTAATCTGACTTGGGACCACTGCAAAACGACTTGCGATCTCACTGCGTTTGATTTCAGCAATTTCGTCTTGATCAAGGATCGCCTTTAGATATTGTTCGATTACATCTGAAATATTAGTTTCTGCCATAATTTGACCATTCCTGACTATTATTATAGACGGAATCGCGAATAAAGGCCAATCGTGAGCTCACAAGATCAATCAATGCTCTCAAGTTTATTATTTATTCGTTGACCATTCTTTAATTTCTTTAATTTTTTTTGGGCTGAGATCCATGCCGGCATTAAGGCCATCAGCGACCCGAACCAAGCCAATGGCGTACCCGCAACCGCCCCAGCATAACCAAAGATACCGACCAAGATCAGGGCTGCAAAAGCTCGCATAGATAGTTCAAAAATACCAGCTATCGTTGGTACTGAAGCATTGCCCAATCCTTGCAGCGTGTAGCGAATCAAAAAGAGCGTTGATAATAGGATATAGGGACCCCCGTTGACCACAAAATAAATTCTCGAAAGATTCAAAATATGAGTTTGCTCGCCACCAGATCCTAAAAACAGCTGGACCAGATAATGGCCGAAACTAATTTCCAATACAGACATCAAGATCGCCCAGATACTGCCCACGATCAATGCTTGTTTGACACCTTCCAGAATTCGGGAATATTTTCTGGCACCGAGATTTTGAGCTGCAAAAGTGGCCATCGTGATGCCGATGCTCATCATCGGCAGAGTAGCTAACTGGTCAATACGAGAGGCGGCACCTGACGAAGCAACCGAATCCGTTCCCAGCGTATTCAGAGCTGTTTGCAAAATGACGCTGCCAATCGCAATAATGGAATTCTGAAACGCCATCGGCAAGCCAAAACGCAGATGTTCCTGAATATCTGACCAGCTGCTATGCCAGTCACCGCGACGAACTTGCAAAACCGGCAGCACTTTATAAATATAAACAAAACTAATAATTCCGGAAACCAACTGTGCGATCACAGTCGCAAAAGCTGCACCGGCGATCCCCCAATGAAAAACAACAATGAACAAAATTTCTAAAATAATATTCAAGACAACTGCGACGATCAAAAAAATTAAAGGTGCTCTGGAATTGCCGATCGCACGCATCGCATTAGCAGCCAAATTATAGCTCATGGTCGTAAACATAAATCCCAAAAGAATCGTCAAGAAGGTATTAGCTTGCGTCATGACATTTTTAGGCGTCTGCATCAATTCCAAAATTTGTTTATTAAAAACAACTGCAATAAAAGTCACAACTACTGTCAAAATCGCCGTACAAAGTATCGTCGTGACCATTGATTGACGGACACCGCGGAAATCACCCGCACCAAAGCGTTTGGCTGTCACGATAGCTGTACCAGCTGTAAATCCTTGAGCAAAACCGACCAGCAGCCAGTTCAGCGTTGCACCAAGCGAAACAGCCGCCAATGCATTGACACCCAAAGCCCTACCCACGATCAAGGTATCTGTGAAAGTATAAAGCTGCTGAAAAAGATTTCCTAACAGAAGAGGAATCGTAAAGAAAATTATTAATTTAATCGGTTTTCCTTCAGTTAAGCTATGCATAAAAATCCTTATGATTTAATTTTATATGTTGTCCAGTAGCCATGATCCTGTGACCGGCCATCAATGATTCTGTTTTGCATCGTCAGCGACAAGATTTTTTCCTGTTTCAAAGCCATCAGCGACCAAGCCAGTCCATCGAAATTGCTAAAGATCTGCAGCGTGGCTTTTGTTTGATTATTTTCTAAAATAACGGCTGCTTGTTTTTTTGGATCAAATAGAGCCGATGCCCACAGTTGTTTCTCTGGTTTTCCAACATCATCTTGGCTTAATTCAACCGGCTTAGAATAAATCTGTAATGACTTAGTCCAGTCACTTGCCAGCCGCCAGCCAGTTTTCAGAAAGATCGACGCTAAATCCGATCCAGTATCATTTAGGTTATCGAATTTAATCGTTAATGAATTATCTTCAAAAAGGCTATAAGTAACTTGGAAAAGCGCATCGGCCAATTGACAGCTCGGATCCGTTTGAAAAGTAATCGAATTCTCATGTATGATCACGGGAAAATGCTGCTTGGCCTGTTTGTCTCTCTGATTGAAAATAGTTTGATCAAACACCCAGTTATGACGCTCATTTGCACGATTCAAAAAAGAAAATTCTTGCCAAACGAACGGCGCATTTTGAAAGACGATTTTCGTCGCATGGCTGTTTTCTAAAGAGAAATGGGTCGGGGCCGTTTCGTCTCGAATTGTCCTATTGTCAATGAATGATTTCATGACGGTATGTTAGAGAATAATATACCAATTATCCAGCTTTTTTTAACTTTTTCCAACAAAAAATTTAAGTCATGATATTGATCAGCGACTATGATATTTTTCGAACAAAAAAAGCTCTAATAAATTCAGAGCTTAAAAATTAATTATTTTTCTTTCGACCGGTAAAAATCAGCAATGCCGCACTCGCTATGCAAATGGCTGCCAGAGCTAATGGCCAATTGTTGACTAGCACGCCAGTGGCCGGGAACCAGCCCTTAGCATGGTGATCTGCATCAGCTGCCGCGTGCTCCCCACTGGCAGCAGACAAACACTATTCATTTGAACTTCGCTAAGATATTATAATTAGTAACATCTAAGCCGCTGGTAGAGAAGGATCAATCATGATACATCAAACAAAAGCATTTCATTTAGCTATCATGGCGCTTTTTATCGCCATTGTTATCATTCAAAATTTCGTACCCTTGCTAGGGTATATTCCAATCGGGCCTTTGAGTTTGACAATTATCCAAATTACAGTCATTATCGCTGCCGTGCTGCTTGGGCCGACAGACGGTGCGATCATTGGCGGTGTTTGGGGATTTTTATCCTGCCTCAGGGCCTTTACAGCACCCACGAGCCCAGTAGAACCACTTATCTTTACGAACCCGCTGATTTCAATACTGCCAAGAATCCTAGTTGGCCTTGCAGCCGGTTATTTGGTGATATTCTTTAAAAAAATTAATCTGAAACAATCACTTTATTTAGCACTCATCGGCCTGATCGGTGCCTTGATCAACACAGTCCTGATACTGGGCCTCATTTATATTTTCTACCGCACACCATCAGTCGCTCATGCTTACGGCGTTTCGAGTCCCAAGTACATCGCTGCGCTTTTAGTCGCTGTGATTGCCAGCAATGGTATCCCAGAAGCTGTTTTATCAGCAATTGCGACACCACTGATCACGTTGCCGATTTTGCGTTACTGGCAGCGAAATGACTAAAGACAGAAAAGGAAGATCTCATTTTGACAAACAACGCGATTGAAATATCCGACTTATCTTTTGCCTATAAGCACAATTCCAAGAAAATTTTGCAGCATATTAATCTCTCTGTTCAAGAAGGCGACTGGCTGTCGATCATCGGCCGCAATGGCAGTGGCAAAACAACGTTAATCAAATTGATTTTAGGACTGGCAGCTGGTCAAATTAGCGGTAGGATCGATTTTTTTGATCGAACAATCAATGAAAACAATATTGATTCGATTCGGGACCAGATCGGCGTCGTTTTTCAAAATCCGGAAAATCAATTTGTCGCCGCAACCGTGGCCGATGATGTCGCCTTCGGCTTGGAAAACCACGATGTCAGCCGTGATCAAATGATTAAAAAAGTCCGCTCTGCACTAATCGAAGTAGGCATAGCTGACTTAGCTGATCGCGAACCAGAAAGCTTATCCGGAGGCCAAAAACAACGTGTTGCTTTAGCCAGTGTCATCGCCTTGCGCCCACGAATGATTATCTTAGATGAAGCAACTAGTATGCTGGACCCGAATGGTCGCCAAGAACTGCTGAACATTTTAAGAAAACTGCAGTCAGCATACAAAATCACGGTCATCGCCATTACACATAATATCGCCGAAACTCAACAGGCTGATCAAGTTATCGTGATCGATCAAGGGAAAAAAGTATTAGAAGGCAAACCGGCAGACGTTTTGATTCAAGATGATAAACTAACTTCTTTTGGATTGGAAGTTCCTTTCACAAGACGCATCAGAAAAGATCTTGCAGATCTCGGGCTGTTCTTGCCTGATTCTTATACAAGCTCAGAAAGCATGGTGACACAAATATGGCGATCTTATTCAAAAATGTGAGTTACACCTATCAGGCCAAGACGCCCTTCGCGGTCCAAGCGTTGACAGATATCAATTTCAGTATCAAAAACGGCTCTTACACAGCGATCATTGGTCAAACAGGCAGCGGCAAATCAACTTTGATCAATCATTTAAACGGTTTACTCAAACCGACAGCCGGTTTTGTTCAAATTGACGATCAAAAAATCCAGTCATCCAGTCGTGAAAAAGAATTAAGACTGCTTAGGCAAAAAGTAGGCGTCGTTTTTCAATTTCCTGAAAATCAATTATTCGCGAACACAGTTGAAGAAGATATCGAATTTGGACCTTTGAATTTCGGTATGTCTAAAACTGCAGCTGACCAGATCGCAGCTGCATCACTAATTAGAGTTGGTCTAACAAGAGAATTTTTGACCCGATCACCTTTAGAATTATCCGGCGGCCAAATGAGACGCGTGGCCATTGCAGGTGTTTTGGCTGCCCAGCCAGAGATACTTGTTTTGGATGAACCAACAGCTGGTTTGGATTTTATTGGTCAGCAGGAAATCATGAAATTAGTCAAAAACCTGCAGCTACAACAACATATGACGATCTTGTTAGTCACGCATTCAATGGAAGACGTTGCCAATGATGCAGATCAGGTATTATTTTTGGAAAAAGGCCGTCTAGTCAAACAGGTCAGTGTTTCTGAGATGTTTCATGGTCAGCAATGGCTTGCAGCAAAGAAAATAATCATGCCGCAATCACTTGATTTGGCCAATAAATTAATAGCAAAAGGCGTGAAATATGATGGGCCGCTACCAATTAATGAAGCAGAACTGACTCATTTTTTTCAGACAATTTTTGCTAAAAAAAAGATAGGTAAGCTACAATGAATATTGTTTTTGGACGTTACTTAGCAGGCAGATCCTTCGTTCATCAATTGGACGCAAGAAATAAAATAATCACGCTGTTTCTGATGATTTTTCTAAGTTTTATAGCCAATAGCACTATTGATTTCGTCATATTGCTAGCCCTTTGCTCAGCGGCTTTGCTGGCAGCTAGAATACCGGTGATGTTTTTTCTAAAAGGCATCCGATTTTTTTTGATCATGATTTTATTGACGGCCATTTTGCAGCTGCTGTTTTCCAAAGGCGGCAGTACATTTTTCTCTTGGGGCATCATTTCGATCACTAGCATTGGCTTAAAAACAGGGATATTCCTATTCCTACGCTTCACAGTCGCGATCAGTATGGCAACACTTTTTACGCTAACAACGTCTTCGATTGAAATCGCTAATGGACTGACTTTCTTTTTACAGCCTTTTCGATTTTTAAAACTGCCTGTAGACGATATCGTCTTAACCTTATCGATTGCCTTACGCTTCGTGCCGACAATTATCCGCGAAATCAATACGATCACGAATGCGCAAAAATCAAGGGGCTCTTTTTTAAATACCGGTTCTATTGTGCAGCAAATTAGGGCTGTTCTGCCCGTTTTAACACCTTTTTTTCTCGGGTCCATCAAACGGGCCGAGGATTTAGCGACAGCCATGATTTTGCGAGGCTATACTGATGGTAGAAAACGCAGTAAGTTCCGCAAAATGACTTGGAAGATTCAAGATAGCGTCCTTCTTGGGTTCTACTTCATCATTTTGCTAATAATGGTATGGTTATAAAGCTAATGACTTTGGATGAGATAAATTCTAATGTATGATGATAAACCACTTCTTTTATTATTTCTGTTGTTCAAAAAAATTTTCATTACTGTCATCGCGATGAGTATTGCCATGGTTTTGATGCTGGATGAAATCGAAAGGTTCCCATTGACGCAAATCAACCAAACAATTATCAATGCTGCTATCTATTTAGCAATTACAGTCGCTTTGTTAAATGTCTTTCAGACGATTTGCTTGTTTATTTACCTCAATCGTCCTTTTCGAATCATTTATTTATTCAGCAGTTATTTCAGTAATGCTGCTTTGATCGCGGTTTCTGTCATTCGTATCACGGCCTACCCCTATATGTATTTAGGCGTCTTCGCTGGTAGTTTGGGTCTAGCGATGCTGACTTACCAAGTTCGGCAAAACCGCCAATATTACTTTGAAGTCGAGTTGTAAAAAAATAGTCAGCTATAAAGAATGATGCTGGCGTAAATAAATGACCAAAATCAGCATTAAAACAGCCGTGACCACAAGCGAAAACAACCAGGACAAGTTATTTTGTGCCAACGGTAAATGCATATTCATGCCATAAAAACCGCTCACGATCGGTGGAATTGCCAAGAGCAAAGACCACACTGTCAAAAAACGCATAATTGAATTCAGATCATTGTTGATCAAACGGTCATAAGCATCGCTTAATTGCTGAATATTTTCTGAAATGAGATCGATCATTCTCGTTGTTTGTTTGACTGCAATATTGATTTTATGGATTTGACGAATATCTGATTTGTCAGGCTGCGCGCGCGCATCTTTATAAAATGATTTGATTTCAGCAAAACAATCCGAATTTTCTTGAATTGATGGGCGCAAAAAAACAATATCCTGATTAACTCGCGTCAGGTCCTCAAAATTCTTATTATTACGATGTGAACTTAAATGTGCCTGGATATGTTCAGCGCGTTCGGATAGGCGCGAAATAATATCGATATAGCGGTCCATTGTTAAAAGAATCAAGTCAAACAAGAAAGCTGTTCGAGTATCATGCTGTTTAACCAATAACTGCTCAATCGATTGATTAAAAAAACTCATTTTAGAATTCGAAAAAACAAACATATTCTGGCCTTGAAAATAACAGAAACCGGCTCAGAGTGACTTTTTTCGTTGACCGGTACCCAAAAAACCATAATCACATTTTCGTCATCTGTATCATCGTCAATGCGAGCTGGACCCTTTTTATCGTTGACGTATTCTAAGAGTTGCGGTTCGATGTGATAGTCGTTTTCCAGACCAATCATTTCATCTTGAGAAAAATCTTTAACGAGAATAACATCAAAAGGATGATACTTACTTGCAGGATAGTTCTTTAGCATTTCAAACTCCTTAATACTTTAAGCAATAAGAAAATTTTAACATGCAAACAATCAACCTTTTCGACACAAAAAAACTTTGCAGTGATAATCACGACAAAGTTTATCTAGCATAGCTCCAATGGGGATCGAACCCATGATTCCGCGCTGAGAACGCGACGTCTTAGCCACTTGACCATGGAGCCAAAGCACGTTTAATATTGTAACAAAAATTGCGGCTAAGAGCCATGATATAATGGACTTGGTCATTTCGGGGGTAGTTCCGGAATTCGACAGGTTATTACAAACATGGACTGCGTTTCCGTTTGTCGGGTCATAGACTGCAGATATAACTGCAAAAAATAATGAACCATCTTACGCATTAGCTGCTTGATCGCAGTCGCGTAGCCTCTTGTTGAGTCCACGGCAACATTTTGGCCTAATAGTGGATTAGCTGTTGGCGCTTCTGTTCGGAACAAAAATAGTGACAAATTAATCGAACTAGCTCTGAGTTTGTAAGTTAGCAAACGAATTCAGAGCGAAATTAACTGTTAACTATAAACGTAGATGTTCATGTGATTGGATGATTTGGACATGGGTTCGACTCCCATCTACTCCATAAAGGTATGTTGGCAAGGCGCTTTAACCGCTCGGTTGAGCGCTTTTTATTTGTTTAGGTGTTCTAGATATTACCTGATATTACTTATGAAAGTAATATGAAAAGTAATACGAGTTTTTAGAAAAGTGAGGTTATTGAGGTCATGACTTTATACACACACCACGAATTTTTAAGTAATGAAATGGAGAAGAAACATGTCTTATACGATCAATGAAAAAACCTTTGATGAAACAGAAAACAAAGTCAACCAGCTTAAAGACTTACTATTCATTTTTAGCAACCATACGGATCCAGCTATTGACCCAACTAAGCAAGAAGAGGTGTTCAAGCTTTATGATGCCTATCAGCATGTTCAAAGTATTTCTGGCTGTATGATCGCCTTAATCAATGATGTTTATCAAAACACGCAGACAATGGAACACCAATATTTAGCGAACAGGCGCACTGCAAAGGTGGCTGACCATGATTGAGCCTGAAGCGTGGGAGTTATTGAAGTTATAGAATGTGAATAGGATTTTAAGAAGTCAGTGAGGTTAATTACAATGGATATTCTAGCATCTATTATTTTTTCGTTATCTATCGTTTTTATAGTGGAATGTGTTACAAATTTGTTTCCCAAAGCAATCAACGTCAGACAAGTAGTTCTTGTTGTTTTACTGGCCTTGGCATGTATTGGACTGGGATTCGGTGCCTTGACCCTCCCAAACATTCATGGCATTTCTGGGATAAATTGGGTTCTCACTACTTTATTACTAGTACTGTATGTGATCATGCGGTCAGTGTTAACCATTATCAAACAGATACAAAACAACAAATAACAGTGTTTTGAAAAGAGCAATCGAGTAATAGCAAAAAATTGATGGTTTTTCTTTCATAGATTTCTTTTAACTGAGCTATGTGCACATTTATAGAGCCCTGTCGTTATCACAAGCCGTGAGAGATGATATTCAGACCTTTAAAAATGTGACTCAGATAGCTAGGTAAAGTATAAACAAGAAAAAAGCGTCCGTAATGGGCGTTTTTGTGTGCGTCAATGATGTTGACAAAGAGTACTAGATAATAGATGTGCGGAAATATATTATACACAATCTTTTGAGAAGTCCATGAAGAAGAACAATCTCAGTAGAGCGGAAAAACAGGTCAAACAAGAGTTTGGGGATAAAATTGCTGAGTACGTTTCTCAAAGACCAGACACAACGATATTTCCTAAGTCAGGAACAGGCATTGGCCATGTTTGGAAGATTAGAGTGGTGGAAAATGATTATCGAATCATCTATTACGCCAAAAGAGGACAAAATGTTTTTGCACTTATCATCTTTGCCAAGGCTGTTGAAGAAAATTTAATTTCTGATGAAAAGAAACTAATCAAGAAGCTAGTGGAAAGGATTGAAAAAAGCCATGGATAAAGAAGATATCAAATTACTAGAAGAAAGTATCGGCGATGTTTCTAAAGCACTGAAGGGTGATCTTAGTGGTATCTCTGAAATTGTGCATATTGATGAAAACAGTCGTGTTCGCCATTCTGTCAAGGTAAGGAAGCTGAGTGATGATGATTTTAACAAAGAAACGACTCGGAGAATTAGAATCACTTTACACATGGACCAAGATAATTTTGCTAATTTTATGGGTGTTTCAGTCAATACGGTCAAAGCGTGGGAACGTGGTCGAAACAAGCCATCAGGCAGCAGCTTACGCTTGTTATCCTTGATCAATCATCATCCCCGTCTTGCAAAAACAATGTAACATTTATAGACTGGTTGATAAGCTCTTTATTGATTCTCTTAGGGGCAAAAACAGCCTATTTTAGCCATAAAAACCAGCAAAATATGAACGTTTGAGCCATTTAAATGCCTATTTAAATGCATAACGATAATAAAACATGCAAACAAGATTGCATGTTTTTTATTTGATTGAGTATTAGCTTCTGTGCATTAAAGCTCTGACCTTTTCACGAAAGATGAATACCTTTGTTTGCCAAATTAAGCAGGCAAATCTTGAGATAATCGTCATTATGCTCTGGATAAATCGGATCAGTCAGTAAAAGGGCCGTTAAGTGTTGATAGGGCTGACAGTTTTTGCCGCGATAATTGGCTTGGCACCATAATTTATCAGGTTCATAGCCGCGTCTGAGCATCTCTTGGATCACAAGCTGATGAAATTGGAAAAGTTTATAAGGCGAGTATTTAAAAACATAATCCACGGTTGCATGCGATCTGCCCCAGCCATTGCCCCTTAAAGCAGCCAGCTCACGATGTTGACCGAGCAATTGCTGTCGCGGAAGCTTGTCTATCAGTTGTTCATGCCATAAACGCATTTTTATTCTCCTCAACAAATATACCAATTTTTGCCAAAAAACTAGTCAGCCCATTCTCATCAATGCCTTTTTAGAATTCAAGATGATAATCAAAGTCACTGTTTCATAAATAATTTTTAATCTGCTTATTCGATATACAAAAAAACAGTCCATCAGGATTGCTTTTATGTATGAATAAAACTCAGCATATCAGTTGAAAATTTATTGAACCAAGCGGCTTAGTTCCTGAACAAGCCAGGCATTTAGTTTAGCATCGTCAACGTCCGTCAATACTTTCACATTAGCGTCATTTTTACTAGAAATATCGGCTACAGTCGCGCCACGAGCCGGACCGGTTTTTTGGACTTGAATAAAATAATCCTCAGATTTATAAAATTCCGGATGCAGCAAGTAAGAAATCGTATTCAAATCATAAACAATATAGCCCGCAACCTGTTTTTCGGCATACTTTTTTAATAAATCAGCTAGCTTCAGACCAACTTTGCCCATTTTAGCAATCGCATCATTACTCTGGAAAGTCACCAGCGCTTTTTTGCAAACATCGATTCCGGCTGTCACGATCGGCACACCCGAACGATAAACAAGGTCAGCCGCATCTGGGTCATAATAAATATTAAATTCAGCAACACTTGACATATTGCCTTGCGACAAAGTACCGCCCATGAGAACAAACTGCTTGATCTTGTAAACGATATCCGGATGCTCAACAAGCAAAAGACCCAAATTCGTGTAAGAACCCGTGCCAACGATCGTGAGTGGTTCTTCGCTAGCCGATAAAAGTTGATACATTTCCGCGACGGCATTATCATCGGTCGCCGTTTGCAGCAGTTTCCCGCTAGCATCAGGATAGTCGCCTAAACCACTTTCGCCAAACCAAGGTTCATAAGCTTCCAATTCGCGCAAAAGCGGACGTGCAGCGCCGGAAGCCACTGGCACTTTCGATTTTAGATCTTGAACTAAATAAAGAGCATTTTTTGTTGTCAAATCAACCGTGACATTACCAGAAACCGTCGTAATCAGTTTTAAATCAATTTGCGG
This sequence comes from Oenococcus sicerae, assembly GCF_004102045.2. Taxonomy (GTDB): domain Bacteria; phylum Bacillota; class Bacilli; order Lactobacillales; family Lactobacillaceae; genus Oenococcus; species Oenococcus sicerae. The sequence continues at coordinate 1,014,636 of NZ_CP029684.2, read as the reverse complement.
ATCCAAAATTGACGACACGATCGCAAAAGCATCATCAACGCCAGGATCGCAATCTAAAATGACAGGGATCTTAGACACTAGTGCCTCCTTCATTATCGGCCTCGCCACTGCCCCAGACTTTGATCGCGTAAACACTGTTGAATAGCAGTGCAGCCTGCAGAGCAACTTGAGATAGATCAGAACCTAAATTACCAATTTTCGTGTAGCCGGAAACAATTTGTATAGATAAAATCGACCAATAAATAATGTTTGCCAGATTAACCACGATCCATAGTGACCAATTTTCTTTATATTTTAAAATATAAAGTGTTTGAGCGATAATGCTGACCACAAAGTTAATACTGTCCAAATAAGGCAACTGTCCGTGAAGCAGTGAGAGAATCCACCAGCCGACAGCCCAAGCAATAAAAGAACCTAAGAAAATCCAGTTGCGTATCGTCTTTGAAAAAGAGTGCGTTGCTTCATCGTGGCCCCACATAAACCAACCGATCGGTTGAGAAATGACATACACGATGTCCATAGCAAAGGACCCATACGCATGACTGATCCAAGCCACATAAGACATAGCCAAACATTGAACTAAGCCAAAAATGAAATTGATTTTGCGCCCTTTCATGCCATAAATCAAACAAAGAACACCTGCAACGCCTGAGATCATGCCGATCACAGAATCCGGTACGATTGCATAAACAGCTAACTGCAGCAGTACCAAGATCGAAATGTAAATGACTTCGAATTTTTTCCAATTAGTAAAAAGCTGAACGTAGAACCAGTGCCAAATCCCTTGCGATTCCGATACCATTATATTTACCTCGTTTCCAAAAATTATATAACTAATTCACAAAAAAATGTTTCCCCGAATCACCCATTTTTGGGTTATCGTGAAAACATTTTTCGTACACAATTATTTACTGCTGATTTTTTTACTTTTGCGGCTGAATATTGATTTCAAACCACGTTTGATCACCTGCCAAAAGCTCAAGGAGCGTACCATTCGATCCTTGGGAACGTATTTTTGTATGGCACGCAAGACCCTTTTAGGATGTCTAGCAGCAAAGGTATAGCTGCCATTGCGTTTTGTCTGAATGGAAAAACGAGGAATCCATCGACCCCTTAGCAGCACCGAAGCAATCACATAATCAACATCTTTCCAAGGAATTTGGATAAATTTATTGATATCGCTGTCATTGTAAAATTCAAAACCAACGTCACCAATCATGATTTTGCCATAACTGGATAAACCTAAAAAGGAAGTTGCCTTGGTCACTAAATCAACTTTTGTGTTCAACGACTCTACCATCTGCTTCTCCTTTTTTTTAACAAATCTCAAACTGTCGCTTAATAAAAGAACGATCCATCGAGAGATTCCCGAATAAGATCGTTCTTAAATAACTCACAAATGCAGTTTACAAAATATTCAGCAAGTGTGCAACGACACCGAAGACGAAGATTCCCAAAATAATGATAATTGGTGAAACCTTTTTCTTCAATAACCACATGCATAGGAAGGTCAGCAGTAAGGCTGCCAAACCAGGAATCAATGAATCCAAGTTATTTTGCAAAGTCGTCGTCTTGATAGAACTTAAAGGAAGACCACTAGCATATTGGGTAAACGCATCTTGCAATCCTTTATGCGTTAGTGGAATCTTATTCCAATCGATATAGGCACCTTTACTTAGCTTGATGTTTGAAACAACTGGTGTGAATTTGATCGAAACCCAGCGCTGGACAAGGGCCGCTAGAACAAACATACCCATGATCGAAGCGCCCTTCGTAACGTCTTGCAATAAACCGCCACTCAGGTCATCTGTAATTTTAGAACCGGCACGATAACCGAATTCCTGGGTGTACCACATAAATCCCCAACGAATAATGTTCCAAAGAACGAAGAACAGGATCGGGCCAAGAATGTTGCCGCTCAGAGCTAAAGAAGCACCTAAAGCACCTAAAATTGGTCTAACCGTGTACCAGAAGACTGGATCACCAACACCAGCCAAGGGACCCATCATACCAACTTTGACACCTTGAATAGCTGTATCATCAACCTTTGCACCATTAGCACGATCTTCTTCTAGTGCTAAGGTAACACCAATAATCGGAGAAGCCAAGTAAGGATGAGTGTTAAAGAATTCCAAATGCCGCTTCAAAGCAGCAGACCGGTCTTCTTTGGTCTTATACAATTTTTTAATAGCGGGAATCAGTGAAAATGCCCAGCCACCGTTTTGCATACGCTCATAATTCCATGACCCTTGAATAAAGGTGGAACGCCATGCAACGGCCAGTCGATCTCTTTTTGTTAAATGAATTTTTTCATCTGCCATTTTTATCCCTCCTTTTCCTTAGTAATCATTTAGAACATCATCGAGTGGATCGCCAGTGTTGCCACCACCGCCATTGGACGAGCTTCCTTTTTTAGAGAGGTCCAAGTAGATAAGGGCCAGTGAGGCACCAATTGCACCAATGGCAATCAATGTGAAATTAGTGACAGTCGCAATAACAAAACCTAGAGCGAAGAAAGGCCAGGTTTCACGGCTGGACATCATGTTGATAACCATTGCATATCCAACGGCAACAACCATACTGCCACCGATAGCCATACCATCTGTCAACCAAGCTGGCATCGCTTCCAAAACACCTTTAACAGCTGAAGCTGGAATAAAGAGTAATGCACCAGCCGGGATCGCGATACGCAGGCCCTGCATGCAGATCGCGATAATCTGCCAGAGATCAATCGTTTTAAAATCGCCACGATCAGCAGCTCGATCCATAAAATGAATAATCGGAACGGCAAGTGTCCGGACAACCATAGTCAAGAACAAACCAGCTACGGCAAGCGGAATGGCTAAGGCGATCGCAGAGGAAACACCCTTAGTACCTTGGCCGCCTAGAACCAAAATAATCGATGAAGCAACTGAAGCCAAGGCAGCATCAGGCGCAACAGCAGCACCGATGTTAGCCCAGCCGAGGGCGATCAATTGCAAGGAACCGCCTAACATGATACATGGACCCAAATCACCAGTAACCAATCCGATCAGCGTACAAGCAACCAAAGGCTGATGGAATTGAAACTCGTCTAGAATACCTTCCATACCGGCGAAGAAGGCAACTACGACAACTAAAATAATCGATATAACGGACATTACTTTTTCTCCTTACTGTCATCCAGCTTAAATCCAGCTTTTTTAATCAAGGCCAGCATATCCTTGCTATCATCTGAAGGCACTTTACGAACATCGAACTTAACACCTTTATCCCGCAGATGTTCAAAAGTATCAACATCTTTTTGGTCAACGGCTAACACGTTGTTGATCATCGTTTTTCCATCAGAATGTGCCAGAGAACCAATATTTAATTCAGGTATGTCGACACCACCATCGACTGCCCGTGCAACATCTTCTGCTGTTTCAAACAACAATAGAAAACGCTCATTTCCAAACCTTGGATCATGCCAAATCTTGATCATCTTATCGATCGGGATAACATTAGCTTTGATTCCAGGAGGCGCAGCCTCAGTGATCAGCGACTTCCTTAGTTGATCCTTAGCCACATTATCTGAAACAACAATAATACGTGTCGGATTAACTGATTTAGACCATGCTGTGGCCACTTGTCCATGAAGCAGACGCGAATCAAGTCTTGCCAAACTGATCTTTGCTTGTCCATCTCCTTGCGGAATAATGGCCGCTTTAGCTTTCGGCGCAGCCGCCTTGGGTGTCAATTCCTCAGGCTTAGTTCTAACTCCGGCGCGAGCCTCGACTAGAATATGTGCAGCAATTTCATGAGCACTATTTAAGTTTGAACGCGAAGAATATGCTTCGATCAGCATCGGCAAATTTAAGCCGGTAACGATCGCCATTTTATCCTTGTGTTCTTCATAAATAGCATTCGATTGGTTAAATGGAGATCCGCCCCAAAGATCAATTAAGAACAGAACTTCATCGTCGCTAGCAAAACTGGCAATCGCTGCATCCAAATGTTTCCTCAAATCATCAGGACCTTCATTCGGCATAAAAGTAACAGCTGCTACTTTTTCCTGCTTGCCGAATATCATCTCGCCTGATTGAAGAATGCCCTTGGCAAATTCGCCGTGACTTGCGATGACTATTCCAACCATCGTGCTATCCTCCTTTATTCCCCATCCCTAAAAAGAGACTGTTTTTTGTTACTCATAAATATTAGTCTATTTAAACGTTTTACGCAAGCGCTTACACGGACAACTAAAAATAAAGGACTAACATTAACAAACGCTTTTAGTCCTGAAACTTTTTGATGCCAGTATCTTGGTTTGATCGCAAAAATCGCCATAGAATAAAAACTAAGTAACCAAGTAAAGCAAACTAATTACCTAGCAACTAAATTTTATACTAAATCAGGGTCATTTAAAGCCTTTTACGAACAAAATAGTATCTTACATGCCAAAATTGACACTAATTGTCCGGAAAAGGAATATTTTTGCTTGTAATATGATCTTCATAAAGATCAATTTGTTTGTAACCTCTTTTGATTTTGCCGTAAGTGTTGAAACCGCTGGCATTGCCATAAACAAAATCAATGCCGCGATAATTGGCCATGAAATTATTATCATGATCATGACCTGCAAAAATGGCTTTAAAATTAGCATCTTTCAGCAAACTATAAAAAAGTCCGGAATTAATTTCCGGCGAACCGATCGGCTCAGCGATTTGGCCATCAAAAATAAAATTTTTAGCTTCGGCATATTCCGGGATCGGAATATGAATAAAACCCAGATCAACTCTTGGTACAGAATTATCGTAAGGCAGTTTTTCAAACCAATTAATTTGTTCTCGACTGATCGGTTCATAGAGACCGAAGCGGTCATCATTTGAATAAGCACCACTATCCCAGACATAGATCACGTGAGACAACTTTCCGCTATCATGGTCAACAATCTGTAGACTGTAATTTTCAAGATCGTGAACAATAAAACGCTGATGTTTATCGGCTGGATGGTTTATAAAGGATTCATAGCTGCGAATTGTTTCACGATCAAACAAACCTTCTGTATCATGATTGCCATAGGTCACAGCAACAGGCGTATTAATCTGATCAAATATAGCGTAGAAATATTTCATCGTTTCTTTTGGGTCAGCAGAATGTTTCCCCCAAATCAAATCACCGGTTATCATGATCAAATCAAATTTCGTGCTAGCAAGTAAACGCTGAATTTTGGAGATGGTTTCCTGATCAGCTACCGAGAAAGGATAAGGATCCAAGTGCAGATCGGTCAACTGGCAAATTCTAAAGGGATGCTCTTTTTTCGATAATAACTGCATATCATCAGCCTTCCTGAATCAGGTGTAATTCTCACTACATTCATTTAAACGCTAAACGCCTTTCGTTGGCGCTTTGAAAATCATTCGTAAACAAAGCGGCAACTTTTTTCTTAAACAATTTTCTTTGTTTTGCAGGATCGTCAACAGTCCAGATGCGTTCGATCGTATGCGGAATTTTTTGATAGTGTTTCAGATGAAGTCCGGCTAAATGATTGATCCTCATGAAATGTTCAGCATTATGAAGATATTTAGCAGTCAAAAAACAATATTGGCCATCTGGATCAATTTGATAGCAATTTCTCAGCGAATTTAAATAAAAAGATGAGTATATAATCGGGTAAGCAAGTTCCGTCCGCTTCACCATTGCCATAACAATTTTTTCAATGCCCTCGTAGTGAAATAAATCAGTTTTAAATTCAAGATTCAGGCGAATTGGTTTGTTTTCAACGACTTGTAAAAATTCAGCCAAAGAAGGAACTGATTGTCCATCGGCCAATTTGAATTTTTTTAACTCGCTCCACTGATAGTCTTTGATAAAGCCGCTGCCATCTGTCGTCCGGTCAATTTTTTCATCATGCATAATAATTGGAATTCTATCTTTCGTCAAATGAACGTCAAATTCAATACCATCAGCCCCCTGATCAATTGTATATTGAAAACCAGCAAGTGAATTTTCCGGAAAACGAATCGGAATACCACGATGGGCAAAAATTAAAGTCTGTTGATCCGACATCTTCTCTCCTCTATTCATTTTAGAACTAATACTTCCAGCCATTGGCACGATTATTATTTTTAATATAGCTGTTCATTGCTTGCTCAGCCTGCTTCAAACTTTTATCGATATTGCCATTGCTATAAATTTGATCCAGCGCCGTATTGAGAATGATTCTTTCTTGAACGATTCCTTCAATGAAAATACCGGAATTGGCATTATTGGCAGTTGTTTTTAGCAATTGGTTGCTTGGCACTTTGAGCGCTGGATTTTTCTTATAGAGCGATTTTAAGATACTCGTCTTACGGGAATCTTTATTTAACGCCAAGTAACCGGTCGCTTTTTGCCAAACAGCCTGATTTTTAGCCGTTTCCAAATATTTAATAAAATCCCAAGCTCCTTGTTGGACCTTTTGACTTTTATCATTGCCGATCCAAAGCGCCGCACCACCAATGGCGACGCCATTGGCTTTTTGACCATCAGCATGTGGATAGTAAGTGACACCTAATTCCTGCTTTTTCATGCCAAGTGTCAATTGACCAATTTCGGCTGATGATTCCATAAATATGCCGAGCTTGCCTGACAGGAACGCTGCAATTTCATTAGCGGAAGCATTGCCACCTGAACCATAATTAATGAAATCACCTTTCTTCACGTTTTTTTGAACCCACTTCATGGCTTTCAACGATCCAGAATTAATAAACGATGCTTGCGTCGGTGTTGACAATCGACCGTTTTGCTTATTTACACTATAGTTATCGGAATTTGCGATGAGCTGATCAAATAACCAACCATATACTTCCATGCTCATTCCTTTTACTTTTTTATGTGATCGTTCATATAATTGCGTAGCCACACGGGTAATATCACTATAACTTGGATCAAGTGGTGGTGGCGTAATATGATATTTCTTTAGTAAACTGGCATTGTAATAGAGCACCGGCTGAGAGGTGTTGAAAGGCATGCCCAAAAGCTCTCCTTTTTGGCTATATAAAGCACGCGCAACTGAAGAAATTTTACTGATATCGAAGCTTTGATCTTGGTCGACAAATTTTTGTACTTTTGTAATATAGCCGCTGTGATAAAGCTGGCTGACAGAAATATCTGCCGATTGAAAAACAGCTGGCGATGCGCTGCTGCCATGGGTGTTTAAAATCTTCTGCACAGCCTCTTCGTAAGACCCTTCAAATTGCGGGACAACTTGATATTGTTTTTGTGACTGATTAAACTGCTGCACAAAAGTATTCAGCTGTGCCTGTGCCGGTCCGGTCATTTCGTGCCAAAACACGATTTTCGTTCTTTTCTGATCGCTAGCCGCAAAAGACTGTCGATGGTTGATAACCGCCGTACTTAAGCACAATAAAATTGTTGCCACAAGCATGATTATCTGATAGAAAACTTTTTCTCTCTTGATCATTTGACTGCACCCTCATTCAAACCAGACTTAAAGTAATGCTGACCAAAGTACAAAACAATCAGAGTCGGGATCACGATAATGGCCGCACTGGCTTGAATCATACCCCAATTATTAAATGTTTCTTGAGATTGTAATTCGCGTAAACCAACTTGAACTGGTCGAAAATCATCACTGAAAGTCGTCAGCATCGGCCAAAGATATTGGTTCCAGGCTGATAGAAAGCTGTAGGCGGCCAAAGTGTAAAGACTCAATCTGCTATAAGGCAGTACAGCTTTCACGTAAAACTGCCAGTGATTCAGTCCCTCAACATCAGCAGCCTCTTTTAATTCGTAGGGCATTTGCATAAAGGCTTGGCGCAGCATAAAGATGCCAAAGGCCGATGTCATAAAAGGGACGATCATGCCAGCGTAACTATTAAGCAAACCCAAGGATTTGATCGTTTGAAAATTCGGGATCACCTCGGCTTCAAATGGCAGCATCATCGTGGATAAGACAAGGTAAAAATAGAAATTCCGATGCTTGAATTCGATAAAGACAAAAGCATAAGCCGCCATTGAGCAGAAGAAAACCTGACAGAGCATCGTTAAAAAAGAGATCAGCAAGCTATTAAACAAATAACGAATGATCGGTGTCTGCGTGAAAGCTTCCCAATAATTGTTTAAAGAAATACTGCTGTGCAATAAATTGCCGCTGGAAATATCAGCAGTTGGCAACAAGCTGGTCCAAAGGCCAATAATGAAAGGCCCAATGATCAAGGCTGACAGTAAAATCAATAGGATATAGTGCCAGATTTTTTTATTCCTAGTCCATTGATCGACGTTTGCCATTAGTAGCTGACCTTCTTTTCAAGATATTTAAATTGGATAAAAGTGAGAACAGCAATAACGATGGTCAAAATAACTGATTCCGCACTGGCCTGAGAATAATTGCCGTTTAAAAAGGCATTTTGATAAATATGATAAACAAGCAAATTGGTCGCATTATTCGGTCCACCGGCCGTCATTAAATCAATCAAGCCAAAGCTTTTAAAGGACTCGATCAATGTGATGATCGAGACAAAGAAAAGTGTCGGCGAAATAAGCGGCAGCGTCACATGAAAAAAGCGATAACTGGGACTGGCACCTTCGATGGCCGTTTCTTCATAAAGGCTTTGCGGTAAGGATTGAAAGGCACTGAATAAAATTAGAAAAGCAAAGCCTAAGTTCATCCAGACCGTTGAAATGATCACGGAAAGCATAGCCAAATTAGGATCGGTCGACCAGTTTAAAATCGGCAGATGTAAAAAAGCAGCCAATTGAGTGAAAACACCAATTGAAGGATTAAAAATAAATAGCCAAAAAATTGCCGAAACTGAAATTGAGACGCCCATCGTGGACGAAAAAATCGTTCTAAAAAAACTGCTGCCGCGAACATTCTTGCTAGCCGTACTCGCTAACAGCAGGCCCAAAATAATCGTGAGCAACGAGACAGCAAGTACATAGATCAAGGTTGCAAAAAGACTAGCAAAGTAAGTGGCCGAAGTTAGTAAAGTCATGTAATTTTGCAGCCCAACAAATACCGTATTCTGACCGTTGCCGTTTGTTAAAAATAAACTCAAATAAAGGGTTTTCAGCATCGGGTAAAAAATAAAAACGATTAGTAATAGCAAAGATGGTCCTAAAAACAACCAAGCATAGCCTTTATCATTCTTTTTCACAGATAGTTGTTGAAAATCCAAACCGCCTCTGGCTGCCTTTACCGCCGAGCCGCTAGGATCGATCACGCGATTATTTTCGGCCATTAGATAGGGCTCCCAAGACTGACAGCAGCCAAAGTCTTTTTGTCAGGATCAAAAACAAAAGCAGTTCCTTTAGAAAATATTTTAATGCGCTGCTGATCATCGATCAAAAGTTGTTCTTCTTTGATAATTCTGACTGTTTGTCCATTGTCTAAGAGCGCTGACACGATCGTTTGTGAACCAAGATTGGATAAATCTGAAATAGTCGCGTTCCCTTTGCCCGGACCAACCGCCGTAAAATCTAATTGATTCGGTCGAATACCGATCTTGTAATTTTGCCGACTTAATTTTTCAGTGATCGATAGTTTTAAATCATGATCGATCACGATCTGATCGTCATTAGCCTCATAAACTCCCGAGAGAATATTAATTTGAGGTGTACCGAAAAAGTTGGCAACAAATTCATTGGCCGGGTGATTATAAATACCCAACGGCGTATCGATCTGCTGCACTTGATGATCGTTTAAAACCATAATATGGTCCGCCATTGTCATCGCTTCCACTTGATCATGCGTGACATAGATCAAAGTCAAGCCTAGCTTACGCTGAAGACCCCTGATCTCGCTGCGCATTCTGGCTCTCAATTGGGCATCTAAGTTAGACAGAGGTTCGTCCATTAAACATATTTTGGCATCACTTGCAATGGCTCGAGCTAAAGCCACACGCTGCCGCTGACCACCAGAAAGATCCTTGGGCTTTCGTTCTCTAAAATCTGACAAATCAACCATTTCAAGAGCATCATCTACTCTTTTTTTGACTTCTTCGATGGGCATTTTTCGTGCTTTTAATCCAAAAGCAATGTTATCCTCGACGCTTAAAAAAGGAAAAAGTGCGTAATCTTGGAAAGCCATTGTTAAACCCCGATTTTTAGCCGGTAACGCATTGACTTGTTTGCCATTAATTTTAATGACACCACTTGTAATATCAATTAACCCCGCCAGCATTCTTAAAAGCGTGCTCTTGCCGCAACCGGAAGGGCCAACTACTGCAAAAAATTCACCACTTGCAATTTCCGCATTAATACTTTCAAGAACTGGTGCTTGATCATACGTTTTACTAATATTCTCAAATTCAATCGACAAAGCAATTCTCCATGGCATGTAATTTTGGTCTTTGTTTAAAAAGACAACTTGAAGAGACTATTCACTTGTTGGAAATTTTCATTGCTAATATGCTAGCGTCTGTCACCATCCAATCTATTTTTCAAAACAGGCGTATCATAGCAAGCATATGATTGGTTTTATGTAAAAATTGAAATTATTTATATAAACAATTTCTTAAGATGATCTGAAAATCTGTGCATGACTGACGCAAAGCAAAATCTAAAATTGTTCAGTGAAATCACTGATCAAAAAATATTTTTGATCCAAGATGGCGAAATAGGTCATTCACTTGATGGCGATGATCACGATTTTGTCCTCATCGATAGTGAAGATATTGCACGTATTGCTAGATTGGCTTCACTAGGCAATGATATCTTGATCAAAAACGGTGACAGGATCATGCTCAACATTCCAATTGAATCCAAAAAGAGCCTGCTGCTCGTACCAAACGAATATATTCAAAGAGACTTTCATTCGGGGCTCAGCAGCAACAGTGAGAAGGCTATTTTAAAAGTTAAACAATTGGCTGAGATCGTTTATGCCATTTACAGCAATACAGCTGCACCAATCCGACACTTGCTGATTTATTGGCTGAAAAATGAGTCAAAAAAAACTAGCGATCGTAAACAAACTTTTAAAAAGGGTTCCAAAGAAGAAATTTTCTTTTTCTATCAAGAACAAATAGCTGAAAGTTTACAGGGCTTAGATGAGAAACGAATTATCAAAAATCTGAATGAGATGAAGTATTTATTATCAGCGAAAGAAGACAGTCGATCGGAGGTAGTTGAACAATATAGCCAATCCTATCTCAAAGAACTTTTAGTTTCTCTCATTTGTAGTCTAGCTGATCACGCGATCGATTCAGGGCTCCCTTTTAACCAAGCTGCCAAAATGAGAATCGAATTAATTGAATCAGTCTATCAAAATGAGCTGCTTAATTTCTACACAGATGTGAAGACAATTGTCTGGGAATATTTTGAAGCACTAAAGGGCTATAATCGTGAAAATGAAACAGATATTGCGACCATTTGTCGCCATTATATTGATACCCATCTAACTGATAAGCTAGCTTTGCATGATATCGCTGAAAATTGTAATGTTTCCAAACAAAGCATTAACGCGACCTTTAAAAGTCATTATGATATGACAGTTAAACATTATATTTACAGCAAAAAAATTGCCTTAGCAAAAAATCTTCTGGCGAATAACAAAAAAAGCCTGCAAGAAATTTCAAATTATCTCTCTTTCGTTGACAAAAGTTACTTTGTCAAAATATTCCATGCTGTTACTGGCATGACACCCAAGCAATACCGGCATCAGCTGTTCGATAATTAGTTTCCAAACAATTACATAAGTAAGTCGTTTTTTTATATTTTTGTCCTGATGTTTCGCTTAAAGTTAGTAGCAAATGGGAGGAAATAATGATTACATTAACAGCCATCATCGCCTTTAGATATTTCATGACGAAAAATCATCAGTTCCATCGTACGAGCAAAAAAAATCCGCTTAAACAAAAAACCGCCTCGAAAAGCGGTTTTTGATATCTGAAAATCTGACAGATATTTAGGCTAAAGCACCCATCGGATCCCAAGGATCTAATATCTTTGGATCCTGAACTTGGGCAGTTTTCAGTGCTTCAGGCAAATACTTTTTGTTGACAACAACTTGGTAGCTGTAAAGACTCATCCAAGCATCTGACATAACAAAATAGCCGTCTTTGCCAGGCTTTTCACCCCAAGAATTTTCAACTTTCCAACGTAGAGGCTGATCATTTTCGTCAAGATCAACGCCGGTTAAAACCATTGCATGCGTCATCAACGAATCAGCATAGTCCAGCTGCTCTGCTTTGGTCAAAGAAACATCAATACCAAAGGCCGCTTCTTGGGCATAATTATCAAGGTCCATCAAACCAGTCTCGCGATCAACTTGCGGACCCATGTCAACACCAAACCAAACCGATTGACCGTCCTTCAATTGCGCGATGGCTAATTTTTTGAATTCGTCAAGCTTGACGTTTAAATGCTTAACTTGACGACCACCAACAACGTTGCCAAGGTTCTCGATCGTATAAGTTTTGTCATAAGGTTTATCAGCTGTTGGCGCATTAATGATCGAGACGTAGTCTTCAAGATCTTGGTCGACAAACTTGGTAAAAAATGATTTTGGCGTCAGATTTTTTTCCAAATGATAATTTTTGTCCTCATCGCGATATTCAAAATCAAAGTGAGCAACATCAGCGGGATCACCAAAAACCAAGCTGAGAAAACGATAATTATCAGCATTTAATTCCTTGATTTTCTCATCAATTTCAGCTTGATTCGTCTTTTGAGCAGCTAATGCACGCAGCTCAACGGCATCCTTGCGTAGTTTACGATTCAATAAGCGATTTAAAGCTGAAGAATGGCTAGAATCAAAGCTTTCCGGGAAAACGGATTGTGGCACTAGACCATATTTTTCAATAATGGCACAAATCATATCCCACTGGCCGCCATCTTGTTGAGGCGTTTGCATCAGATAGGCAACTTTACGATCATCCAAAGGCAGATCAGCCGTTTTAACAACATTATTATAGAAATAATTTGATTTCTCGAATTTATCCCAGAAAAAAGTATAGCTTTGTGATAACTCGAATTTGTCGGAAATATTGAAAAGATCAGCTGTATGATGACGCATTGTGTTCAAGGCGGCAAACATCCAGCAGCGTCCAGAAGCCATCTGATTAGCTACTTTGCCTGTTTTCACTTCAACGGAAAAAACCGGCTGGGAATTAATAGCTGCCTTCGCATCTAAAGTTGCTTTGTCGATACCATTACTGCTGACAGCTCGACGAATCACGTCGGCCGCAGGAAAACTTTTTAAGCCTTGATCAAATTCTTTGATTTGTTCTAACGAAATTTCGGTCATTTGTTTAACATCTCCTTCACTTTGTCGCTGCCTTTGGAATAATTCGCAACATCATCATTGATCATCTCGACGAATGCATCGACAGACATTTCTTTAGTATAATCGCTCCCACGGAAACGAACAGTAACCGTGTGATCTTTCACTTCCTGATCACCTACGACCAGAATATACGGTGTTTTCAAATTGACTTGAGCATCACGAATCAAATAACCAAGCTTCTCGTCCCGATTATCTAATTTGATACGACGACCATCTTTCATTAATTTGCTATAAATACTCTTGGCATAGTCGCCATGCGCACCATTATTGACTGGGATCACAACGGCTTGTACGGGTGCCAGCCAAGTCGGGAACTGGCCTTTATACTTTTCAATCAGGAAAGCCACAAAACGTTCCATTGTCCCGACAACTCCTCGGTGAATCAGTACTGGACGGTGATCTTGGTTATCTTCGCCTGTATATTTCATATCAAATCGTTCCGGTAATAGAAAATCAAGTTGGATCGTTGACATGGTCTCTTCGTTTCCAAGGGCCGTTTTAAATTGAATATCTAGTTTTGGTCCATAAAAAGCAGCTTCGCCTTCAGCTTCGAAATAATCAAGTCCCATATCATCCATTGCGCGTTTCAAAGCATCCTGAGCGTGTTTCCACATGGCATCATCATCGAAATATTTTTGCGTATTATTGGGGTCGCGGTAAGAAAGGCGGAAACGATAATCATTATCTGTAAAACCAAAATCAGCATAAACTTCACGGATCAAGCGCAGAATATCTTTAAATTCAGGCTCGACCTGTTCAGGAGAAACAACTGTATGACCGTCATTTAATGTCATTTCGCGTACACGAGAAAGGCCCGTCAGTGCACCAGATTTTTCCCAACGATGCATTTGGCCAAATTCAGCAATACGATAAGGCAAATCACGGTAAGAACGCGGTTCATGTTCAAAAATAGCGATATGCGATGGGCAATTCATCGGACGCAATTCAAGCTGTTCACCATCATCAGCCGTCATAGCGGGAAACATATCATCACGATAATGGTCCCAATGACCAGAACGCTTATATAAGTCCAAATTAGAAACGACCGGCGTGTAAACGTTCATATAACCGTTTTGACGCTCTTTTTCAACCAAATAATCTTCGATCGTGCGACGGATCGCAGCACCATTTGGCAGCCAAACAGGTAATCCGGCACCAATTTCCTGGCTCGTAAAGAACAATTCCATCTGTTTGCCAATTGTTCGATGATCGCGTTCTTTACGCTCTTCTAACGCTTTTTTTTGTTCTTCTAAACGACTGGCATCCCATTCTGACAGGCCATAAATTCGCTGCATCATCTGGTTATCGGACTTGCCGCGCCAATATGCACCAGCAACAGAAGTTAGCGCAAAATGTTTGATCCAACCCGTCGAAGGGACCAAACCGCCGCGGTCCAAATCAGTATAGTCACCTTGTTCAGCAATTGTGATTTCTTCATTCTCCGGCAAATCATTGATCAAAGCAGTCTTATATGGATCAGCTGCGAAAATCTTCAAAGCTTCCTGACGCGAAACCGGTCGGTTATTGATCGGAATATTCTGTTTGACCAGCTGCTTCATTTCGGCAATAATTGCAGGAAATTCATCAGCTGCGACTTGCTTGTCGGCTTCGGCCAAATCATCCGTATCATAATAAAAGCCATTAGCAATCGAAGGGCCGACACCTAAATGAATCTGTGGATGCAAGTGGCGCAATGCTTGAGCAAGCAAATGAGCTGTTGAATGGCGCAAAACATCCAAAGCTTCATCTTCATCTTTGGTCACTAATTTGAATTTTCCGCTAAAACGAATCACTTCATTCATGCCGATGTAATGGTCATCAACTTTGGCCACAACTGACTTTTTTGCTAGCGATGGGCTGATTGCAGATGCTATCTGCAAAGGCGTCGTTGCTTCACTAATTTCTTTTTCCTTGCCATCCGGCATTGTTATCTTTAAATCTGCCATAATTCCTCGAAAATAAAAACGCCCTTCACTAAAAACATAGCGAGGGACGTTTTAAAACGTGGTACCACCCAACTTCGCCGCCTCATGAGTATACGAGACGACCTCTTTGGTTATTTTATTGATGATTTATTAGAGCTAGTCAGTTTCGCTTTCGTTTGTACCGGTTCTCATCACTTTCGGCTTTCTGCAACAAACTATCACGGCTTCTGGTCTCGATGCCTATTAGTATAACGCGAAAGCAGACTATTGCGACTGATTATATTACAAAAGTTAGTTAACTATTTTTTTCACAATCTGCCCCTTCTAAAATGGGGTTTGGGGAAAGTTGGTTCTCCAAAAAGGAGCGTTATGGAACGTAGTTATGATTTTTTGATGCCGAGTGTTAATTTTTTCGGTCCCGGTGTCATTAACAAAATTGGTGATCGTGCCAAGATGCTGGCGATGAAAAAGCCAATGATCGTGACAGATAAATTTTTACAAGGCCTGAAAAATGGTGCAGTCGAGCAAACGATCAACTCATTAAAAGCCGCTGGAATCGATTACATCATCTACAATGGCGTAGAAGCTAATCCAAAGATACACAATATACAAGAAGCCAAAGCATTGTATCAAAAAGAAGGAGCTGATTCGATCATTACAGTCGGTGGCGGTTCGGCCCACGACACAGGAAAAGGTGCAGGCATCATTCTAACCAATGGCGATGACATTACTAAATTAGCCGGTATTGAAACATTAGACAAGCCATTGCCGCCATTGATCGCCGTTAACACGACTGCTGGTACGGGATCAGAATTGACGCGTCATGCTG